>JACPOE010000012.1 GCA_016185105.1 Bdellovibrio sp.
AACACTCCCAAGGTTTTTAGGAATGACACTTCCTTTCGGCAGTACGAGCGCGAGACCATCAGCCAGCTCACTTCTTACTTTGAGTTGAAATTTGGAGGCAAGATCCGGTTCAATCTATTTAACCCCGATCTAGGCCCTCTTTCTAAAATCATCCCGACGATTGAAGCCCTGAGGTGCATGAAAGATGACTTGGACTGCAATCTGAACATCATTCACCCCAAAGAACTTGAAACCCTCCGAAACCCCGACGAAGACACGCTCATTGTTTCCCTAGATGATGATCAGCTTTATTCCGAACTTGGCATTCGCACTCTAATTCAGTCTAAAAGAGCTGAAAAACTTACAGCCCAGAAATACGCTTTAAAAAACCCCAACTCAGATGAAAATCCGCGCCGCAAGAAAGCGCCCGTCGTCAGCCTCGGTGGAAATTCGGTTAATTTTTGGATGAAAAATGACCGCGAAACCAAAATACCTTTTCCTGATGGAATCCCGACCACTGAACCGAAGATGAGACATGTTCAAATCGGAGACTGGCACAGCTACGTGGACCTGGTTGAGGGATGGGCCGGAGTCGTCTACTCTTTGGATGACATTGACGCCGAGGCCAGCGAACTGATGAAAGGACTGGCGACAAAAATCAGCAAAGACTGCTACCTGTCGGATGACTTGGTCATCAGCTTTGTCCTTGGTTTAAAGAGCACTCCAAAACTTCGAATTCACAAGCACAGCTTAAAAAAGAATCTAGACTTAGATCTTGCAATCGCCAGTTTAAAAGAGCAACTGGTCAAGCCAGAGACCTTTAAACCCATTGAAGAGCAGTGGAAAAGCTTAAAAAAGACGAGCGCAAAAGAAGGTTCTTTTGGAATCATTACGGAAGAACGAGCAGTGAGCTTTTTAAAAAAGTACCAGGAGGCTTCAAAGAAGCTCGGAAAACTTCAATTCACTCAGCTGGGTGTGTTGGAGACATTTTTTTTCGAGGAACTTTCTCCTTCCTCTGAATCAGCAATGATTAGCTTGGCGATGTTTTTGGACTCGTTCACCGCAACCGAGCTCGATCCCCTTCTCAAGAAGGAACTACTGAGTCTGGGAACCCAGCAAATTCTTCTTAAGAAAGAAGCAGAAGCAACAGAACAAGCGCTAAAACGGGCTGAAGCGGCCGGCCGTCAGAGTGAGGCCGAAACGCTAGGCGCTAAACATAGAGAATTTATGAAAACCCTCTATGCCACAGCACGAACGATTACAAAGGTCGCAGGCCATGCCGACTCACTTATGCAAGGTACTAAAGTGCAGACCTTCTTCTCAGAGGAACTCAAGCCCAATTCCTTGACTGAGGCAGATGGCCTTCAATACGGCGGTGGATTTACAGAGGAAGAAAAACTTAAGAGAATTCATTCCGGCGATCACGGAAGAGTCGAAAAAACCAAGTATCAGTTTTGCCTGGAAGGCTTAAGTACTTTCACGGACAACGGTGCAGGGGATTTCCTAGCCCCTCAGGCCATTTTGGAGAAACTGAAGCCTCTACCCCCTTATCCTTGGCTTAAGAAAACGCCGGCACCTACCCTGCAATCACTGCGGCCTTCCCGAACTGTAGTGCCTGACAAACTTAATTAGTGGAAGTTCTGAGAATGAAGCTTATGTGGATAATAGCTCATTTAGCTTTTGAACTGTATTCCAGTTCCTCAGTGTAGAGCGTCTAAAAGACCCTGAGAAGGCGAATGACCTCCACACCCCATTGCCATCTCCTCATGAAATTCTCGGCCCAGGCATTGTCCTACGGGTTGCCCTTGCGACTCATCCCGGTTTGGAATTTCCACTCAGTCGGATAGGACTCGGCAGTCTTTCGAAATTCGAAACATTCTCAAAAAATGGTACCCGAATTTAGATAATGTTTCGATTTTGGCAATATGCCTCGCATACTTAACGTAGAGCTACCATCTTCATTTTTTATTTTCCCCCACGTAGAGGAAAAATACCACACTGTGAAGTCAGGGTCTTTGTCGATTCTTAATTTCTTTTAAAATGAACTGGGTCCTTTTTTGGACGGAGTTTTCTCTGCTTCCTTCGAAAAATGGAACTTTGATCATGCACTGGGCGGGATCTCTGCCGTTGAGTTCTAAGTAGTCAATATAGTGATTTACGATACTTTCGTGATGTTCTAGGGACTCCTCTTGAGTCTGCCTTCGTATTTTGTTTTGATCATAGTTTTTTTTGGGAAGTGGCTCGATTACGAAGATTAGATCGTAGTCGTTGCTGGTTAACCAAGTTTGATCTTCTTTATTTACGGGAATTTTTAGGTTCTTTGTGTAGCCTAGGATGTCTACTTTCGAGCGATCTAGGAAGAGTTGGTTTCCTTTTACCGGTAGGCTTTCTTGTTGTTTTTGAGCTTTTATTAGGTTTTTAATTAGTTCGGGTGACGTTAAGTAGGCTTCATTGAATTTTTGGGATTGCTGGGCTTGGGCGAATAGATATGTGAAGACTTCGGGTCTTACTTCGTAGTTTAGGTCTTTTAGGCATTTTAGGATTGAGGTTTTTCCTACTCCTGGTCCTCCGGTTAGGACTATTTTTTTGGGTTTCGTTTTTCTGGGGTTTTTTATTTTCATATTTTCTCCTGGGTCGACTCTGGATTTCTTTGGCTCTTCGTCTTTTGGAGGGGCTTTTTTTGGTTTTCTGATTTTCTTGGGGATCTTGTTTTGATCTTGTTTTTGATCTGCTTTTGATCTTGTTCTTGAATCTACATCTGATCGGCTTCCGGTAAAAATGCTTCGCATTTTTCCTGCAGCCCGGGCTCAGCGCCGACCCGGCTCCTCGTCGCTTCGCTCCTGCGGGGCTCGGGTGCCCGTCGCTTCCGCCTTTCGATCCCTGCGGATCGAAACGCTTTGCGTTTCTTGGGTTGGATTGGGTTTTTGGGGGTTTTTTAGTTTTTTGGTGGATCGCGCAGGGATCGAACCTGCGACCCGCTGATTAAGAGTCAGCTGCTCTACCAACTGAGCTAGCGATCCATGGCTTGTTCGTTTAACATCGGATCGAGTCCGATTCAAATAGAAACATGCTGCTTCAGACAAAAAGGGACCAAAAACCATGAAATACTCTCCGATGATCCTCCTCCTCGGTCTTCTGACCTCGGGTATTGCCCTCAGCACCACTTTTGCCCCCCAGGAGTTCCCTGATAGTGTCCGGGGTACCCCCGTTATTATCCGCGGTAAGGTCGGGATGAGCTATTCCGATTGGGGCCACGATGCCGATGGGGTCCGACGTGTCTACACGTTCTATGAGGTTCAGGGGCCCGAAGGACTCAAGGGGGACGTTGCTGCCCAGAGTGTGATGATTCGCGAGCTGGGAGGGACTAAGGACGGCGTCGGCCTGGTTATCGACGGGACCGCTAGTTTCGAGAAAGGCGAAGACGTCGTCGTGTTCCTGCGTGACCGCAACTCTGAGGGTACCTACGACGTCAATGGGATGATGATGGGTAAGTATGACGTGGTCAGTGGCTCGGACGGCCATGAGTACCTCTCCGGGCCGGGACTCCTGGGCCAAAATAATCCCTCCGGTAAAAAATGGAGCCTGGATGACCTAAGGCAACTGATCCGAAACCAAGAGCAAACACCTGACAGAAAAGGGAGTTCGCTGCCTCTTCCTCAAAAATCAGTGCAGCCTTTGCCCGTCGCATCAGCTTCTGCTCCTCCGTCAAACGCTTTAGAATCTTCAGAAGCCGAGAGTTCACAAAATTCTTTCTTAATTTATTTAGCCGGATTATTGACTCTCGGGGGCTTGGGGGTTGCCATTTTCATGGGATTCAAAAAACGCCCCCCGAAATCTTAGGTCGTTTTCGAAGGGGGGAAAAATGGCTTTCTGGGCTCTTTTGGCCGCACTGAGTTGCTCCGCTGCGCTAGCCTATGTTCCCTCAGTCACGCCCCTTGGCCTGGCTATGAAATGGAAAAATGCTAAAATCAACGTCGCCGGGAATGCCCAAAATTTAAATGGTATTTCATCTCAGGATTTTTTTGACTCAGTCGTCAAGGGCCTCCAAAGGTGGAAATACGCCTCCTTTCAAGAGCTCGACTTCGACTACTGGCAGGGCACAGACCTCACTAACTTTCCAACTCAGAGCGCGATGGACGGAAAGTCGACGATTTACTTTGCTTCTTCTGCTCCCTCCTCCGTCCCTCGGATGGCCTCAAATGTTCTGGGCGTCACTCAGGTTTGGTTTAACCCGGATACTGGAAATATTTTGGAAGCAGATATTTCCCTCAATGACCTCGATTATGTCTTTACGATGAACCCCAAAGACACCTCAGGTTACGGGTCTTTGGAATCCGCACGAACTCAAGATCGGCCCCGAGTTTTTATTCAAAACGTGATTACCCACGAGCTCGGACATGCTTTGGGGCTCTCCCATACCGGAAACTTGCAGGCTACGATGCTTTTTACCGAAAGCCCAGAACAGGCTCATTTGGGCTGCGATGATCTTGCAGGTATTCGGACTCTTTACCCATCCCCCTCTCGCAAAGCCCGAGGAAGCATCGAGGGAACGGTTACTGACGAACAGGGAAATCCCTTGTTTGGAGCTCATATTGTCGCGGTTTCAGAAACCCGTGGAACGGCATTGAGTACTGGAATTTCTCAAGCCAACGGGAGCTATAGAATCGACGGACTCATACCGGATCGGTATTATTTAATGGCCGAGCCCTTCTACGCTGGTTCGGGAGCTTTACCTTCTTTTTATTCAAAAATGGATTTTCATGTCTGCCCACAGAACAAAGCTTTTATAAGGACTTTCCTGACAGGAACAGGGTCTGGACAGCCAACACCCATCGAAGTCCAAAACGATCGGACCACTTCCTCACCACCCTTTTCGGTAAACTGCTCGGGTGGCATCACCCAGACTGCCCAGCCCCCCACTGCTCCTTTGATAGATGGCAAAGCAGCCCCCTCGGGTGGTTTTGGATTTTTAGGGCGATTTTCTAATACACCCGATTTTCAACTCTTTAGTTTAAAGGGTTTGGCTGGCTCGATCGAAATTCATGCCCTCAGTTACAGCCTCTATTCGCCGATTCATCTTAGCCTCTCTATCTTGGATGCGAATGGAAACCCGGTAAGTGCCACCCTCCAAGATCCGGTTTACCAAGGAACCTCTGGATACCAGGATTTTGATTCGACGCTCACAGCTGAAGACCTTCCACCAGGCGACTACTGGTTAAAGGTCTCGGGGGATCGTCTTAACTACCGCTATTACCCTGCCCCAAGCTCTTTGGATCGCGTTCCTTTCTTCCTTTTGACCGGACGCTGGGGGAGCGCACCGCGCGCTGAATTATGGAAAGAAAACTCCCGTTGCTCTCTTACTGAAAACTATCCGCCCTATCAAAGCCCACCCGGAAACCCTCCAACGAAGGACGTCGGTACGACTGGTTTTTGTGGTGGAATCGCCGATGTCAGCAAACCCTCCGACCCAAAAGGTGGCGGTGGGCTAATCTCTTCGGTCCAGTTTTCAGAACAGGTCCGAGCCGAAGATTCAAACGCGGTTATTGGCTGGTTCATCCCCTGGGCAATCCTTGTTCTTTGCCACCTGGGGATCAATTCTAGACTGAAAAAAGGAGTACCCTTGCCCGTTTGACTAATGCCCGCTACCCTTAACTGAAAGGGGATATTCTATGTCAGCAACTAGCGGCAGAAGACTCATCGGCTTTTTCCTGATAGCTCTCGGGTGTTTTGGCGAAACAAACGCTTTTTCTGAGCTTAGGCAGGACCAAATCTTCGTTGCTGGGAATCAGAAGAATAAGATCTACCGAAAAGAAGGCCTGATCACAGGCGGGGACAGAAATATTCAGGATGTCATCATAAAAGACATTCGCCGCTCGGGGATTTCGGGCAAAGAGGCCCTCGCCACACCTTATGAGCGGCTGGTGATTGACCTAGAGGGCACCCGCAACGGGGAGACCACCCCCATTCCACGCCCCCCTTATTACCAGCTTGCAATTCACCCCAAGGAAAAGCAGGTCTTGCTCAGTATTTGGGGAAACCCTCAGCTTGCCTTTGATACAAAAAAAGTCCTCGCCAGTTTTCAAAAAAGCGCCTTAGTAAAGAAAGTGAATCTTCTTCCAAAGGTCGAGGACGATCTTTGGACCTTTTCAATTGAACTGAAGAATCCTCCTTCTATTGAAGTTTTTGAGCTTAGTTCCCCGGTTCGAGTAATCGTGGATTTTGCAAAGAAAAGCACTAGCGGGACCTAAGGGATTCCATTATCTTCGGTCCATGATGTCAAAAGGATCGAAATCCCTGCTTTTCTTTTCCTCCAGCCTCGCCCTCATGGGCGCTCTTTGTACGGGAATGCTTTTTTCTGGGTGCTCAGGCCCCCAGGTGAAGCAGCAATCTTATGCCACGCTTAAAACCGACCGTACGTTTGAAGAAGACATGCCTACCTTATGGAAAGCCATAGAAGCAGCCCTGGAGAAGCATCGGATTATTGACCGTGACCCCGACGAAGTCAGCGTAATAGAGCTGAAAAAGTTAACAAAACGAACTTTGAAAACCGACTGGATTTACGGCAGATCACGAGACAAATACCAGGAATATACGGTCAATGACCTTCCCAGAACAGTCTACCTTCAAACACGATTCAAATACTTCATTACCGCCAAGACAGTCATGGGCGGTGTCAATGTCCAGGTCGATGTGACCGAGGAAATTGAAAAGCTGAATTCAGATGGGACCTCGCTGGGTTACTCCAAAAGTGACGAACCCGATTCTTCACGGGCAAGCGACCTTTTGGATCAAATCCAGAGGTCCATCCGCTCAGCAGCCCCTTAAGCTCGATAAGTCCTGAGAATTCTGGAAGAATTTTCCTGCCCTCTTGCCAAGGCGGCTTTGATACCCATTATTAAAAAGTCTTAAGTGAAATCAATCTTTTATCAAGGCGAACCATTATGGCAGACAAGAAAAAGCAGCCCGAAAAACCCACCCCTAACCCGGCCTCCGACGCGGGTGAAAATGCTGTCCAGCCCCCAGCGAAATCCTCAGATCTAGCGCTGCCAGACCAGATTCTTCCGCCTAACCTTTTTGTTTTGCCGGTCAATAGCCCGGTTGTTTTTCCGACCTTACTTGCTCCCCTTTTGATTACCCTTCCTAGACATGTTGCCATGGTTGAAGAAGCCATCAATCGAGAGAGAATGCTGGGGCTCTTACAGACTCGCCAAGGAGATGTGACAGAGACGTTAAAGCCGGACGCCCTCCACACGGTTGGCGTAGTTGTTAAAATCATCAAAAGACTGAAAATGCCTGATGGGAGCGTCAACCTACTCGTTCACAGCTTAAGACGCTTTAAGAGTAAGAAAGTTCTTTCTGAGCAACCCTATATCGTAGTTGAAACTGAATATCTGGATGATTCGACTGAAAAATCCACTGAAATGGATGCTCTCACTCGTTCGGTCATCGGTCATGTTCGAAAGCTTTCTGAAGCAAACCCATTTTTCACTGAAGAAATGCGTTTGGCAATGATCAATGCGCCAACCCCTGCCACGGTAGCTGATCTTGTGGCGTTTGCACTTTCCCTGCCCAAATCTGAGGCTCAAGACTTCTTAGAAACACTTTCTGTTAAAGAACGTTTTGAAAAACTTTTGATCCATCTCAGAAGAGAACAAGACGTTGCAGATCTTCAAAAGAAAATTAATGAAGACGTGAACACGAAGCTGACGAAACTCCAACGAGAGTTCTTCCTCAAAGAACAGCTGAAATCCATCAAGCGCGAATTGGGAACTGAAGTCGACGGGAAGGATAAAAACAGTAAGAGTTTTAAGGAAAGAATCGAAGCCGCGGGCATGCCTGAGGACGCAAAAAAAACTGCGCTTGAAGAGTTAGAAAAATTCGAAAGTCTTTCAGAGAGTTCGCCTGAATATAATGTGACCCGGAACTATTTAGACATTCTATGTTCACTTCCTTGGTCTAAGGAATCCGTGGATAACCTCGACCTAAAGCATGCTCGGTCAATCTTAGATTCCGAACACTATGGCCTCGAAAAAGTGAAAGAAAGAATTATTGAATTTCTGGCCGTACGCAAACTGAAGTCCGACCCAAAGGGCTCGATCATTTGTCTAGTCGGCCCTCCCGGAGTGGGCAAAACGTCGATTGGAAAGTCCATTGCCAAGACTATGGGGCGCACATTTTTTCGATTTTCTCTCGGAGGAATGCGAGACGAAGCTGAAATTAAGGGACACCGAAGAACCTATGTCGGAGCCATGCCTGGCAAAGTCATCCAGGGGCTAAAACGCGCCGGAACCAAGAACGCAGTTTTAATGTTGGATGAAATCGATAAACTTGGACAGAGTTTTCAGGGTGACCCAGCTAGCGCATTGTTAGAAGTTCTTGATCCAGAACAAAATACGGCATTCCTGGATCATTACGTAGATGTCCCTTTTGATCTCTCAAAAGTCCTTTTTATTACCACAGCCAATACAACGGATTCTATACCGGGCCCCCTTCTCGATCGAATGGAAGTCATCGAGCTGCCCGGTTACACACTTGAAGAAAAAGAGGACATCGCAACTCGTTATGTGATTCCTAGGGAACTCGAAGCGAATGGACTTAGTACATCGATTTTAAAAATCGAAAAACCCGCGCTCAGAAAAATGATGACCGATTACGCGCGGGAACCGGGCCTACGCTCCTTGCAAAAGCTGCTGAATCGAATTGCTAGAAAAGCTGCCGCAAAGATTGTCAGCGAAGGGAAGAGTCTCGAGAAAGCAAAGAATGGCAGACACGTTAAAGTTTCTCCCATCTTCATTGGAGAAGAAGATTTAACAGAGTGGTTAGGACCTAAACGCTATTACAACGAAATCGCCGAAAGAATGACTTCTCCGGGCGTTGTCGTAGGACTCGCTTGGACTGCTCTTGGCGGAGATATTCTTTTTATTGAGGCGGCAGATACTCTTGGTGGTGGACAACTGAAGCTCACTGGAAAAATGGGCGATGTCATGACTGAGAGTGCCGCCATTGCTTGGACTTATGTGAAAAAGAAAGGCTCCTCAGAAGGGCTCTTGGATAGGAAATGGCTCAGATCTAAAGATATTCATCTCCATATTCCGGCAGGCGCAATCCCTAAAGATGGACCCTCTGCAGGAATTACAATGGCTACAGCGCTCTATTCGCTTCTCAGCGGCCGAAAAGCGCGACACAAAACTGCAATGACTGGCGAACTCTCTTTAGTGGGCAAGGTTTTGCCCGTTGGGGGGATTAAGGAAAAAGTCCTGGCGGCTCGACGGGCAGGAATCAATACCTTGATTCTTCCAAAGCTAAATCAAAAAGACATCTCTGAGGTCCCAGATTACGCACTCAAGGGTTTAACCATTCATTATGTCAGCCATGTGGAAGAGGTTTTTGATCTTGCTCTTCAATCAAATACAGCAGCTGCCAAAGTAGCAAAAAAAGCGAAGTCTAGCTCAACCGCGAAAGTTTCGGTTTCGAAACAAAGAGCTTATTCTGAGCTGACAAATTAAGAACCTGGCTTTGAGAGTTCTTTGACTTTCTTTTCAAGTCGAGTTGTTCGCTCGGAATAGATTTGGATCCACTTTGATACAGACAAAGAGGGTCCGTTTTTTTCTTTAATTAGATTAAAATAGTTGAGTCGCTTTTTACTCTGCTCTAATTCAAAGACGATAGTCTTTTGCACGAGTTCTTCCCCTATTCGGTTTTCCCCTAAAAAGCTTAGTTAGACATGGGGGGTAGATCTTCATCTAACCCCAAGAAACTGTCCGGTGTAGCTGCTTTTACTCTGCCGGCTGCCACTTCACGCAGGGCAGTCACAATGATACGATTTTTGCTTTTAACCAAAGGATCTGCGCCTTTATACAGCTGTCGAGCACGTTTGGTTGCCAAATGAACAAGCTCATACATGTTTTCGACATTCTTCAAACAATCTTCAATGGTAACGCGAGCCATGATCACTCCTTGGACAGCACTTGATTACTATACTCTGCTAACTATCGAATCTCAGAAAAAGAGTCAAGGGAAACGCACAGCGGAGTCGGCATACATACTATCCAGCTCGGCTTTAAACTTTTGACCCACGACCCGACGTTTGATTTTCAACGAAGGGGTCAGCTCGCCCGTCTCGACTGAAAAATCCTGGGGTAATATGACAAACTTTTTAATGCTCTCATACGAGGCCAGATGTTTATTCACATCGTCAACAATCCTCTGCACTAAAGAGATGATTTTTGGATTTTTAATTAACTCTACATACTCACTAAACAAAATTTGGTTGTCTTGAGCATATTTAATAACTCCGTCTTTATCCAACGTCACCAAGGCTGTCAGGTAATTCCGTCGATCGCCATGAACAACAAACTGGCTAACGTACTTTTGAGATTTGGCAATGTTTTCGATTTTCTGAGGTGCCACATTTTTTCCACCGCTGGTAACGATCAGATCCTTTTTGCGATCTGTGATCTTCAGAGAGCCCTTCGAGTCTAAAGTCCCAATGTCCCCGGTAGAAAACCATCCATCTTTAAGAACCTCGCTGGTCTCCTTTTCCATTTTGTAATAACCGGCAAAGACCTTCCTAGATTTACAAAGGACCTCGCCATCATCGCCGAGCTTGATACTGACTTCAGGCAATGGCTTCCCTACTCTTCCGAATTGACATTCTCGCGGAGTATTCACGGTAATAGGTCCACAGGTCTCAGTCAAACCGTAGCCTTCCAGAATCGAGATCCCAATAATTTGAAAAAACTCACCAATTTCCTGAGGCAAGGGAGCCCCCCCGCAGATCGCATAGCCTAATCTTCCACCAAACCGGGCAGCAACTTTATGGAAAACTAGCCGTTTGGCAGTCTCATATTCCAGGCGACTGAGCAGAGTGGGAGTTTGTCCTGCCCAGACTTGAGAATAATAATTTCTGCCAGCCTTCATTGCCCAATGGAAAAGAGTCTTTTTCAGCGGAGAGCCAGCATCAACTGTAGCCAGAACTCGAGCAAAAGCTTTTTCAAAAATACGAGGAACCGAGAACAAGATTGTCGGCCTGACCTCACCCATGTTCGCTACTATTTTGTCGATATTTTCGGCAAAAATCTGTTTACAACCCAGAGCGTAGATAATCATCGACTCGACTTTACCGATGACATGGGAAAACGGCAGAAACGAGAGAAAAATCTGTTGTTCGGGCTGTGAGTCTAACTGCTGAACAATTAGCCCTGCGTCCTCTAAAACGCTAACCATATTGTCTTGAGTAACAATGACCCCTTTAGGGACCCCAGTAGTACCCGATGTGTAACAAATAGTGAGAGGGTCACTAGGTTTGCTTGCCGACAAATTCTCATCAAACCGAGTAGGATTTCTGGCCTCTTCTCTTTTTCCCAGCTCATCGAGCGCCTGAAATGTCAAAACCATCTTGCCCAGGTCGCCAAAGTTTGCAGAGGCAAGCACAGCTGATGGCTCGAAAACCACAATTTTCTCCAGAGAGGGCATGCACTTTGGATTCGCCTGTCGGAGCTGTAAAAATTTCTGAACCTGTTTAGAATCCTCTGCAAAAATTACTCGAATCTCTGCGTGCTCGACAATGTATGCACTGTCTTCGGCCGTGCTGGATGCGTAGATTGGAACAGTGACCGCCCCCGCCCCTAGTATCGCCATATCAGATAGGGACCACTCAATTCGGGTATTGGAAATAATTCCAGCCCGATCGCCCGGTTTTAAACCGAGCCCCATCAGCCC
Source organism: Bdellovibrio sp. (assembly GCA_016185105.1). Classification (GTDB taxonomy): domain Bacteria; phylum Bdellovibrionota; class UBA1018; order UBA1018; family UBA1018; genus JACPOE01. The sequence goes on from JACPOE010000012.1 coordinate 11,701, forward strand.
GAATGAAACTAATCTACACTTTAAATAGAATTCACGGTAACTCCACTCCGTCCAGGCTCCAACTGACCCGAGCTCGGGATAAGTTGCCTTAAACTGGAATCCGATTTTTGAAGGAGTTGTTTTTACACGCTCTAGAAAGATTTTTGAAACTGTGTCTCGAATTATCGTCGTGGCTGCCAAGCTGGTATGAACGGTTTGCTCCGAAGATGTCTTTTCTGTGGATGTCATAACTCGATTAAACCTCTAATTTTTAAAAAAACAAATGAGTTTTACCTTTTTCGGGCTTGCTCCATTTCACGGTCCGCAGACTTCTTCTTCAAAGTCTCTCTTTTGTCAAATTTCTTCTTCCCCTTACCAACGCCGACTTCGACCTTAACGCGACCCTTTTTGAAATACATTTTTGTGGGGACAAGAGTCATGCCTTTTTGAGTCACAGCAACATACAACCTCGACAGCTGGTGCGTATGGAGGAGTAGCTTCCGTTTCCTTAGAGACTCATGATTCCAAATATTCCCATGGGTGTAGGGGCCAATATGGGCATTCAATAGATAGGCTTCAAATTTTCCCGATCGAGAACGAACCTCAATCCAAGCATCCTTTAGATTGGGACTTTGCGCCCGAATACTCTTCACCTCAGTCCCTTGAAGCATAATTCCAGCTTCAAGCACCTCTTGAATAAAATAGTTCGAATGAGCTGAAGGGTTGGTAGAGATCACCTTTTCGCCGCCCGAAGGACTTTCCTTGCTCATTTTAATGACTCCTAGTGGCCATATCCCCAGCTGAACCTGCGGGCTGGGCAATCCCTAGCGATAGGATGACTTTAAAAGCCTCTTCGACTCTCATGTTTGCATCTCTAACTTCACTCTCGGGCACCAATAGATAAAACCCGGAAGTAGGGTTAGGGGTGGTAGGGACATAAATATTGAGATGTCTCTCGCCCAATGGACTTGAATTGGCTGAGCCAGTTACAAAAGCTAAAGTCCACATCCCTTTTCTGGGATATTCAACATAGACCACCCGACTAAACTGCTGTCCCCCACCGGCGGCTAACGCCCTCAACAGCTGATCTAAGGAGGAATAGACACTTCTGATAACGGGAATTCTTTGGATAATTTCCCCTACCCACTCCAGTATTTTTCCGCCAAGGTACTGCTTGGATGCCCACCCTAAGAGTGAGACCGTAATGAGTGCTACAACGCAAAGCCCCAGCGTTGCTAAAACCCGAATTCCATACGAAACGGGGCCATTACCAAAAAAATTCTCAGGCTGTAGAGACTCTGGGAAAATCAGCTGAAGGAGGACAAGACTCTGCCAAAGAGTCATAAGGATCCACGCGATAACACCGAGTGGAATCACAACCAACATTCCCGCAAAAAAATGATCTTTTACAAAATGGATTTTTTTCATTTAGAACGCCACTGACAGGGATACCCCACCTCCGAGCAGATTTCCACCTACGTCATAACCGGGAGATCCAATCTTTTGATCTGTACTCACTCCAGCCTCGTTTCCGGCTGTTTTGGTCACTCGAAAGGCCGTCAAAAGCTGATATGTGAAGTTAAAATCAATATTGAGAGGGTTTTCTAGGGTAAGAAAATGAGGAACTTTCAGACCCAGTCCAATGTTTGCTGCATGTGTAGCCGGGTCCAGATAGTTCCCAGCGCCATTTGGCACCCCCTCAATCATACTGGGGCGATAGTAATATCCTAATCGCAGAACGGTCGTGTCGGAAAAAGAAATCTCGACCCCGCCCCGAGGCACGACAATGTTGACATAGTTAAAGGCAGGAACAGAGCCTGAAGCAATCGAAAACGAGCCAGTTCCCACTGGCGTGGTCTGAGGTTGCGAAATCAGCATTGCAGGAGCTCTAAACTGGTTCCAAATCTGCCAATCCACTTGGCCCACCACCTTCAGCCAAGAAGTAGGGGTAACGGTTCCTCCAATTTCCAAGGCCATCGGATCGTAAAACAGGGCCGAAACAGCCATAAAATTAAAATCAACCCCAGGAAGAGGTCCAAAGACACGAGCCGAGGAGCTCAAGGAAAAATTATTATCTGATGCCACCGGAGTTCTAAAAACAGTCGCTAAGCTGAATGGCTTTTCTGGAGGAGCGTAATAGACTCCAAAAAAAGGCGCGAGTTTAGGTAACATACTGGCAGTGAATCGCATTGAAGACGCAGTATTTGCCTGGGTATTTAAGAAAACGGTTCCATTTCCAGTCAGAGTAAAAGCAGCATGCACACCGGCTCCCAGGTAAAGTCCTTTGCCAAGAGCGGCGCCGGCTCCGAACTCAACTTGAGGACGCTGTGTCCGCGCTCGGTATTGAAAATACTCAGGTACGTAAGCTTCCCCCGAATCCATATAAGCTAGCTGGTTAAAAGGGAGGAAGCTAATCAGGCCAATTGTAAAATTTCCGACCTCAGGGAAAAGACGATACGTAAATCCGAGTTCTTGTCCCACAGTTGGTTTGTAGGTCATGTCCACATTGCCAGTAGCTAGCCCGTCGGCAATGAATGTATTTTGTGTCACTACACTATTGATCGGAGTAAAAGTGGGCTGAACATAGACAAATCCCCAGCTCGCTCTAAAACGAGGCCCCTCGTCAGCCGCGGCGGCAAGCGCAGCCGGATTATGATAGGCAACAGAGGGGCTCGAGCCAAGACTCCCACCTGCCCCTCCCAATGACATGGACCGAGAGCCGAATCCAAAGATGTCTCCGACATTGGCCAGTGCTAAATTGCTCAGGAAAATAAAAAAGAAGGTGAAAACCAGAAAAGAAGATCTGAACTGCATAATACCCCTCGAGCGCGTTCCTGGATCTGGGGTATTAAGACTGTTTTATCACTGCCTTTACCGCCTGGAAAAGCTGACTCCATTCAGTCCAGTCCAACGCTTCTGCCCGCTTCTTACCATCAACCCCGGATAGCGCCAAGGCGTTTTGCCAGGGGAAAGAGGATCGCAACATCTTTCGCCTATGGGCAAAAGCCGCTTTTAATACCTTTTCCCACAGGACTTCCTCGTCTATTTGTTTCCCTTCAACCTCAAACTCTGCATCACCGATTTCTATTCTACTTTCAGATCGTCGATGCAATACGATCACCTCGGAAAGCACTTTTGGCGGAGGAGAAAAAGCCGACGGTTTTACCGTGATCAACTTTCGAACATCCCAGCGGTTTTGAATCCAAAGCGAAAGGCTCCCTCGATCAGGGGTAGATGGCTCAGCCCGAACCCGACGGGCTACCTCAGCTTGGAACATAAGAACCATGACCGGAATTCCTTGGAATCGTCGGGCCAGCTGAATAAGAATCTGTGTACCAGAGGAGTAAGGAAGATTTGAAACCACTGCTACAGGCGGCTTTTTCAGCCATTTTTCATCAGACAGCTCCAAAAAATCACTCGAGAAGACTTCAGAAGCTGCATTCGCGCGCCAGTGTTCGGCCAGGGCTCGATCTTTTTCGACGAGGATCAGTGGCGATCCATCGAGCATGTGAATTAAAGGCTCGGTAATTGCTCCTCTACCAGGTCCAATCTCCAAAAAAGATCCGCAGTGTGCTTTTTTTCCTTCTTCGACTGCAGCACGAGCAATGGCCTCAGCAATCGAACGATCTTTTAGAAAGTGCTGGCCATAAGCACGTCGCCTACCTTCAGTCATTTACACCTCCGCACTAGCCAACGCATTTAAAGAAAGCATTTTCAAAGGCTCCAAGAAATTTCCTTGTCTGAATCGAAACGCTCCTGCTGCCGCGATCATCGCTGCATTATCAGTACAATATTCCATTTGAGGAAAGACTGGGGGCCTCGCTAGCCCTTGTCTTTGCCATTCGGAAGCCAATCGAAAGCGAAGTCTGCTATTAGCAGCGACACCACCGACAATGACCAAAGAGCGGCACTCATATTTCTGTACTGCTAAATATATCTTATTGAGAAGAGCGTCTACAATCGCTTCCTGAATGGAAGCGCAAAGATCGGGGATTTTTTCTTTTAGTTGGCCGGAGGATTTCAGCTCATCAACCTTCAGCGAAACCGCTGTTTTTAAACCACTGAAAGAAAAATCTAGAATCGATTTCTGCCCAAGCGCTCTCGGGAAATGGAAGGCATCCACTTTTCCTCCCTTGGAACTTTTGTCGATCCAAATCCCCCCGGGATACGGAAATCCAAGTTTTTTAGCCGTTTTATCGAAAGCTTCCCCCGCAGCATCATCTCTGGAACGACCCACAAGTGAGGATTTTAGAAAATCAGGCGTCCAAAACTGAGGCGATTTTTCAACCCGATAGAGGTTGGTATGCCCGCCTGAAACAATAGCCAGCAATAACGGATACTCTAAATTTTCGGCTTCAGAGGAGCCCTCCGGCTGGGAGTCTGACTGATCGGTAAGAAAAACACTAACCGCATGACCTTCCAAGTGGTGGACGGGGACCAGGGGCTTGTTACAGGCGTATGCTAAGGCCTTCCCCGCACTCAACCCCACCAACAGTGCTCCAACCAAACCAGGCCGATTGGTGACAGCGATACATTCAAGCTGCTTAGGCTTTACCTTGGCATCATCCAAAGCAGTCTGAATCATAAGATTAATTGTTTCGAGATGATTCCGCGAAGCCACCTCCGGAACCACCCCACCAAAGGGCTTATGAATTTCAGTTTGCGAAAACGTAGCTAGACTCAATACGCGGACTCTGTCCTGACCCGGAATATGGGTCACCACCGATGCGCTACACTCGTCACAGGAAGTTTCAATTCCTAGAATCATATCAATGCCACCACCTCTATCATAGAACGACCTGCGTTACCTAGAATGAGGAAAATCTGGGTTAGTCTGATTCCGGATTGATATCACCTGCGGGACAAGTGATCATCTTTCTTTTTTCGGCGATAAGTTCCAAATTGGGTTCGCCGCTGGGCTTGTACCAATTCGGCGCACGATCGAACGTGTGGCACTGAAGACAGGTCTCCTGCGCTACTGATTTAGTATACCTACCCGAGAAAGGGTGCCCCCTACCTGCACGATGACAATTTTCGCACTGAACGGGAGCCCATGCATAAGTCATCATGGCTAACGAATCGCGTAGAGGAACCTTCTCAGAGTCCTTTTCATGGAGCTTTATTTTCGACTTGAGAGAGCTGGCGCCCTTAAATTCCCGTAAGACAAAGGCTAATTGCTCGCCATCCAAGGTTTGCACCCTGGGACCAGAATCCTCTTCTTTTGCAGCCTGTGAAACCAAACTCAACTGATTCACGTCAGAATACCCGTCTTTATGACCGATCCCAACAGAATGACACTGGAGGCATTCCTTATTCTTGACTTGTTTCTTCTCGAGCAAGGGCTCAAGAGCCTGAGAGTGGCGAGTCTTTCTCCAAAAATCGAATTGAACTAGGTGACATTGGGCACACTTCGGAAAAGTATGAAAATGGGTAATCTTTTCACCGGATGCCGCCGCCTTTTTCTCCTGCTCATCTAAGAGTGACAATTCTCTTTCAGAATTGATTTTGGCGATGGCTCCTTTGAAATCCAGGATCAGCTGGTCCATTTCAGACGGCGATCCCTGTGGTGAGTCATACCCGGCGTCCAATCCCTCGAGATTATATTTTTTAATATCGATTGGTTTCTTTAGAGAGAACACTCCGACATATTGATTTCGGAATGAAGACTCCACCAGAATAGTTTTTTCAAGTCTGTGGGGATCTTGCATGAAAGTCTGAGAATGAGCCGCGACAACGATGTCAATCCCCGGAGCTGCCTTAACCATTTTCTCATCCTTGGGAATGCCCTGATGAGTGACAGCAATGAGGTAGTCTACTTTGGAACGTAAGAAGGCCACTTCTTTTTTTGCAGCATTGATAGAGGAGTCCGCTTTTAATTCAGCTGGCCATTTCAACCCCTCATCTACAATACCGAAAATCCCCACCTTGACAGTTTTGCCGCCTTCTTCTTTCCCCTCTAAAATAACGTGACCGGGTAAAAAGGGGTTTCCGTTCTTGAGAGTCAAGTTTGACGCCAAATATTTAAATTTCGCTTTCTTTCTCAATCGCTCAAAAACTTTGAAGCCCAATGCAAAATCCTTTTCGCCCGGAACCGCTACATCCTGGCGAGTAAGATTCATAGCTTGGATCACATATGCTGCTTGAACTTCAGATTGAGCTTTCAGAAGCTCAGGAACAATTTGGGTAGGAAAAAGTGTGTCCCCAGAGTCGACTTGTATCACGAAGGGATCTTTCAGCCTTTTTACTAGGTTATACTTTCGTGCCATTCCCCCTTGGGGGTTCGAACGACAACCACAGGGCTCTAGTTCTCCAAGCAAGTCGTTAGAATGAACCAGCGTTACTGCAAACCCGGTTGGGCAAGCGAACGCCAGCGTTAGAATTCCTAAGACCCAAACCCCCGTCCCCCTGAGTATTTTCACCTAACTTTTTTCCTCACTTTTTTTGCTTCTGCGGACTTTGGGTATTTCTCGACTAACTCTTCGTAAAACCCTCGGGCATCATCGCGCAACCCTAACGCCTCGAAGGACTGCCCAATTTTCAATAATGCCTGAGGGGTCTTTGTCGAACGGTGGTACTTTTCAGGGAATTTAGAATAATCTACAATCGCTTTTTTATATTGTTTTAACTTAAAGTAGCTCTCTGCCCTTAGAAACGTTGCTTCTTCCGCACGCTGTGTTTTAGGTAACTTAAGATAGTTGCTAAGAGTCTCGGCAGCAGCCTCATATTCTTCGTGCTCAAACTGCGTCTTAGCTTTACCGTAGATTTCATCTGGATCCAAAATAGCTGGGTGTTCAGCAAGTTTGGTCAAAGCGTCTGACATTTGATTTACTCTGTCAGCCAAAGCATTCAGCTTGTCCTCAATCTTCTTGGACTCCACTCCGTCTTTTTTAGCTCTTTCCAGGTCTTCAACTCTTCCGACCAGTCGCGTAAATTCGGCTTTAATTTCTTCTATGGCGTATTGGCCCTCGTTGCGAACTTCCGCGACAGGATGGGCTTTCATCGGCTTGGCTTCTTCCACCTCTTCGGGCCGGTCGTCTCGCAGCTGACTGCGTGTTTTCAAACATCCCGCGAAAAGGAACGGTACTAAGATCAAAAGCAAGTAAATGGTTCTCATCTGTCCCATGATGTCATTCTCGCTTGCTCATTTCAAGCCTGGAGCCAGCCATCTATTTTCAACGAGGTGGAGTTGGCGCCCCGCCCGCAGGAGCAGGATTCGGCGTTGTCGATGCAGGAGCGGGACCGTGTTTAGCGTCTTCTTCTGCTTTTCTCTGGTCGTAAGATTCGATCGGCGTACCCGTGGGAGTCGGTTGTACTCCGGAGCCCGCATCACCCGGACGATGTTCTTCACCCTGTGCTGGAACAGGGGGTGGGGTCATAGCGTCAGCCCCTTCGGAACGCACAGCGCCTCCCCTAACGGATTCAAACTCTGCCTGCTCAGCGAAATGACGCGCTTTATCTGCATATTCCTTGGCCAATTTGAAATTTTTAAACTTGTATTCGTTCTTTGCTCTAAAGAACCACTCATTGGCCAAACGAAAAAGCTCAGGAGCATAGGTATCTGCCTGAACCTCTTTTGCTGCTTTGATGGCAGCTAAGCCGTAAGACATTTCTTGAACCGGACGGGTTGCAAAAATACTACAACCCACCCAAAATAACGCACTGAGTCCTACAAAAAACAAACCGGGACTCCTTTTCGTCAAAGGCTTAGTCCCGGTCTGCCAAAATCGAACTAAATTTATCAACTCGATTAGTGAGAAGTGATTACAAAATTAGAACGGCGGTTTTTTGCATAAGACTCTTCACTGGTGCCCGTGTCGATCAGTTTTTCTTTACCAAAGCTGATCACGGTCATCCGATCATGAGATACGCCCAAGTCCGTAAGAAACTTACGGGTTGCATTGGCTCTTTTTTCACCCAACGCAATATTGTACTGGATGCCACCGCGTTGATCGCAGTGACCTTCAATTTGAATTTTCAAATGGGACTTATCTTTCATAATTGAAGCATTATTCTTCAAAACGTTCTGAGCTTCTGAATCCAAAGTGAAAGAATCAAATGGGAAATGAACCGTTTCTAGGCCCATTGCCTTACCAGAATCCGAATCGCCAGCTGTATTCTCATTGGCATCTGCAGCACCATCTGAGGTTAGAGGTAGAGCGGTGAACATCCGTATTGAGCCGCTTTCCCAAATGACTGGGACCCCAAGAAAACCTCTGTCGGCGATTTTGTTGCCAGCAGATAAATCCATTTCTCATCGGGGTCTAATTTTTGGGGCATTAGCCAGTGGAACAACCCGAATTTCAGGTCTGCTCAGGGCAGGGGATGTTCAATCGACCCAGCGATGTCTTTCCCAGCTAGGGGTAGGAATAGAAACTCAGGGTACCCTCACTCTTGTCCATGGAAAGAAGTTCATCCCCCCTTTGGCCCCCCTCGACTGCGGTAACTCAGGGACAACACTTCGATTGCTGATGGGGATCCTCGCAGGCGAGTGTTTTTCCTCTGAGCTTATTGGTGATTCTTCTCTTAGTGCTAGACCGATGGGACGAATCGCAGTGCCCCTGCGAAGAATGGGCGCGGAAATCTACCTTAAAGACGAGAACTATTCTCCTGTCCAAATAAAAGGTCTAACTCACGGAGTCAGACTCAAAGCTCTAAATTATGCCCTTCCGATTGGCAGCGCTCAGCTCAAGAGTGCCTTGCTCTTTGCTGGCCTCCAAGCTGAAGGGACCACTCGAATTTCAGGTAAGATTCAAAGTCGCGACCACACAGAAAGGATGTTGAAGCATTTTGGCGCACAGCTGAATTATTCTTTCGGAGAAGGCCCGGATCCCCAAGAAATTTCTATTTGTGGTGGCCAAAGACTAATAGGTGCAGATTTAAAAGTACCAAAAGATCCATCTAGTGCGGCTTACTGGGTTGCCCTCTCTCTTTTGAGTTCAAACATAAAGGTCGAGCTTAAAGAAATCCTTCTCAATTCGTTTCGAATTGGCTTTTTGGCTGCCCTTAAAAGAATGGGAGCTCAGATAGAGACTGAGATTCAAGAATGCTCAGAGACCTCTGAGCCTGTTGGAACCCTACTCAGCGAACCCAGTCCCCTGCAGGGAACGGGTATTGCCCCAGAAGAGATATCCTCGCTGATTGACGAAATTCCATTAATTGCAGTAGTGGGGGCCTTCGCTGAAGGGACTACCGAAATTCGGGGAGCTGCCGAACTGAGAGTAAAAGAGTCAGATCGAATTGAAGCCACGGCTACAAACCTTCGAAAAATGGGAGTAGATGTCGAGACCTTCAGTGACGGTATGAAGATCTACGGAAAAGGCAAACGGGGCCCAAAAGGAGCTAAATTGAGTTCTTACGGAGATCACCGCATTGCGATGAGTTTTGCGATTGCGGGAATGATGGCGAACGGGCCTACCGAAATCGAAAACTGCGAGTGTGTTTCGATTTCGTACCCTGATTTTTTTGAGACCTTAAAAAGGATTTACCTATGAAAGAAAGTTCAAACTTCGAAAAGATGAAAGAGATTTTTAGTCGGGCCGCCTTCGTTCAAGACTTGGGGATCGAAATCGTGGAAGCTGAGTCCGGAATTTGTCGAACCCGTCTTAAAATCCTTCCCAAACACCTCCAACAAACCCAAGTTGTTCATGCAGGGGTGGTTGCCACCCTTGCCGATCATACAGCGGGAGGAGCCGCTACTTCGCTTTTGAAAGACGGAGAGTTTATCCTAACGGCTGAATTTAAGATCAGTCTTTTTCGCGCGGCCACTGGGAACGCGTTAACCTGTGTTGCAAAGGTTTTAAAACCCGGCAAAACTCTCAGTTTTGTCGAGTCAGAAGTGTATTCAGGAGACAAAAGCGAAGTGTTAGTCGCCAAAGCGATGGTTACTTTGGCTGTTCTGCGATGAACGATTCTAGACCGTAAAAATTTGGCACGCTCTTAGCATTGAGGAATGTCTCCAAAACTAATAACGGAGGTTATTCAATGCTTGATATCAACAAAGTCATTTTGGTCGGAAGATTGGGTGGTAATCCAATTTCACGAAAAACAAAAAGCGGGTTAGCAGTCACACACTTTTCCCTCGCCACTTCTCGAAAATTTGAGAAAGAAGCAATCCCTACCGAGGGAGGGCCAAACGAACCCCGTACCAGCGAATCTGTCGAAAGCCAAAAAACGGAAGAAACTCAGTGGCACCAGATTGTCAGTTGGGGAAAGCTTGCCGAAAGTAATGCGCAATACCTTCGAAAAGGGAACGCAGTCTACGTTGAAGGTTCCATACGGAGCCATTCCTATAAAGACAAACAGGGAAACGAGAAAACAGCTTTTGAGATTCACGCCGAAACGATCAGTTATCTATACACAAAAAACGGAACTGAAAAAGTGACTCCAGCACTCACAGCATAAATTCCAATTCTTATCAGAAAGGGGTGCGAAACGAGTGAGGGTCGGATTCCACATGATCTTGGTTCGAGTCCATTTTTGGCCTGGACCTACCCGATCTTCACTCGATACACCTTTTCTATTTAGCGGGTGTGCTAACCAGATCCCCGATCATCACTGCACGTGGGGACACCATGGGAGAAGTCTTTAATGGGAGGAGTTTTTCAAGCCTAGCGATGGAGGCTCTAGGTTCGACATGAATAACTCTGACTTTAGCAAAAGGAAGGGACAGGTCACGGTAAAACTGTTCACTCATCCCATCATAGGAAGAGACTTTACGTCGCACCTCTAGAATGCTCCCCTTGCGAAGGCCCTGTTTAGAACCCATGTTGATATAGTAATCCTTAGGGGGAGCCGTCGCCGGGTCATTTGTTAGGTTAATGTCTTGAAATACACTGTAGACAGAGTAGTCCCTTGAATCTTCTGAAGAATCGTTCTCGGCGTAGCTAGGGGTAAGAGCCCCCAACAGAACCATTAAACTGATTAAAACAATCGAGACGCTCCGCAAAAATGCACCCCTGCTTTCATTTTGCCTATCGGCAGATGCTGCCCAGGAGTTTAAGTTTAATTCTCAACGGTACCTTCCGAATAGATTAGGACGGAGGCCTTACTTTGCAGGAACGAGTCTCAATCCCCCCAGATCAACTCATGCAGGTAGACATCATGGGATTTCGCCATGCCATTCGTGATATTACGTTTGACGTATACCTTAAAATCTCAGACGACAACGTTGCGCGAGTCTTTTCCGGTAGCACCGGGTTAGATTACAAACGCCTTGCCCAATACATCCAGAAGGGTGTTAAATTTCTCTTTATCGAAAAGAAAGATCATGAACGGTATCTACAATTTGTAGGAGTCACCGCCGAAACGATCTTCAAGGACCCACATACTTCGCCGGAAAAGAAAATCGCAACTCTTCTAAATATGACCGAGCAAAACATCGCTGAGACTCTTGCTCAATTCCATGTGGACGAAGAAACAGCCAATGACACTCAAAAAATTATTCACAACTATGTAGACCTCATGACTGAGAAGCCCTCCACGCTCGGAATTATTCTGAAATTAGCATCCCATGGCGAATACCTCTATTACCACTCGATCGCGGTTGCAATTTTCAGCATGTTTATCGCTAGAGCGACAGGTCAATTTAATAAAAAAATGATCGAGCTCATCGGCCTCGGTGGCTTCCTACACGATATCGGATCTACACAGCTTCCGAAGGAAGTTGTGAATAGCCCGAGCGACCTCACAGTTGAACAATGGAAGATCATGCATACCCACCCAAAACTAGGCCTTCAGATGGTAGAGAACAATAAAGTGATCCCAGAGGAAGTCAGGTACATTATCTACCAACATCATGAAGAGCCAAGTGGTCACGGCTACCCTAATTCCATCCGTGGGCCAGTCATCTACTATCCCGCAAAAATTGTTGCCATCGCTGATGCATTCAGCGCCCTGATCAGCAAGCGTCCCTTCCGTGAGGCTTATTCAGTCGAGGAAGCGATTCAAATCATCGAAAAAGCAGTCGGAAAATTTGACAAAGACCTGGTTAAAATGCTTCCTGCCATCTTCTTAAGACCTGAAAAACGGCAGGCCTCCTAGGCTCTACAGACTGCTAGAACAATTCGTTTATTGGGAATACCGATCTCGGACTTCCTTACTAACTTTATAGTACTTATATTTATTTAGAATGATGTCGCTCCCTCGGTAGTTCATGAGCCAAGGTTGGGAAATATGATAGGGGGCCTCGTAGTACCCCATAGCAATCGGACAGTCTTCCTGAATCTGATCCTCCATTTTTGCTGCGAGCGCCAACCGAGCAGGAGAGGATTCCAACATAGCGAGTTGTTCATAGCTCTTATTTACAACAGGGTGATCGTAGCTCGTATCATTGGCCCCTGGTGGGCGATTCGGACCATAGAAAAGCTGGTAGATATTTTCTGCATCCGGGTAGTCCATGGACCAGCCACCATACGAAATTTGTAAATTCCCCTCTCTCAACTTCTGCAAAAAAGCGGGAAAAGTATTACTTTGAATCTCCAATCGAACGCCAACTTTCGAAAGTTGATCGACAAAAAACTCTCCCAATTGGCGATCTTGGGTTGCGGCACCTCTCAGATCAAATTTAAAAATAGGAAGCCCAGCCCCTTTTGGATAGCCGGCCTTTTTAAGAAGTTCCTTTGCTCGGACCAGATTATAATCGTATTTCATCTGAGCAAGGTTGGGCCGGTCGGGAACTCCGGGAGGAACCACACTTGACATCTTTCTTCCTGTCCCGTTCGTAAAAGTTTGAATCCACGCGTCCCGGTCAATGGCTGAGGAAATGGCCTGGCGAAGGAATTTGTTCGTTCCCAGAAATTTGTCTTTCATATTGAATGACACAAATCGGGTGACGACTCCGGTTTCAATACTCAGGTGCATTCCTTTTTTTACAAGATCAGGAGTTAGATTCACCTGATGGGTAATTGCTTCCTTGAAGTTATCCTTGGGAAGCTCGATCAGGTCCAATTGGCCTTTCATAAAATTAAGCCACCGGGGTTGCTCCTCTTTCAGAACGACCATGCGAATCCGATCTAGGAGGGGCAGTTTTTTTCCGGAATCTATCAGCATTCCATTTTTCTGAAACTCCTCTGATCCAGTAGATGGATAGAGTTCGGACCTAAATTTCGGATTCTTATCCAAAATAATTTCATGATTTCTAGACCAGCTGGTGAGAACAAAGGGTCCCGTTCCTACGGGATGGTCGGTTAGATTTCCCTTCTCGTCACCGTACTCGGCGATTGCTTCGCGGGGCACTGGAGAAGAAAAACTGAGAGCTAAAATATGTAAGAGCTGCGGGTAGGGATGGACTAGTTTAAACTGGAGGGTGTAGTCATCCAGCGCTTGAATACCCTCGACTTTTTCCTCAAAGACTTGAGGTAGGTCTTTTGGTGAAGCCGCAACAAGCCGCTCACGAAATTCATTCATGCCAACTAATTTTCCCTCTAAAACCCACCATCCAGTGGATTGCAACGAGGGCAAAGCCAGCCTTTTTAACCCGTAAACAAAATCTTCGGCCTTCAATTCTCGGCCTTTGCCTCGGCTTGCCTTAAAACAAGGATCGTCCTGAAAATGAACGTCCCTCTTAATCGAAATCGTAACTGTGAGCTTGTCATCCGAAAAAGTAGGCAGCGAAACCGCTAGCAGGGGTTCAATTTTATAAACAGAATCCAGATAGCTATATTGATAGAGGGTCTCATAGATACTTGGGACAAGACTGCTGCTGACCGTGTCGTAGGCATTCGCAGGGTCCCAAGTCTTAACATCGTCTTTCACTAACCCATGAAAAACAGCAAGTCCCTGGTCAGCTCTGTGCCCGGTACAGCCCAACTGCGCTAAAACAATAAGTGCAAATACTGTTGCCAGCTTTAAGGCATTGGGCCTCTCAAAAAGACTCGCCCTAAAACCATATAGAAAGTTCTGTCCTGTTTGCATAATCAGCCCCCACCAAATCCCAGAATTCGGGACTCCTCGACTGATCATTATCCAAATTTTTGAAACAGTGGCAATCAGGACTTCAAATTCGTTTCAGCCCATTTCACGGATTCAGCAATCGCGTTAGATAGTCCGGCCGCGTTGGTTCCCCCAGCCTGGGCTTGGTCAGGCTTTCCGCCCCCCCTGCCCTCAATCATGCCCACAATCGCTTGAAGAAGCTCATTAGCTTTGGCCGCTTTCTGGGCTGCGGGCCCCACTGCCACTAGCAAAGATGCCTTGGTACCCTCTGCTTCTTTCATTCCAAGCACAATCAGAGAGTTGGGGTTTTTCTGTTTGATTCGGTCCGCCATGTCCCGCAGCTTTTTCGCACCCTGAGCATCAGGAGAAACGACTGCGGCTACCACAGATACCCCGCGAATCAGCTTCGCTTGAGTGAGAAGCTGATCTACTTCCCCGCTTGCATTTTGAGCATGGAAATGCCCCAGCTGCTGTCTTAATTCTCTTTCTACAGAAAACAGCTTATCAATTTTTGTTAAAATCTCGTCCGCGGAAGAGACCTTTAGCCGATCGCGAATCGTTTTAATGTCTTGATCCCGAGATCGAAGATAGTTGAACGCTCCCTTGGAAGTGTAAGCAACAATTCTTCTTACTCCAGCTGCAATCCCACTTTCATTTGCGAACTTGAAAAGGTGGATATCAGAAGAATTCTCTACATGAGTTCCACCACAGAGTTCGGTTGAAAAATCCCCTACTCGTACGACACGAACCCGGTCCCCATATTTTTCACCAAAAAATGCAACTGCTCCGGACTTAATGGCATCTTCTTTGTTCATCTCAGTCTTTGACACAGACTGAGCGAGCCAGATTTTCTCGTTAATTAGATCTTCAACTTGAAGAATCTCTTTTTCAGTCATTGCTTGGAAATGAGAAAAGTCGAATCGCAACAGATCTGGTGTCACCAAAGAGCCTGCCTGTTTGACATGATCGCCTAGGACTTTTTTCAATGCCCACTGCAGCATATGGGTCGCAGTATGGTTTCTCGCGGTGGCAGCGCGGATCTCACGATCAGTCTCCTGGAGATACTCCGCACCAACTTCCAATTTCCCAGCTCTGGGCCTAACGTGAGCCACAATCAGATCAGGAACTGGCTTTTGCACATCGATGACATCCCCTAAGAAACTCGCAGAACTCCCTGCAGAAGAAAGGACTCGACCTTGATCTCCAACCTGACCTCCGCTCTCACCGTAAAAAGGAGTTTCAGCGAAAACGACTTCGATCAGGGCTGACTTTTCAATGCTGTCAGCGCTGGCTGCAAGACTAGGTGTTAAATAAGATTGGACCCTCTCAATCTTATTTTCGCTAGGAACCAAAATCGCCACACACTTGCCCTGCGCAGAGGTCTTCTCATAACCTTTGAAAACAGGAAGTTCGCCTCTGTCCTTCAGTTCCTTAGCAAGGTTTAAATAAATTTGATCTAAAGCCTGTTCGCCAGATCCCTTCCAATGTTTGCGAGATTCAGAGCGTTGTCGATCCATGGCTTTTTCAAAACCGATTTCATCAACCTGGATCTTCTTTTCTTCGCAGATCACACGGGTCAAATCCAATGGAAAGCCATAAGTGTCGTAGAGTTTGAAGGCAACCTCTCCAGGTAATACGAGAGAACTCCCCACAAGCTTTGCGGTTTCCTCATCCAATAGAGAGAGCCCCCTTTCCAGGGTTTTAAAAAATTGCTCTTCCTCAGCAATCACCGCTTTTTCAATAAATGCTTTCTTACTAGCTAAGTCAGGGTAGGCATCCTTCATCTGATCAATCACAAATCCGGTGACTTGATTCAAGAAGGGTCCCGTAAAACCCAGTTTCTTTCCGTGCCGAATTGCTCTACGAATAATTCGGCGCAAAACATAGCCTCGGCCTTCGTTTGAAGGAAGAACACCGTCGCCCACCAGGAACGTGGTCGCCCGAGAATGATCCGCGACAACCCGAAACGAAACTGCTAGCTCGGATTTCGGATCATACTTCTTTCCAGAAATTTCCGCTGTCTTCTGAATGATGTCCTGAAAGAGATCGGTGTCGTAGTTTGTATCAACCTCCTGCAAAATTGAAGCAATTCGCTCCAAGCCTGCACCTGTGTCTACGCTAGGTTTTGGTAGAGGGTTCAATTTTCCATCAGACGATCTCTCGTACTGCATGAAAACAAGATTCCAAAATTCCATGTACCGATCACAGTCGCAACCCATCCCGCAGGTAGGTTTTTTGCAACCGTACTTTTCTCCACGATCATAGAAAATTTCACTACAGGGCCCGCAAGGTCCGGTGTCACCCATGGCCCAAAAATTATCTTTTTCTCCAAAACGATAGATTCGCTCCTTAGGCACACCCTCATTCTTGTGCCAAATTTCGGCGGCTTCATCGTCCTTCTCGTAAACAGAGACATACAATCGGTCTTTGGAAAGCTTGAGTTCGCGAGTAACAAATTCCCACGCAAAGTGAATCGCGTCCTTTTTAAAATAGTCCCCAAAAGAAAAGTTCCCTAGCATTTCAAAAAACGTGTGGTGTCTCGCTGTAAAGCCCACGTTTTCCAAATCGTTATGCTTTCCCCCGGCTCGAACACACTTCTGAGAGGTCGTAGCCCGTTTGTAGGCTCTTCGATCTTTCCCTAAAAACACGTCCTTAAACTGGACCATTCCTGCATTGGTAAAAAGCAAGGTGGGATCATTTTGTGGCACCAATGCCGAGCTTTCCACGATGGTATGTCCATGATTTTCGAAATATTTTAGGAAAAGTGACCGAATTTCAGCTGCTTTCATTTGGGATTCTTTACTCGACTCCCTAGGGACACGCAACTTTTAAACAAGAAGTCAGCAGGGGTTAGGCCCTAGATAGATTCCTGGAATCATTGGATTGATCTCTCTTTTTTGGAGGGAAAATATTTTGGGGAAAGAGACTTGCAATACTATACTATTTTAGTATACTTTTATTAAGCTAACCCTTTTAGAGGAAACTATGCGGGAACTTGTGTCGCTTAGCGTTATGATTTGGAGTCTGACTCTGATTTCGATCTATTTCTGACTAAAGGACAGGCAGACTTAGAAAGAAAAAGAGCAAACCGGGGTTGCCCTCGATTTGCTCCCTTTTTTAATGATTGTTACCGGCTCTATGAGGTCTAGAGCTTTACTTCTTCATCGGTGCTTTATTGGGGGCTGCCGCCGCGGGAGCAGCCTTTGCCGCCGTCGGTGCACCAACCGCTGCTGCTGCCGAAGCTGCAGGCGCCGATGGACTCGAAGCATCTGCTTTTTGCTGTGGGAGTTGAATCCCAGCTTTCTTCAGCACTTCTTCCCTGATCGTTTTCAAATGATGAGGATGCTCTTTTAGGTAGTTTCTCGCATTCTCACGCCCTTGCCCGATCCGTTCGTCTTTGTAGGTGTACCAAGTACCGCTTTTTTCAATGACATTCAGATTGGCAGCTAGATCCAAAAGGTCTCCTTCTTTGGAAATCCCTTCACCATACAAAATATCAAATTCAACTTCCTTAAACGGAGGTGCCATTTTGTTCTTAACGACTTTAACTCGGGTCCTGTTACCGATCACATTTTCGCCGTCTTTCAAAGCCGCTATTCTTCGAATATCGAGTCGAACTGAAGAATAGAACTTCAAAGCATTTCCACCTGTCGTGGTTTCAGGATTGCCAAACATGACACCAATTTTCATTCGAATCTGATTAATAAAAATAACCAAGGTTCTGCTGCGATTGATGGTCCCTGTCAGCTTTCTCAGTGCTTGACTCATTAGCCTAGCTTGGAGACCCATATGAGAATCTCCCATTTCACCTTCAATTTCGGCTCGCGGTACCAGAGCAGCGACTGAGTCTACAACTAGAAGATCAATCCCACCGGAACGCACTAGCATATCTGCAATTTCCAAAGCTTGTTCACCAGTATCAGGCTGTGAAATCAAAAGATCATCGGTGCGAACTCCGAGCTTTCTTGCATAGTTCACATCTAGTGCATGCTCAGCATCCACAAAGGCAGCAACGCCTCCCTGTTTTTGAACCTCAGCCACGGCATGCAAAGTAAGGGTAGTTTTCCCAGAGGCTTCTGGCCCATAGATCTCAACAATTCTTCCTCGCGGAAACCCACCAATACCCAAAGCAATATCTAAACTCAAAGAGCCAGAAGGAACGGCACTGACATCCTGAGACACTAGAGATTCATTCATGCCCAAGCGCATGATTGATCCTTTGCCAAACTGCTTTTCAATCGCCTGAACTGCCAGATCGATTGCTTTATTTTTCTGTCCTTGTGCAGATTCTAGACCGGCACGCCTTTCCTGAACTTCCATCTTCACTTCTCCTTTGTTGATTTGGCAAAGGCTCTGACTGAGACCTTTTTGCACTTCTTTCTTTGCAATTTATGAAGCAACGAACGTACCACAAAAAAAAGAGCCTTCACCGAGAAAACCAGGCCCTGTAAAGAAATCCAGGCTGTAAGTCAGACTCAGTGTCTCAAAATTAGACGAAAAATTGAAAGAGTCGGTTTTCCCCCAGTTGACCAGACCAGTACCGTATCCGTTTTCAAATCCAGATTGATGCTGTACCTCTAATTCGGATAAGCTTCCCCTAAGATGAACAAAATCTTAGTTTCGGTGCTAAAAGCAAAATACGATTTTCGACCGGATGTGTTGGATATTATCATTGGCGGCAGGTCTTCCATTGACTCGGCCGAGGCCTTTCGAGTTCAAAACTTGGAGGAGACTCATCGCTTCATTGCCAGCTATGGGTATGATCTCGATGACCCAATTGAAAAAGCTGAGGTTCTTGGAAATTACCACGAGGCTTTGAATTTCATCCGCAAGACCTTTTTACAACCCGACAACCCTGATGGCTTGAAGTTAGAAATTCCAAGGAAACTTTTAGAATTAGCAGATGTGAGAGAGCTTTTCCTTTTGGTGAGCATGAATTATCCAGGCCAGAGCTCAGACAGTGCCGGTAAACTCCTGAAAAACTGGGCTTGCAGCGTCTTGAAAGTAATGCACACAATTGCCCACATTGACAAGGACATGAGGACGTCTTACTTCCCAGATATTCAAAAACAGATTTTAGATCGCTATTATAAATTTATTCACCGCGACGACGAGGGTCGTCTTTTTATGGGCGAGAGTCCAGATGACCCACTCAGAGTTGAATTGGCAGCTTTTGAAACTAAACCTAAGAAATCAAGAAACTCCACTCTCCTCAAACTCCTCCACAAACCAGAGAATGTAGCTGAAGAGTTATTTGATCGGGTGGGGATTCGTTTTACCACGCAGACTCCACTTGGAACTCTGCGCGTCTTAAAATTTTTAAAAGATAAAATGATTCTCATGCCACCCAATATCAAGCCCAGCCGTTCCCGCAACACCCTCATTCAAGTAGAAAAATTCAAAGCAACACTGAAAGACGTTTTTGAAAGGGCGGAAAGGGAAGAGCTTACTGAAACACAAGTTCTTGCAGAACTCGAAGCAGCAGCACACCCCCCGGACGCAAACCCGGAAAACCCGCACTCGAGCGAATTTTACCGCTCTATTCAATTTACATCGCGACAGTTAATTAAATTAAGGAACCCCGTATTTGACGAACTGAAAGAGCTTAAGACTATTGCCCGCACGAAACCCCCTGGCGAGGAAATCACTAAAATCCTCGAAAGGATTGATTTAAAGAATATTCAGCGGGAAATCCGATTCTTCTATCCGTTTGAAGTTCAATTGATGGATCTAAAAAGTGCCGAAGAAAATGAGAAGGGACGCAGCGCCCACAGCGAGTACAAGAAAGCCCAGATTTCCACAGCAATGAAACGTGTCATGGGAAGCTTGTTTGATGGCGCTCGATAGCGACGTTGCTCTTTTAGGAACAGGAGTGGCCCCTCTGATTGCGGCAAACCATTTGCTAAGTCAGGGAAAGTCCGTCCTATTACTCAACCCAGATCTTGATTTTTTTCTTGAAGACTCTGAGCTTTCACTCGATCCGCTTTTACATGGGAAGATCACCCTGGATCGGATCCAAAAGAGCACCCCTCAAAAAGCTCTTGCCACGCTGAGACCCGATTTTCCGGGTCCTTTGGAGTTCTGGACTTCCCATATGCAAAAAAAAAAACAGGGATTCCACGACCCAACAGCCCCGCATTTGCGCGAAAGGGATCGACTTTGGATCATGCCAGATCAAGGATCCCAAGACTTGAGTTGGAGCGAACTTGAAAATCTTTATGTCGAAGCAGAGGACTCTGGACTCAACCCCCAGATCCTGGATGGTTTCAGCGCTACAAGAAAATTCCCCGGTAGCACTTCCAGTCAACCAGGCTTCCGAGGTTTGCTGATTCCCAAACTCTGCGACCTCGACATCATGCGCTATCGTATTGGGTTGATGGAATTCATTCGAGAACGGCTAGGACCTAAGAACGTCGTTTGTGCGGTGAACCAGCTCGATTGGCTGCCCGGTGGAATTCGATTTAGGGCTGGAAAAACTGTGACCACCGCTCAATTGGGGCTCGGGCTTTTAGTTTTTTGGACCCCGCGTTTAACCAGCTGGATTTTTGGACAGAGCCGATCTTTTGAGGTGAGACCTCCCAGCCCCCTAGGTATTCGACTCTGGGAAGAATGGTCTTTAATTTCCCGTGATCCGCCAAATCCACAAGTGATTGGTAATTTTTCGGATCTGACCGTTTGGGCAGACTATGAAGGACCACCCTCAGTAGACCCCAATCGGACTTCTCGCTTAAGCGCTCTAAGACTTGGCCCGCTAGTCACTAAACTCGCACAACATCCAACCGATAATCAGTCGAATTGGGCATCCTCAGAGTCCTTCTATTCTCTGGCCCGTCTGACTCAAGATTTCTTAAATTGGAATCACACAACCATTCGAGGAATGAAAGCAAAGGCGATTTTTGAATGGAAGGATGAAACTCCGTGGACTATGTGCAAGACTCACCCCCGTATCGAAATTGTCAGAGGGTGTGACGGCCCGCTGGTAGATGTGGTTCGAACGGCCAAAGCTTCCTGCGATCGAATCCTTACGGAGGACAATGAACTTCTCAATTAGAGATGGAAAATTCGATCTTGTCATTCTTGGAGGCCCTCGAACTGAATTGTGGCCCTCCCCAGGGGTGCGCGTTCTTTCTACCTTGTGCGCAGAAGCGGGCCTGAGTGTGGGGCAATACGGAGGCGACTCGATTACAGTGCGAGGAATTGTTCCTTCATCTGGAACCGGAGGAATCGCAATTATCGAGGACAATCAGCATCGCATCCATCGGATTCGAGCCCGCGCTATTGTCCGGGTCCTACCCGAGTCTCACTGGCCCGACCCCTTTGCTGGGTGGTTTTCTCCAGGCCTCATTCCTCTTCCCACGGCAGAAAAACTTTTTCGAGAAAGTGAGCTTCTTTGGGAACCGACCGTTGTGATCTTAGGATCAGGAAATTCTGCACTCCAATTTGGAACTTCACTCTTAGAAGCAGGCACGGAAGAGGTCCTGTCGATTGAGACCGCCTCAGGAGAGTGGGGAAAAAAGCCGATTTCGGGATGGGAAGTGCACCAACGTCGCTTTGAAATGGCCGGCGGTAAAATCCTTCAAGCGCGACCGGTGGAACTCGTCAACAAGGGGCCGATGAGCTGGCTCTTCCGGGTAAAGGACGCACAGGGAATCCGTGTCATCGAAACTACGCGAGTGGTCTCTGTCGGGCCTTTTCGAAATCAAATCGGCATTCGTGAACATCCTCCTGGATCTTGCCTCTATGAAATGGACCAAACTGCAAGCGCACTGCTCCAACAAGACGTGGAAGGTTGGCTTCTAGAAGAAGAACGCGGGAAGTGGCTTGCCGGAAAAATTGTTCGAGCGCTGGCTCTCAATCTTTCAAAAAAGAGCGAACTGGATCGCCTGGTTCGAAAAGCTCGCACCCGTTTGAAGCACTATTTTGACCACAGAGAATTTCCCCACCAGTCCACCTTTGAGGGCAAATGGCTTTCAATCGCAGAGAAAAAATTTGTTCATAATTTTGGTGGAGTCCCAAAAACAAAACAGCTGAGCGCCCCAGTGGCTTCAGTCGAATGCTTCGAAGATATCTCGTGTCAGATCTGCGAGAAAGTTTGCCCAACCAGCGCAATTTCAATCGGCCCAGAAGCCAGAAAGACCAACCAGATTCTTAAGGAAAGCCTTTGTACTGCGTGCGGCCTTTGTCTACGCACCTGTCCGAGCTCTGCGATCATCATGATCAAAGAAGCTGAAAACAAGCCCACCTCACAAATCACTTTACCGTGGTTTGGAAAACGTCCATGGCGAGTGGGAGAATCAGCAGTGTTGATGAATCGGCAGGGTGAGGCCCTCGGTTCGGCTCGAGTCAGCAAGGTCGACCCAGAAGCCGACACGCCGGAATTTTCGGCTAAGATCCGAAGCGCTGAAACCTCTCAACTTGTTCAACTTGAGGTCCCATCCCACTTAGCTTGGGAAGCTAGAGGCATTCGAAGAAATCGAGCAAAGGCGACCGAAGATGAAGCCTACCTTTCTGCGGTCAATCGCTCTTCCTCACGAAGTGAAAAGGTTGAAGTTCTTATGAATGGCGAAAAGAGATGGGTTCGTGACCGCATTTCCATTTCTGTCGCGCTTTTTGAGACGGGGCAAAATCGTGCAGCAGACAATCTCCTCTGCAAGGATGGCTCCTGCGGCTTATGTCAAATTTCAGTGGATGGAGTTTCCAAATTGGCTTGCCAGACCAAGATTCATCGAGGGATGTCGATTCGAACGTCCGATCCGAAAGTCTTAGCAAACGAAATTGAAGACAAATCGAGCCCTCGAGGTCACTTGAAATTGGAAGGCTGGGGGCCTAGCCCGATCATCACACCTCCGCATGTCGGAGTTCAAGCAGAGCCCCCTCCTTCGAATGCGCTCTGCCCTTGCTTGGGCATCACTCTGGAAAAAGTCATTGAACGACTCAAACAAGGCGAAATTCATTCTCCCGAAGCTCTAAGGGCGATTACCCACGTCGGAGAAGGGAAATGCCATGGACAAATTTGTATGCCCGCTTTTATCCGAGCGATGAAGGAAAACGGAATCCCTGTTTCACAGTGGATCGACTGGAGATTTCCTTGGTCGGACTGGAAGGTTCATTCCTGACCTAGTAATTCAGCTCCTGCAAAAATTTCTCAATCCTTAGATTCACCAAATCAGGAAGGTCCATTTGAGGGCAATGGCTGCCATGATGAATGACCTCAAGCTGACTACGAGGAATGAGCTGCTTCATGAGCTCCTGCTGCTCCAAAGGAATCACTTTGTCCTTCTCACCCGACAAAATGAGCGTCGGAACATGAACGGTATGTAACCATGCAGTCGCATCGTAGGAGTCATAATTTTCAATCAAATGAATCAAAATTGCGGGATCTGTATCGGCGACTTGATCGACATAAAGTTCAATATCCGCCTGCGGAGTCAAATGAGGGTTGAACCCCCCCAAACTCACCAAGGTCCTAGCAATCGGGTTTCCCCGTTGAGTCTTCCAAATGGTCCGAACAAGTTCAGGCGACTTGTCGTAAATCTTTCTTAAAAGTCGAAACCCAGCTTGCAGAGCATTATTTCTAAAAAGCGTTTCTAATGGGCGTTGAGCCGTCCCATTGGCCAAGACCATCCCCAAGACCCGTTGGGGCTGTTGGCGATAGAAATCCAATACTACATTGACCCCCATACTATGGCCCAAAACTACTGCATCAGGAACATTCAGTTCATCTAAGACAGTGATCAGATCCCTAGCAATATTTTCAATGGTTAGGCTCGAAAGATTCTTTGGGACCTCTGAATTTTGGTGACCGCGGTAATCAAACCAAATCGTCTTATAATGGTTCTTGAAGTGTTCTATTTGATAGGTCCAATGCAGGCTGGAGCAAACCAGACCGTAGCAAAACACAAGGGGCTTACCCGTCCCCTCGACACTATAGAAAAGTTTCGTGCCGTCGAAGCTCTTTACATACCCGTGGGATATGGGGCGTTGGCCATTGGATCTCTCCCTCTCGGAGACACTTCTTTTTCGAGCCCCAAGAGGACGAGGTTTTGATGGTGCAGAAGTCCGCATGGAATTTCCCTTACCTGTGGCGGATCTATATCAATGCCAGACGTTTCGGTCAAGCCACCCGCCTATTCACCCCGACGAACAGGCGGGTGCTGTTTGATGCACAAACTAAGAATAACCCTTCACGTTAACTTTATTAAGTAGGCAGCACTGTCTTTGGGACTTTCAAGATACTCTCACACACAGTTGCAAATGCCTGTTTCGTCTTATGGTCTGAACTCCGATAGGCATCATACAGACTACGAACGAACTGATAGTCTTCGGACGCAACTACCAACGTAGGTAGGGCACCCTCGGCTGGCACGGACTCTAAAGACTTTCCCAACCTGCCGTTCAGCTTTAGCGCGTACTCTTTTTCTAGCAGGTTCATAATCTCTGAATCTGGAGTCATCAAGGCTTTGGCTAATATCGGAACGTGTACAGGAGGTAGAGGTGTGACGCCTCTTTCTACGTTGGAGATAAACTGTGTGCTCACAGCTGGAGTAAACAGCATCCCCAATGCCCGCTGAGACATCCGTAGAGCCTCGCGACGTTTTCGAATGAAATCCCCCACCAATTTCAACCTTTTCATTGAATCAACCATATTTAAATAGTTTAATGCAGAGCGTTAATCCTGTCAATTAAGCCCCTTAAGTGCTCATATTAATTACACTTTTTTTATATAGTTAATCTGTTACATGAAGACATCGAATCGGATGATAAATATCTTAAGTGGAATTTGGTTTAAGTTACATTAACGAACTTAAGTCACAGATCTCAAAAAATACCCTGGCTCAATGTGTTACTTTCTTTTTTATTTTTACAAAAAAATGTTTGACTCGCATCCAGCAAATGATTACTACGCGAGAACATAAATCTCTGAATCTCAGAGATTAAACAGCTTGTGTTGGAGAGGGCCGACACTATCTCGCTTGTTCAGGAGTTCCCGGGTCTCGTTCCACACCAAATTTAGGGGATATTTACTATGAAAAAGTTGACATTGGCTCTTGTTGGACTTTCCGTTGGCAGCATGGCTTCTGCAGGCACAATCAACATGTCCTGTACCGAAGGCACCGGACTGTTTGGCAACAAGGGTCTTCAGACTTTCAACTTGATGTTGGATGCTTACGGCACACAGAACTTCACCAGCCCATCTGGCGCTGAATTCATCGTAGCCGTTAAAGGCGGCAAAGGCGGAGCGATGGGCGCAGGCATGGGCATGGGACAAGCACAGGGCCAGGCTCAGGGTCAATGCGCACAAGGTCAGGTAGCTCAGATTGGCCAAGCTCAGGGCCAGGTTCAGCAGGGTCAGACTCAGGGTCAATGTGCACAGGGCCAGGTAGCTCAAGTTGGACAGGCTCAGGGCCAGGTTCAGCAGGGCCAGACCCAAGGTCAATGCGCTCAGGGACAGGTTGCCCAAGTTGGACAGGCTCAGGGCCAGGTTCAACAGGGTCAATGCGCTCAAGGACAAGCACAGGGCCAAGTCGGACAAGTCGGACAAGTTGGTCAGGTTGGCCAAGTTGGCCAAGTTGGTCAGGTCGGACAAATTGGGCAAGCTCAGCAGGATGACATGGAAGACGTCGAGCAGATCGGCGGAATGGATCAAGCAGTTGGCCAAGGTTTCGGCCCTGCCAAGATCAAGGTCACTTTCATGAAAACCAAAGCTCCTCACGCTGTGCGCTTGACTGTTCCAAGCACCCACATCTTGAAAGCTAACTCTCAGTCCAAGAAATTCCACGCTGGCTACAGCATGGGCGGCAAGCACTTTGTCACCAACTGCCAGATGACCTACATGCCCTAGTTTCTAGGCACTCAGTTTGAACTTTAGTTCTAAACCGAGTAAGGCCCGACAGATGAAAATCTGCCGGGCCTTTTCTTTTTGCCAGATCTCACTTAATTCCCTAGCCCTAACGAGCTCGAGGCAACCGAGGCCTCTGAGACGCCTTCAGTCTGAACCTGATCAGGTGGCCTGAGGAATTAAAAGGTGAAGAGCCGCTCTCCGGCTCGTCCGCCCTCTCGCACAAAATACTGCCGCAAAGCCGAGTTCTTAGTGTCTTTCAGCTCTGGGTCCTCTTTCAAAATCTGAATGGCATCTTCACGCGCCCTAATCAGCCATTCGGCATCTCTCACTAAATTGGCTACCTTAAAAGGAAGTCCACCCGATTGACGTGTCCCCAAAAACTCGCCTGGCCCTCTAATTTCTAAGTCAGCCTCGGCAATCTTGAATCCATCTTGTGTCTCCTCCAGCACTTCCAGACGTGTGGAGGTAGGACCTTCTTCCTTTGCTGTCGTAAAGAGGTAACAATAGGATTGCAGCGAACCCCGCCCCACTCGACCCCTGAGTTGATGTAATTGGGACAGTCCAAAACGTTCAGCATGCTCGATCACCATCACGGTAGAGTTGGGAACATCAACTCCAACCTCAACAACAGTTGTAGAAACTAAGACCTGAATTTCGCCCTTCTTGAAGCGCTCCATAGTGGCAACTTTTTCATCGTTTTTCATTTGGCCGTGAAGAAGCCCGACTCTGAATTCAGGAAATACCTCAGTTGCTAGATTTTCCGCTTCAGCAATCGCAGACTTGAGCTGAGTAAATCCTTCCGCTTCGCTATCGCTCACCAATGGATAAATAAAATAGGCCTGACGCCCCGATTTGAGTTCATTTTGAATTTGAAGATAAGCTTTGGCTCTCTGCGTTTTATCTCGAACAACCTTTGTAATTACAGGGCTCCGCCCAGGAGGCATTTCCCGAATCAGAGTAACCACTAGGTCCCCAAAAGCAGTCATCGCTAAGGTCCTAGGAATCGGTGTCGCACTTAAAATCAAGGAATGCGGATGCACCTGAGTCCCGTTCGCTAAGGTACGAATCCCTTTGGACTTCAGAGTCCGTCGTTGATCCACACCGAACCGATGCTGCTCATCAATCAAAACATAGTCTAAACATTGAAACTGAACCGGGTCCTCAAGCAAAGCATGAGTACCAATCAGGATCATCGGCTCACCTGAACCAAGCCTTTTTTGAATTTGGCTGCGTTCGGGACCCGTTGACTTGCCTGTCAAGAGAGCGGCTGGGAGCTTGCCTTGAAAAAGGCTCTGGCAAGACCTAAAATGTTGCTCAGCCAGAATCTCGGTAGGCACCATCAAGGCAACCTGTCCGCCTTCAGCAATCACTGCCGCAGCAGTTAGAAACGCTACCACCGTCTTTCCAGAACCTACATCGCCCTGAACCAGACGGCTCATGGGGTGCGGTTGCAACAGATCTTTAAAGATATCTTCGACAGCTCGCTTTTGATCTCCCGTCAAACGAAAAGGAAGGCTTTTTGCCAGACTTTCCATCTGGTCCCGTCCTTCTCTCCGACCAAACGACAGAGCGTTCACACGGGTTGTTTGAAGCCTCTTGCGAAGCATTAAATATTCAAACTTGAAGAACTCCCCATAGATCAGTCTCTCGTGCGCCGGAGTCCTAAAACTAACCAACTTCTCTAGGCTGTAAGCAGCTTCTTCAGGTGGAAAATGAAGTGCGCGAACTGAAGGCGCTAGCCTGGGAAGGCTCCACTTTTGAAGAAGATTATCGGGCAGCTCCTCTGGCAATGTCCCGCCAAAACTTTCAAGCGCCTGCCAAAGAATATTGCGAAGAGTGCGACTGGTAACCCCTTCGATCTCAACGTAAACCGGCACCATTCTTCCGAAACTATGATGATGAGGCCCGTCTTCGCCCAAATCTGAGCTAACTCCCCAGGTGATCTCGGGATGCACAATTTCGGGACGCCCCTGGTAGAACTTTACTTTTCCACTCACCCCAACCTGGATGCCTGGCTGAAATCTTTTCTCAATTCCACGCGGCGGGTGAAACCACTTCAAGCTAAGCGTTCCAGATTCATTCGCGCAGCGAACCTCGAGGAGAGATTTTCCAAACTTTGCAATTGGAATCATCCTCTGACTCTGCACGCGCACAGATAACGTCGCGCGGGCACCTTCGGTTAGGTCTGAAATTTTTTGAACGCGTGTTCGATCTTCGTAGGTCCTAGGAAAAAAATTGAAAAGATCGCGAACAGTTTGAATATCTCGATTTGCGAAAATGGTCCCCAGTTTTGGACCCACTCCCTTTACAAATTGCACCAAAGTATCTTGCGGACTCCCTGGGATTGACTCAGGAAGCTTTCTGGGCTTTCGTGAAGGGCTATTCGTAGTAGACTTTGAGAATGTCGTAATGAACTTGTCCTTTTGGAGCATGAACTACAGCCTCGTCGCCTGCGGCCTTCCCTATCAGAGCACGCGCGATAGGCGATGTAATTCCTACCTTTCCATTTTTGATATCGGCTTCATCCACTCCCACAATGCGATAGGTCATCTTTTTGGAAGTTTCCTGCTCTTCTACTACCACAGTTGCGCCGAATACTACTTTGTCACTTTTAATAGACGATGTGTCAATCACCTGAGCGCGCGCCAACTTGTCGCTGATTTCCTGGATTCGACCTTCAATAAAACTTTGCCGTTCTTTGGCAGCAGAATAGTCGGCATTTTCAGAAAGATCCCCATGGCCACGTGCAATTTCAATCGCTTTGACAACGTTCGGACGTTCTACAGTTGTGAGGTATTTTAATTCCTCGTCCAACTGTTTTTTTCCGCGAATGGTCATAGGTACTTTTTCGTCAGCCATAGAACCCAGAGCTAACACAAACTGGCACGAAATCAACTCAGTAACCCTGCTAAAAAACGTATTTTAGCTCTGTGTACAAAGCATTATAGGGCGCCAAGACCCCCAAAGGACGGTCTGCTGGCCCTGCGTAATAGTTCAGTCCTAGCGTGGCTTTCAAAGAATCAGAAAGGCGGTAAGTTACCTCTGGGCGCAACAAAAGCCCTCCGCCCAAGAAATTTCCAAGCAGAAATACTTCTCCAGCGAGTCGATTTTGATCATTGGAATATGACAAACGAAAAGACGCAGCTGGACGCCAGACATCCTGATAGTTCTGAATCAGCGCATTAACTCCCGCTACTTGCTGGTAAACAAAAGCCATCACAGGATTAGGATCGGTGGCCTGTGAAGGAGGGGTGAAATAAGGAAAATAGCGAATCAAAAACTGGGTCTGAACTCTAAAATCATCTCCTATGCCCCGCTCCAGACCAACTACTGCGTCCAGATGGCTGGGCTGGATCATCGGATTTTGGCCATCGCCGTTTTCAGTCCAAACATAAGCAGCCTCGCCCCTCAGAACATACTTTCCAAAACTGACTGAACTATCCCCCCCTAACGCACGGTATTGATGAAACCCCTGAGATACGGAAACTGTAGGGGTAGTTCCAGAAATCGAAACCGAATTCACTCCAATTTCCGGTAAGTGATTCCATCCTTTGAAGACCAAGACACTGGCATCCCAGCCTTCACCCGAGTAAGCCACTTTAAGGGCGAGCTCCGAATTTGAGAGAGTGGTTGCCGGAGATTGAATCGTACTTACCCCGGAAAGGCCCGATGGAATCTGTCCCGGAGCTAGCAGGAGAACCGATTGAGGAAAAACAGGGGTCCCGACAAACGTGAAGGTAAAAGGTGAATTTCCAGAAGAAGGAGTCCAACTCAAAAGAACACTCACCGCCCCAATTCGTCTGACCTCGTCGTCAGGATTGAAAAATCCGTAGTCTTTTGCAGTCAAAAAATCGGTTGGATTAACTCCATCCGACTTCCCCCAGGGAAGAATCATTTTCCCCATTCTGACATTCCAACCTGACTTGAAATAGTGAACATAGCCCTCCCGAACTCCAGGAGAAAACCCCCCTTTGCCGGAAACAGAGGATGCCGCTATTTGATCCGCAGTCAAAATCAAATGGGCCGAAGTTCCTTCTCCTACCTTTGGATCAAGCTGTAGCCATGCGGATCCAGAAATCTGCTGGAGTGAGCCGTTGAAAAAATTTCCGGTCGGAATGTAGAAGTCAGAAAAAATCCGTCCTGATACCGAAGTTTCGTCACGAGAATCCTCTGAAACAGAAGTCTCCGCCGCCTCGGCCAACAAAGGCTGCTGCCCAAAACCGAAGAAAAGGGCCCCTGCCCAAACGAAAAGTCCAATCAAAAGGGGGTTCCATACTGTTCTTAGTTCACCGAACATAGATCCCCCACCCATTCTTGTGGTCATCTGAATCCCTTTTGTTTAAGGTCGTTCTAAGTTTTGAATAGTAAAAATCGAATTCTGAATTCCCTGATTCGCTTTAACCTTCTCAAAGGAGAGGGATGTGAAGTGTCCAGTTTTCAAATTTTTTACGCTGAGTGTATGTGCCATCCACTTTTTATTCGCAGAATCAACGACTCGAATGTCTGTAGCCTCCATCCGTTTAAACAGTTCACCTTTTAAATTTTTATAATCAGATCTGACCATCATGAAATTATCGCTCCGAATCCATGCCGTGACAGCCGAGTACCCGGTCCTCTCCCTCACCTCGTCCGAAACAGGGATAGACTCAACGACATAGCAGGTGACCCCTCTATTCTCTTCACCTTCGCCGCAGGATTCCGTTCTTAAAAGCTGGTGCTGATAGTCTGCGGCATGGGGCGTCGCCATATCCGAGTAGCTGAGTTGCGAGCCCATAAACGCGCTACTCTGCTGCTGACTTTCCACTCGCCGAGTTTTTTTGAAGGAAGGCAGGTACATCAAGATTTCGTTCTTATTGCCTTCGCGTTCGAGAAAAAGAATTCCTTCATCTTTGATCTCAGCAGGTTTTTTAAATCGCGTCAGAGTATTAAAAAGAGAAGTGCCTTCCTGGAGTTTCCGCCACCAAGTGAAGTCTTTGACCCTTTTTTGAGTTCCTTCGCCCCCGCTCGTCAGTCTAGCATTGGAAATAACATCGCTTAGCCTTCGTGCATCTTCATTTCGTTCCATAATTGCTCTGCCATTCAACTGAGGGGCAGCCGCAAACACTTTGGCCGTTAACATAAAGACGATTGCCAAAACGATTGGTCGCTTATTCATATTCAAGAGCCTCCGCAATTTCCAAGCCTGCCGCCCGTCTAGCCGGAAAGAAGCTTGCAACTAATGCCACTAGTATCCCAATAAGAACCGTGGAAAAAATGGAGCCCCACGGAAAATAAAAGTCAATAATCCAACCTAAAATATTCGAAAGACTGTAGGTGATCCAAATATAAGAGAGCCAGCTCCCCAGAAGGACTGCTGTCGCCGCACCCAAAGCCCCCTGAAAAAGCGTCTCTTGAATGATCATGGCAGAAATTTGGCGCCGGGACATTCCAATTGCCCGCAGCATTCCAATCTCGCGCATTCTCTCCATGACACTAATCAACATCGTATTCAGCAAGCCCAATAGACCCACTAAAAGTGCAGCGGCCTGAATAGCCCGTGTATTCCTGAAACTCCGATCGACCAGATCATTCATTTCTTTTCTAAGTTCAGAATTAGAGGTCACGACTAAATTTCTCGTTCGACCTAATCTTTGATCGATGTTGGCCCTCACTTGCTCCTGTGTATATCCACTGGCAAGTTGAACTCCAAAAGAGTTGACAAGAGGGTCTTTCCAAATTTCTCGATATTGCCGACGGTTTAAATAAAGGACGCCCACATCGGAAGCGAAGTCCTCCATCACCCCCACAATTCGAAAAGCATGCCGACCGGTCGGAGAGTCCAACTCGATTGAATCCCCGGTTTTTTTGTCGTAGTGGTCCACAAAGTTTCTAGAAACCATGACGACGGGTTCCTGCGAGTGGAAAAGCTCTCCGCCTGCCTCCACCCTATCGCGATCCCTCACGTCCAAAATCCAGTATTTATAGGAAGGATCTGGTTCGTCGTAAGCTTTGATCGCTAACTGCTTTCCTTCATAAGGGGTGTGTCCAAACCGCACTCCGTAGACGCCATAGACATGGGCACCCTCCGTTTTGGTTTGAATGCCAGGGACTTTAACAATTTCCTCTGCCAGAGACTCGTGAAGAGGCTGCGTCTGAAAAGCAATCAGCTGCCCTGATGAACTAATAATAAGGTCCGAATGCAGAACACGCCCAAACCACAGGTCAATTGTGGTCCTGAAGCTAGTATTCACAGCAGCAACCACAATCACTAGAATAAGACCGACCATTAGGCTGGTCACATTACTGGCAGTTCGGCGAGGGTTTCGAATCAAGTTGTCTTGAGCTAGTCTTGATACAGCCCCTCCGAGCGGAAGAGCTAATGGGCGAATCATACGAACCAAGCCCATCACTAGGCTCGGCCCTAAAAGCGCCGAACCCAAAATAGCAAGAAGCTGACCTAAAAACTCGATAACGCGATGTTTCTGATTCATCCCGAGAGTAGCCGACACGCTCACAGCCAAAACCATCACTAGCCCGACAGACCCGCTAAATCGCAAAAATCCCTTCTTCGCGACATCCACTCCGACGTCTCGATTTTTCATTGCTTCGAGCGGCTCAATTCGTGTGGATTTGTATGCGGGCCAAGCTGCCGCAAAGAATGCGGCTCCACCGCCAAGCACAATAGCCAGCAGGATATCTTGAATCCCAAAATTCAAATGGGAAACCTCGATCCGGGTTAAATACTGAGAGGACATGCTTTGACTCATCCCCTTCACCAAGAAGGACGCGAGCACTCGCCCCATCGCAGCGCCGAGTAAACCGCCCACAATCCCCATCGCCACAGCCTCTGCCAAAAAGACAGCAAGAATTCCGCTGCGAACAGCACCAATGGCCCGTAATGATCCAATTTCTCTTTTTCTTTCCATCACCGAAATGCTGACTGAGTTGGTAATCAGAAAAAGACCGACCAAGAGCGCTAAGGTTGAAAAGAACGACATCATCATTTGATAGGACTTTACCATTCGATGCATTGCAGCGGACTGACTTTGAGGCCTTTCAACTTGATATCCTGGGCCTAGAGCCGATTCCAAACGATGAATCATTTCATCCAGATCTAAGTCTTTTTGCACAACCACGTCTACACGGTCGACCTTGCCTTCTTTTCCAAAGGTCATCCGGGCACCGTCAATATCCATCAAAGCTACGGCCCCACCGTACGCTCTGGCGGGCCCTTCGGGCGACAGTAACCCCCTCACTGTGAAAGTTTTTTTACCTTCAGTAGTAGCTAGACTGAAGCGAGAGTCCATACCGAGTTTGTGTTGATTAGCAAATTCATGGGTGAGAATAATGCTGTCGGGTTGATTTAGAAAAACAAGGGGATCATCAATCACCTGCTGGTCAGAAGTCTTGTAAGTTCTCACGGAAGACTCTTTAAGAAGGTCCACTCCCAGGATAACTAGCGTCTCGTTATTCAATTTGGCGTCAACCAGAAAAGCTCGTGAAAATACCATTGGAACCGCATGTTCGACCCCGGGGGTTTTTTCTATCACTTCTATTTTGTTTTCTGGAAAACCCGCATCACCTGAGGAAATACTTAAAGAAGTCTTACCTGCTACTGCCTCGATATTTTCCCTTAAAGAATCTAGGGTACTCTGGTTAATAATGCGAATCGCAATAAAAAGAGCAATCCCAAAACTCACCCCTAGCGTCGTAAGCAGGGATCGGGCCGGTTTTTTTAAAATATGCCGAAGACCCACAAAACGAAAAAGATTAGAAACCGCCCGCATCGTCTTCCCTCAACCTTCGTACATCCGCAGTCAAATGATGTTGAGATGCCGGCAGATCTTTTTCAATCTGACCATCGCGAAGTGAAATCACCCGTTTCCCAAAAGAGGCCGCTTTTGCATCATGGGTTACCATCAAAATCGTGTTACTTTTTTCCGTCGAAAGCTCAGACAGGATTTGCAACACTGTCGCCCCTGTTTTGGAATCCAGGTTCCCTGTAGGCTCATCAGCAAGAATCAAAAGAGGATCCGTCACCAATGCGCGAGCGATTGCTACTCTTTGCATCTCGCCACCCGAAAGCTGATCCGGCAAATGATGGATCCGTTTACCCATCCCAATTCGTTCCAAAAGCTCTTTAGCCTTGGGCTGAACTTGACCTAGCGACTGGCCATCGAGAAGCAGAGGCAGCGCAACGTTTTCCAACGCACTTAACGTTGGCAGTAAATTAAAAAATTGAAAAATAAAACCCAGCTTTCGCCGTCGAAAAACCGAGAGGTTTTGATCTGTGAAAGTCTCGATCGACTGCCCGCTAATAGAAATACTACCCGCTGAGGGACGATCCAAGCCTCCAATCAAATGAAGCAGAGTACTTTTGCCAGACCCGCTTGGACCCATGATGGATATAAACTCTCCCCTCTCCACAGAAAGGGAAACCCCTCGAAGAGCCTCAACAGACTCCTCGCCACGGGTGAAAACTTTTTTTAGCCCCTTTACTTCTAAAAGCATGGACCGCTCCTTTCTCTCTCAAAAGGAAACTTCAGAAAACAGCGCCGCTACTTCTTTTTAAAGAGCGCCTCTGCCGCCGCTTTTGCAGCAGCGGCAGGATCAACGGAGTTCCCAGTTTTCGACATTGTAGGCTTAAAGTAATCGCAGAAATTCGATCTTTCTTTCTCAACGACTCGATCCGCTTGATTCTCTCGGCATTCGTTGTTGTATTTTGGATCATAGAAAAAACACCCCTTACAGACTCGAGTATCCCTGCCGCAAGTGGGACAAGAATCTCCCCGCCCATACTCAAGTGCAGTCAAACCCCGAGTGCAACTCCAACAACTGCCGACTACAACGGAGGTCATAAGGGTAAAATCTCCAGCTGTCCTTTTTTGATTTCGCGAATGGCTTCAACCATCACTCGGGCTGCTGAAAGAACGGTTGTATAAGGAATTTTTCTCTCTAAGGCCGCCCGTCGAATCGAGAAACTATCTCGAATCGCAATTTCATCAGAGGTGGTGTTTACAACCAAGGCGAAATCCCCTCGAATAATAGCCTCGACGCAATGGGGTGAACCTTCACTCACCCTATTGATCCTTGAAACACCCAAATCATATCTATTTAAAAATTCAGCAGTACCCTGAGTTCCCCAGAGTTGAAAACCTAATTCTTTCAAGCTACGAGCAATGGGTAATACTTCCGCCTTGTCTTCGTTGCGAATCGAAAGAAAAGCCTGACCGGAGCGAGGAAGTTGCATGCCTGCTGCCATCAAAGCCTTTGCATAAGCCGAAGCGAAAGAATAGCCACGACCGATTACTTCGCCTGTGGACTTCATTTCAGGCCCCAGAAGAACATCAACTCCTGGAAATTTTCCAAATGGAAACACTGGCATTTTGATATTGTAAGTATTCAACTTTCTATCAAAATCTTCACGAATTCCAAGATCATGAAGAGACTTTCCAAGCATCACTTGAACCGCAAGTTTCGCCAAAGGTTTTCCCACGGCCTTGCTTACGAATGGAATCGTGCGAGAAGCTCGCGGATTCACTTCAAGAAGGTAGATTCGATCCCCCTGAATGGCGAACTGAACGTTCATCAAGCCTACGACGTTCAAACGCTTTGCTAGCTCTCGTGTGAAAGTCCGGATCCTCTCTGAAACGTTCACGGGCAAAGCAACTGTCGGAAGGCTGCAGGCACTGTCACCCGAGTGAATCCCCGCTTCTTCAATATGTTCCATGACGCCAGCGATGAAGGTCTCCTTACCATCGCTGATCGCATCCACATCGACTTCAATAGCCCGATTTAAAAACCGATCGATTAGAACCGGATGCTCATTACTTAAAGAAATTGCCTCGTGAATCCATTGTTCCAGCATGGCTCTGCTATGAACAATTTTCATCCCCTTCCCACCCAACACATAACTAGGTCTCAACAGGACCGGATAACCAAGCTGCTCTGCCTTTTCGATTGCTTCCTGAGTTGTCCTCGCCAACACGCCCTCAGGTTGTTCCAGACCTAAAGGCTTCAACTCTCGAACGATAGCCTCACATTTTTCACGATCCTCAGCCAGATCGATACTCTTAGGTGAGGTTCCCAAAATTTTCAATCCGCCTTGTTCAAGCGCTTTTGCAATTTTGAGCGGTGTTTGACCGCCAAACTGAACGATGGCACCCAGAGGTTTTTCGACCTTTGAGATGTTCAAGACATGTTCCGGCGTAATGGGTTCAAAATAGAGTTTGTCAGAAATGTCATAATCTGTACTGACTGTTTCTGGGTTTGAATTTACCATGATGGTTTCGATACCCATCGATCTCAGAGCGATGGCAGCGTGGACACAACAGTAATCAAACTCGATTCCTTGTCCGATTCGATTGGGACCTCCCCCCAAAATGAGGACTTTAGACTTAGAAGAAATCTTAGATTCGTCAGTCCCTTGGTAGGTACTATAGAGATACGGAGTCTGAGCCTCAAACTCAGCTGCACAAGTATCCACACTTTGGAAAACACCGTAAACACCAGCGGCTTCACGATCTTTACGAATCTCTTCTTCTGATCGTTTCAAAAGGCCCGCTACCGCTCGATCAGTCCATCCACTGGCCTTGATCTGGCGCATTTCTGCTGCTGGAAGCGGCCAGCCCTTTAGAATTTTTTCTTCAGAACTCAGATGTTTTTGAATTCTATTT
This sequence comes from Bdellovibrio sp., assembly GCA_016185105.1. Classification (GTDB taxonomy): domain Bacteria; phylum Bdellovibrionota; class UBA1018; order UBA1018; family UBA1018; genus JACPOE01. The sequence goes on from JACPOE010000012.1 coordinate 48,106, forward strand.
AAAAACCACGGATCGATTCCCGATCGTTTGGATAACTCGTCGATGGTTGCACCTTTTCGAATTCCGTCTGCAACCGCCCAAAGGCGTTTCGGATTTCCTTGTTCGATCCAATCCCATCGAATTTCGTTTCCAGCAATTGGCGCCAGCCAAGGTGATCCAACCTCCAGCCCTGCCACTGCCTTCCCTAAAGACTCTTCGAAGGAACGGCCGATAGCCATCACTTCTCCAACACTCTTCATCTGAGTGCCTAGAATCGGCTCGCTCGGTCTAAACTTTTCGAAGTCAAATCTGGGAAGCTTAGTCACTACGTAGTCGATACTAGGCTCAAAACTACAAGGAGTAGTTCCGGTAATGTCGTTAGTGAGCTCGTCTAAGGTATATCCCACGGCTAGCTTTGCGGCGACTCGCGCGATTGGAAAACCTGTCGCTTTTGAAGCCAATGCACTTGATCTTGAGACTCGAGGGTTCATTTCAATGACAATCACCCGACCCGTTTTCGGATGAACTGCAAATTGAATATTCGAACCGCCAGTTTCAACTCCGATAGCCCGAATGATTCGAATCGCCTGATCCCGAAGGTTTTGATATTCACGGTCAGTCAGAGTTTGGGCAGGTGCTACCGTGATGCTATCTCCGGTATGAACACCCATAGGGTCAAAGTTTTCAATGGAACAAATAATAATTACGTTGTCTTTACGGTCCCGAACAACTTCAAGTTCAAACTCTTTCCAACCTGCCAAACTCTCTTCCACCAGAACATCTGAAGTGGGTGAAAGAAAAAGAGCCCTTTCGAGCTTTTGGAGAAATTCTTTTTCTGTGCTCGCGCTGCCCCCACCCTCTCCCCCGAGAGTAAACGAAGGTCGGAGAATCAGAGGCAGTCCTAATTCTCTTAAAATTTCTTTTCCATCTTCCAAAGACCGAGCCACTCGACTCCGGGCGCTTTCAACGCCAATTTCGTTCATAATAGATTTGAACGTTTCTCGGTCCTCTGCTTTATGAATCGCCTCAGGAGTGGCGCCCAGAATTTCGACATTGTATTTTTTCAAAATTCCGCGCCGATGAGCTTCCATTGTCAGATTCAGGGCGGTCTGCCCCCCCATTGTTGGAAGTAGAGCCTGCGGGCGCTCTTCGGCAATAATTCGCTCCAAAAACTCTGGAGTCATGGGCTCCATATAGACACGATCCGAAAGTTCAGGATCTGTCATGATGGTGGCGGGATTGGAGTTCAAGAGTACTACTTGAAACCCCTCTTCTTTCAGGGCTTTTAATGCCTGTGTTCCTGAATAATCAAATTCGCAGGCCTGACCGATCACGATCGGTCCGCTACCGATGAGGAGGATTTTCTGAACGTATCATTATAGATCCGGACCGCATTGCCAATATGAATCTCGTTCGTCTTCAGCAAACTGAGCCCGTAAATCAAAGCATTTGCCGCAAGCGCAATCCCTCCAAAAACAATGTAGCCCCCTGGTTTAATGGCACCCGTTGCTGGGTCAAATAAGGGCTGGCTGACAAAGCCGCCCAAAATTGCAGAGACTACACCACCGGTGCCAACATAAGCGGCAAGACGGACATTCTTATTCGCCCGTTGATACGCGTCAAGCTCTGCGATCGCTGCCGGCACATCCCTCATAATCGGACGCAACATCTCGGCATCGCCTCCTAGCTGGGAATCGCATTCAATTTTCTTGCCCCCATAAACAAAATACCTCTCACAGTGAGGCAAGTTGGGTGGAATGCGTTCAGTCAACTCGGGCGGGGCGCTCGGCTTCTTGGGAATGTCTCTTTCTTCTTTTTCATACGAGGGCTTAGGAACAAGTGCCTCAGGTTTAGCAGGGGGAGTTTCCAAAGCCCAGGACACGTTACAGGTCCAGCTCAAAGCAACCACGATACCAATCTGGGGCAAAAAACGAATTTTAAATGGGAAGCTCCTCGGCTTTAGCATTTCCCCATTAATCCCATAATTCCATTGACCTCTGCAATCGGATTCAGGCAATCAAATGCCATTAAATAGGAAAAACCTGTGACCGATACCTCTCCTTTTTTGGGTCAGTTTCTAAACAAGCTGTTTCAGGAATACAATCACGCAAAATACCTGGATTCAGATCCATTGGAATTTGCCCATCGCTATTCAGATCCTTGGGACCAAGAAGCAGTAGCATTGACCGCCTCTTTGCTTGCCTATGGAAATGTGAAGACCATCCGCCAATCTGTTCAAGCCGTCCTCGATCGAATCTCTTCTTTAGCCTCCTCCCCGAAGATTTTTATTAAGAATCAATCGGATCCAAAATTTGCGGCAAAAACCAATCGAACCTTCGCCAACTGGGTTCACCGCTTTAATACCGGCGCAGATATGACGCAGCTATTCCTACTTTTAAATGAAAGTTGGAAAAAATACGGATCCCTGGGCAACCATTTTCTCTCTTATTCCGAGCCTGAACACGAAGACATCGGGATCGCTTCTGAAAAACTAATAGAAAACTGGCGAACCAGTCCAACCCGTCGTGGATTTCAATTTCTACTTGCCTCTCCCTCAGATGGAAGCTGCTGCAAACGTTGGTGTATGTTTTTGCGGTGGATGATTCGGAAGGATGGAATAGACCTCGGCCTCTGGGCCACTGGCAGTCCCCTTCTGACCTCCCCCGTGCGAGCGATGACACCGAGTCAGTTGATTATGCCCTTAGACACCCACACGGCGCGGATCAGCCAATATCTTGGCCTGACTCGCCGTCGAACTTTTAACTGGAAAACAGCGCAGGAAGTTACCCAAAATCTTAAAACTGTGGACCCGACCGATCCGACCCGATATGATTTTGCTCTTTCCAGGCTTGGTATTTTGGATATTTGCCGACGCTCGTACCGTGAGGAGATCTGCAATCGATGTCAACTACTACCCGTATGCAAATTCGCTCAAGATTCATTGAAACGCTCCAGCCCAAAAAAGTTGAAAAAGGCCTGAAGATTGCCTTCTTGATTTATGGAATCTGTTCTCTTCTCTCCATGGCGGCCATGAGCGTCGGAGCAGCTCTTCTGTTTGTCATGATTCTTCTCTCGACTTCGAGTTTTCAAGAGTGGAAGCACGAAGTTAAGAAGCCGTTCTCAAGACGGGTCCTTACCTGGAGTCTGTTACTTTTTTTCTGCGTTTTGATCAGTTTAATTTCGGCGATCTTTTTTCCATTGGAATATTCGCACCAACATTCTGAAGTTCATTTTTTTAAGGATCTGACTAAGTGCTGGTATTTTTTCTGGCCCCTAATTCTTGTTGTGGGCCTACGTCGGCTAACCGAACGGAGCCAAGACCAAGTCCTAAATACATGGATCGGGGCCTTTGCCATTTTATCCGTAATAGGTATTTTGCAGTACTTCACTGCTTGGCCGCGAGGACAGGGGATTCCTGGTGAACCCACGCACTACCACACAACCTTGTTTTTAGGACACCATTTGTCGGTCGCGAGCATTTTGATTTTTCCATTTTTTATCGCGTTAGATCGAGCCTGGCTTTTTAGAAAGACCCCGAAAAAGAAACTCTTCTATGGACTCGCCGCAGCGCTTGGGGCCGGTGCGCTCTACTTCACTTATTCAAGAACCCTTTGGATGGCCCTTCCCATCGGAATTCTGGTCTGGGTGATTTGGCGCCTCCCCAAAAAATGGGCTATCGCAACCGTTTTAGTGGCCGTTCTTGGAGTAATTGGAGCTACACAGTATCCTCCGATAGCCCAAAGAATCCACACTTCGATGGGAATCGGTGATCGTCGAACCCTTTGGGCTGCTAATTGGGAGTTTTTTCTAAGCCGTCCTCTTACTGGGGTGGGATGGCGCCATAACCACGAACTCTCCGGGTTCTACCTTATGGAAAAAATGAATACTAAGGATGTATTTGCGGGACACGCTCACAATAATTTCTTAGATGTTCTGGGTGGAATGGGCCTTTTCGGTGCAATCTCCTGGCTCGGTTGGTGTCTTGTGACCCTCTGGGCTGGAGCCCGTAAGAGAGTGAGTGGTATCACTTCCGGGCTGAACGCTGGATGGGTCTGCGCATGGCTGGTTTTTCACCTCAATGGATTAACTCAGGTGAATTTTTGGGAAGCAAAAGTTCAACATCAAATTGCATGGATCGTAGCATGGACACTGCTCTAAATACCAATCAAGTCCCCACGATCGTGATCGACGCGCGAATGGCACAGGCTATGAATCACGGAATTGCGAAGTACGTGAGCCTGATGGCTCAAGGACTTGCCCTTTGCCAGAAGAAAAAAAATCTCGGGTACCAACCCGTTTTTTTAGTGAACTCGAACTCCAGCAAAAACTTTTTCTCTTTCGACACTGTTCAGGTGCATTCGCGTTTTTTAAGTCCCAGCGAAATCTTTGAAATTCCAAGCGTTCTAAAACGGGTCGGAGCGGCGGCTTATCATTCACCGTCCTTTTCTAGTCTTTGGTCTTGTCCAGTTCCGTATTTAATTACAATTCATGACCTAATCCACCTCCGCTACGGTTCCTTTACCGATCGGCTCTATTATCGGTTTTTACTCAAGCCTTTTGCCAAAAAGGCCAAACAAATTGTAACCGTTTCGGATTTCTCAAAAAAAGAACTGTCAACTTGGCTAGAAGTGCCTGAGGAAAAAATTAAAGTCGTGTGGAATGCCCTGGAAGACAAGGTCGAGTCAGGAACAGCTCGTTCTGATTTTTTTAAGAATCGGAATTTACAGCCTGGACGGTACTTTATCTGCCTGGGAAATCAGAAACCCCACAAGAACTTGGAGCTTCTTTTCAGCGCTTATCAGGACTACCGGCAAGAATGTGTCAAAAAAAATATCGACCCTTGGCCCCTCGTCGTGACTCTCCCCGAAGAATCCCTAAGAATCAAAACTCAGGGAATCCTCCCCTCTGGGAAGCTCCCTTCTTCTCAGATCGCAGAACTCTTGAAAAAAGCGGGTGGTCTTCTCTCCCCGTCGCTCCAAGAGGGATTTGGACTACCCCCCACGGAAGCGGCCGCAGAAGGAGTCTCTCTAGCCGTGTCGGATATCCCACCCCACCGCGAAGCCCTCATAGACCTCAGTCCGTCCGAGGCACTCTGGGTACCCCCAACCGAAAAAAGCAGATGGACTCAAGCTTTCGAAATCTTACATCAAAAAGGCATCACTCCCCCTTCGTCGGAAAGCCAGAGGAAAATCCGTGAAAGGTTCAGTATCAAGAGAATCGGAGAGGATATGGACCAGCTTTATGGTTCCGTGTTAGGACTGAAACCATCATGAAACACATCATTATTACCGGCGGAGCTGGGTTTATTGGATCTCACTTGTGCGAAGCATTTTTGAACTCCGGTTTCGCAGTAACGGCGATCGATAATCTGGTTACCGGTCGAAAAGAAAATCTAAAAGCCTTACAGGCAAACCCTGCTTTTCATCTTCTGGTTCATGATGTTTCCCTCCCTTTCGACGAAGACCAGATTCCTGGGTTAAATCGGCATGGACTTCATGGAATTCTACATTTTGCCTGTCCTGCAAGCCCGGTGGATTTCGAAAAAATTCCGATTGAAATTTTGAAAGTAGACTCGCTGGGTACGATTCACACCGTGGATCTGGCTTTGAAGTACCGCAGCAGGTATCTTTTGGCCTCGACGTCCGAAATTTATGGCGACCCGCTCGTCCACCCACAACCTGAGACTTACTGGGGCAACGTGAATACCATCGGCCCCAGAGCTTGTTATGACGAGACCAAGCGCTTTGCCGAAGCCTATGTTTCTACAGCGGCAAGGTATAAAAACTTAAACGCAGGCATTGTCAGAATCTTTAATACCTATGGCCCGCGAATGCGACTAGACGACGGCAGAATCGTGCCCGAGCTCTGCAGACAAGCTTTGCGAGGGGAACCTATGACGATTCATGGCACGGGACTCCAGACCAGAAGTTTCTGTTACGTCTCTGATCTAGTGGACGGAATCGTGCGCCTTTTCAATAGCCAGGTGAATGTGCCTGTTAACCTCGGGAACCCGGTTGAAAGAACTCTTCTGGAATTCGCCACTGTTCTACAAAAAATTACTGGATCAACCACCGCAGTTCAACACCTCCCAGCCAGAGAAGACGACCCGAAGAGACGCTGCCCGGATATTCAACGCGCCCGTACCCTTTTGGGTTGGAGCCCAAGTGTAGATCTAGAACAAGGGCTTCAGTTGAGCCTGGATTACTTTCAGTCTGTTCTCTAAGGACGCCCTAGATGAGAAAGCCAATCAAAACCGCATTGATTCATGACTGGCTTACAGGAATGCGGGGAGGCGAGTACGTACTCGAGGCGATTGCAGAACTATTTCCAAGGCCGGATTTATTTACCCTCCTTTATGTACCCGGAAAAATTTCGCCAACTTTGACAACTCTGAAAAGACGAACTAGCTGGCTTCAAAAGGTTCCTGGCGCTGAGAAAAGGTACCGTCACTTCCTGCCCTTCATGCCAGGGATGATTGAAAAATTCGATTTAACCGGCTACGACCTTATCATTTCCTCTTCTCACTGCGTTGCTAAGGGGATCCAAAAGCCGGAAGGTTCAGTACACGTCAGCTATATTCATGCGCCGATGCGGTACATGTGGGATCGGTACGAAGATTACTTCGGCGCCGGACGATCCTCGGTATGGGTACGAGCAGCCGCCCGCTGGGTTCGCCCCCGCCTTCAGAAATGGGATCGTGAAGCCAGTTCAGAACAGCGAATCGATAAACTCATCGCGAATAGCCAGTACATTGCTGATCAAATTGAACAAAATTACGGACGAAAGGCAGAGGTGATTCACCCTTTCGCCAATCTAGAACGTTTCGCTCAAGCTAGAAGCCCCGGAAAAAATTATTTCATGGTAACCGCCTTTGCTCCTTACAAAAGAGTGGACATAGCAATTGAGGCTTTCAACCGAATGAAGCTTCCTCTTTTGATCGTAGGATCTGGACAAGACCAGGCAAGACTTAAAAAACTCGCCGGGCCCACGGTTGAATTTTTAGGCAGTCTTTCCAATTCTGCCATTGCTGATCTTTATTCAAAATGCAGGGCCTTTATATTCCCAGGTGTTGAAGATTTTGGGATTACCCCTTTGGAAGCAATGGCCTCGGGCGCTCCGGTAATTGCGTTTAAAGAGGGTGGCGTCACCGAAACAGTCACAGAAAAGACTGGGATTTTCTTCCATCCACAGTCGGTAGAATCGTTGATGCAAGCCGTCTCGAAACTTGAGGCAGAACCCCTATCCTTTTCGGATGCGGAGTGTCGAAAGAGAGCTGCGGAATTCTCAAAGACTGCTTTTCAAACCCGCTTTAAACAAGCTGTAATTAATGCATGGAGCCAAGCTGGAAAGCCCCTGGACGACCTGAACTCTATCCTGTTAATTTAACCTAGAGCACCAAATTTCAAGGGGGGATTCATGTCAGAGCTTGAAGCACCAACTGAAGCTATCAGTGAAGAGCTACACCATCGCGCCCACGAGGCAATCCATCACGAGAGCAATAGCGATCGACTGGGGGCTCGCTGGATTTCTCAGGTCGCCCTAAGCTCGGCGGTTATTGCGGTTCTTGCTGCAATTGCGGCCATGGTCGGAAACCATGATGCAAATGAAGCAATGATGAAACAAATTCAGGCATCCGATCAGTGGAGCTACTACCAAGCTAAAAGCATCAAAGCGACCGTGCTGAATAATAAGATGGAAATCATGGAGGCCTTGGGCAAACCGGTCTCGACCCTCGATAAACAAAAGATAGCGGAATATAAACGCGAACAAGAAGACATTGCAGACAATGCGCAGGAGAATGAGAAAGAAGCAACTTTCCGGCTCCATAGGCATGTGATTTTCTCCAGAGCCGTCACTCTCTTCCAAATCGCAATTGCCACGGCCGCGATAGCGGTACTAGCCCGTCGCAAATTAATTTGGCACTTTGGCCTGGGCTTTTCCCTACTCGGTGCAGTGTTTCTGGCGCAAGGATTTCTTACTTAAAGGGCTAGAGGCTTAACATCTTTAGCAGCGATTTTTCTCGGGCGGCGAGCTCTTTGTGCTCGAGCTTCATCAGCCGGTGAAAACTGAAATCTTCGACAGTAAAACTGGCCATTACACAACCAGCAACCACTGCCTGTCTCAAAAGGTGGTCCCATTTTTCTGGGTTTTCCTCAGCCATTTCTCTGGTTACGCCGGCGTTGGCAAGGAAGCCCATGAAAGCTCCTGCAAAGCTGTCACCTGCTCCAGTTGGATCAACTACGTGGTCAACAGGAAAGGAAGGAGCAATAAACACGCCCGATTCAGTGACTAGCATCGCCCCGTATTCCCCACGTTTTACAACAACTACGGAAGGACCCATTTTTCGGATTTTGCGAGCAGCTTTAAGAATATTTTTCTCGTCGGTCAGGAGATAGGCTTCGCCTTCATTGACGGAAAGAATGTCAACTCTACGCAATAAGCTTTTCAATTCCGCAGGCTTGCCTGTAATCCAGAAATTCATACTATCGCAGGCGACCAGCTTGGGGGCCTTCATCTGATCCAAGACACTGTTCTGAAGAACAGGATCAATATTTGCTAAAAAGACATAAGGAACGTCGCGATGTTTTTCGCTGAGTTTGGGATCAAAATGTTCAAAGACGTTCAGTGCTGTTGAAAGAGTCTTAGCTTCGTTCAGATTCTGGTCGTAGGACCCAACCCAATGAAAAGTCTTGCCATGAACAACTTTGATTCCGGTGACATCGACGCCCCTACCGCTCAACCATGTTAAATGGGATTTCGGAAAGTCATCGCCAACCACGCCTACAACCTCGATCGGACAATAAAATGCGGCTGCTATTGAAAAATAGTTTCCGGAACCGCCTAGCACCGATTCAGCCTTCCCACTGGGGGTTTGAATCGTGTCAAAAGCAACCGAACCGACCGTCAAAATCGAAGTTTTTTCTTTTTTCATTAGGTTTAACAAACTGACATTTCACACCCCTTGAGTCAAGAGGGGGCATCTCCTAAAACCGAAATTCACGCGGATCCGACACCTTTGGCCTGACTTTTTTTCCTTGAGGTGGTGGAGGGTTCCGCCTTTTTTTAAGCCAGGCATCTGCTTTTTCAAGACCGAGCCACCCTGACCCCATCGCAACCCAGTCTTTCGGCCTTTCCTGGCAATTTCGACAGAAAGCGGAAAACCCACTGTCCTGAGTTTCCTGACTTACAAGGTAGACCCAATTTCCGGATTCAGTGACCCAGAAAACTCCCTCATCTTCTAGACTTACAGGTAAATCCTTCTGAATTCTGGCTATTCTTGCCGGATCTTTCATATTTTGGAGTCCGTGAAAACTCAGAACCCACTGAGTGACTTTTGCGCTCGGCCAATGAGTCTTGTACCAATTTTCTTCCGCCTCCACCTGAGCCTGATCGCTTGCGGCCTTGCCTAGGACGCAGGCAAGCAGAATAAGACAAACACTGGTTATCGCGCGAGACCACTGGGCCCAAAAAGGCGATGCTCTGAGACCCCTGAGTTTTTCCAAAGGTAGTTCCGATAGAGAGCTCGTTCTTTTTGCAACAGACCTGCCAAGACCGCCAAAAAACCGGTTGAAAGTACTACCCACAAAATCACCTCAAAAAGAGCTTGCCCCGAGCTTTCTCGAACAACCCGGCTAGCGCCATTTCCACTCCGCAGTCCAATTTGCACTCTCATCCATCGCTTCACTCTGCTCCTCCGATGTCTTCCAATCATTCGTATTTTCACTTCTCTGAAGCACTTCGGCAGCAGCAACTCTCGCCGAATGGCTGATTCTAAAGCGAAACCTCCTCTCTCTAAAACTGAAACCTCCGGGAGACCACTCCAACGGCCTTGGTCCAAGAGGATCGGGTGGTGGCCGAAAAAGCCCCAGCCTAGGAAGTGGATTTGGAAAATCCGAGTAATGAAGCCCACACCCTCGATTCACAATCCAAGCCGCACAATTGGCATCCCATTTTAAAAGCAGTCCCTCTTGATAAAGAACCGCCGTCTGTAACAACGCCCGCAGGGGAGCTTGAGAGGAAGGAAGGACAATCACCGCTAGAGCAGCCCGAATTTTTCGAATTCTTTGATTCGTCTTAAGAAGTGAATTGAGAGAGTCTCTAAATGTCTGAGCTGGTTTACCTATACATGTGTTTAGTCTGAGTTGGGTCTCCATCTGAAAACGCCAAGCACGAAAAATACCCAAAGTTCCGAATCCGGCGACGACAAAAACACTACAAAGCAAAAGCATCAAGACTTGGACATTTCCACCTTGCTTCTTGAAACGCCTTTCTAGTCCCATAGAGCAGCCTCCAGCTCTGGCAAGCTGACTTTTTCCTCTGTAGTTCCACACTGAAGAGTTCCAGTAAGGACCCCACTTCTACGCTCATAGCTCACCGGAAATGGAGAGGCGTGTCGGGGCCCCCCTGTCAGCGAATGATGTGTACTTTCAAAGGCATGGTAAAGGCACCCCGCTACTTTCCAAGATCGCCAGAGCAAAGCCCCGCCTATCGAAAAGAGTGAAAAAGCCACTCCAATGGCGAACAGGAGTTCTAGAAGAGACTGACCGTCCTCGTCTGCTCTTTCCTGAACATGAACCACTTCACTCTCCAACAGAGTCCTTATCTTTAAACACTATTTGAGTATCAATTCGATTACGGGCCTTCTTTATAGCACCCTTCACGGATTTCCCTAACCCCTGAGTCACTCCGACGGCAGCTAGCGAAACCAGAACCAACAAAGTAATGTACTCAGTCAATCCTTGCCCTCGATTATTACCAATGATTTTAGACTTAAAACATCCAAGTATTATTTTTGACATCTGATCTCCTAATAAAGTCAAACAGATGAAAATAGCGGGCCATAAAATAGGCAGTATTTGCCGAGAAAATGATTCAAAAAAATACTCTGTGACTGAATCCTGGACTTAGGTTCGGCTCAATCCTATAATAATAAAAAAGGGCAAATTCGAAAAATGTTGAAACACACTCAGAAACTGTTCGTGTACCAACGTAAAGAAATTATCCTAATTGGACTAATTGGCAGTTTGTCATTGCTCTTTTCTTTTATCTTTGGAATCCACCTTGCGAAAAATCTGGGCACAGGAACTGCGCGAACCGAAGAGAACGAAGTCTCTGCCCTGGAATCCTCTGATGACCCCGGAGTCAGTCGCGAAGAGCTTTCTGATCCTGGCAAAGACGCCCCAAAAATCGTCGAAGACTCTCTCAATCAGGAACTCCATGAGGAAGTGACCCGTACAGGGATTCGATTGAGGCCTTCACGTGCGGTTGAACTGCCCACCCGGACCAAATCGAAAACCGGCGGTGCGACCCAACTAGAGCCTGAACTTCAAAAACACCCTAAACACTAACCAGCACCTTCTCTAGCCTTAGAACTGGACAAGTGTTCCATTGAAACATATGATTTTCGCGCTATTGGAAGGAAGGAAATTTCATGTCTAAGCAGACGATTCAAAAGGTCGACAAGCCATGGGGCCACGAACTCATTTGGGCCAAAACGAAAGATTACGTAGGCAAGCTCCTTTTTATTAAAAAGGGACACCAGCTCTCTCTTCAATTTCACCGTGAAAAAGAAGAAACAATCTATCTGCAAGCCGGAAAAATGACTCTTGTTTTTGAAGACGATGATGCTCGGCTGATGGACGTTCATTTAAATCCCGGAGAGGCCCATCACATCCCACCCAATCGGCGGCACCGAATGATTGCGGTCGAAGACTGTACTGTTTTTGAAGTCTCCACTCCTCAACTTGGGGATGTCGTCCGTCTGGAAGACAGTTATGGAAGACAGGGAACCTAACCCGTATTTTTAAACCTCCATTTAAGGAATGATTCAACAATGAAGCAGGATTTGTACCTAGTTGTAATTGCAGGGGGCAGCGGGACCCGTTTTTGGCCAAAGAGCACCTCATCACGTCCTAAACAGCTGCTCAGTTTTGGTGGGTCTACGCCATCGAAATCTAGGTCACTTCTTGCACAAACTCTGGATCGCTTTGAAGGAATTGTTCCGAAAAACGGTTTCTACATCGCAACCACTAAGAAGCTAGAAAAAGCTATTGTCGACGAAAAACTGAATGCCCATATTTTGGCTGAACCCCAGGGCAGAAATACGGCTCCCTGTATCTATTGGGCAGCAAAAGAAGTGGCAGCAAGAGATCCAAAAGGTATTTTACTGGTGATGCCGGCGGACCACTATATTGCTCAGCCCGATAAATTAAGGGAAACCATTCAGGCCGCAAGTGATTGGGCGCGATCCAATGACGATCTGATCACCTTGGCAATCCGCCCAACTCGGCCTGAAACAGGCTACGGGTATTTGAAGGTATCTGCCGATTCAGTCAAAAAAGGCGGTCCATCCAAAGTTGAAGCCTTTGTTGAAAAACCCAATTTTGAAAATGCCAAGAAATTTTTGGACGCGGGAAACTATTACTGGAACGGTGGAATGTTTGTCTGGAGAGCAGATGTCATTCTTCAGGCTTTTGATCAGCACATGCCAGAAATGAAAAAAGCTTGGAACGAAGCGGGCGGCTCGATCGAAAAAGCTTACCCACTGATGACTGCAACCTCAATCGATTACGGAGTCATGGAAAAAGCGCGAAATGTCGTGACCTTTCCCCTGGACTGCGGTTGGGATGATTTAGGCAGCTGGACCTCTTTAGAAAGCCTAGCGGATTCATTACAAATTCGAAAAGGTTCCAATGTTGTTAATAGCGGGGATTTACTTGCCGTGGAATCCGAAGGAAATATTGTTGATGTTTCAAATAGTTTTGTGGCTCTCTTGGACGTCCACAATCTCATTGTAGTTCAGACTCCCGATGCCCTGCTGATAGCAAACAAAGACAAGGCTCAAGATTTAAGAAAAATTGTTGAAGAAACAAAGAAAAGACGCCCAGACTTGGTCTAACACGAAAAAAAGGAAGCAGATTCTTTCAAACCTGCTTCCCTCGGTTGGTTTTTCTAGATCCCTTTGATCTCACGGTATTCTTCGATTGCCTTTTTGCAACCGGTTTGCGCGCCTAGAGAATCCAAGAGTTTGATTTCTTCGGAACCGAACTCCCTCCCTTTTAGTGCTCTATGCGCTGCCCTTCTCACGTCTTGGTCCGTATCACACAGCCTTCTCAGAAGTGCGTGGGTAGAGGTTGGGGCATTGACCCTGCCTAGATACTCGCAGCCCAGAATTCGAAGCTGATAGCTCCCTGCCTTTGATAGCTCCTCTAGGGCAGAAACATGGCTCTCATTCAGGGGCCGTTCTGAGATCGCGTCTTTTGCAGCCGCAGCCACATCTTTGTCCGTGTCTAGGATTGCTGATAGGATCGCAAGAGTTGCCGTATCCTCCTTAAAAGTACTGAGTCCCTTAACAGCACCAAGACGAACCTTCCAAGAAGGCTCACCTTTGGACCCAAGGCGGGTGAGGACAGGAATCGCATCCGGGTGGTTTATTTTAGGGAGGTATTTGACAACGAGTTCCTTACCATCGCTGTTATTCTGATTACTCAGGTCACTCAATACAGGCAGGTCTTCGAGAAGGATCGCCCTTCCGCGAAGTAATGAGTCCGCTGTTGCCCTGACATCTTTATCCGAATCCATCAAACCTGGATAAATGGCTCGCGTTGCCTCTGGAGTTAAAATGGTACCTATCCACTCTAGAACCTGTTGTCGGGTCTTCCAGCTATTCGACTTAAATTTTTCAACTAAGATTGGAAGATAGCTGTTATCCATTCTCGCGGAATCTAAAACTCGATCGACAGCCTGTTTGACATCTTTGTCGTTATCTTCAAGTCTTCCAAAAACAAGCAGGTCATCTTGCAGACCATTGCGAATTTTCTCTAATCCCAAAACCGCATCTCTCCTCACCCTCCAGCTTGAACTGGCAACCGCTGTAGTCAAATGGGCTCGGATTTTTTCATCTTGAATTTTCAACATAGCAAGAGCAACCGCTCCGTGTTGAGCACTGGTCTCATCTTCCGAATCCAGCAAACTCCGTGCAAGAGTTTCAACCAATTCGGGTACGAGTTTGTGATCTCGAGCGAGGTCGAAAAAAGCTAGAGGGTAGGGAGACTTTCTTAAATTCACCCAACTTGAGTGTTGTTCCTGGAATGCTGCTTCAATCTCTCTCTGGTGAGATCCCTCTTTCAAAGACAGAAGGTATTTAGAAACAGAGTACAGTTTTCGGAAATCAGGCCGGCTATCCAATGTCCGAACAGCGAAGTCTACCGGATTTTCAGCTACCCTTAGGGTGGCCACAGTCTTGAAATGACCCTGTTCAAAGGCACGCCTTAGGTCTTTGTGTTCCACAGTTTTGCGATCATAAGAGGCAAAACTCAGCGAAAGAATCTTGGGTGGCGTTTGAGAAAACTCTAGTTCACCCACCAACGCCAAACCTAATAGGTCCCTATCTCTCCCAAGGGGGGATATATATTGGACGCTCTGGTCCTTGACTATAACGACGCCTGAAAACACTGCATAGGTTGCATCTAAACACCCGTTGGTGCCGTTAAAAATCCCACAAGCAAGGAATTCTTCGCGAACCACATCAAAGCCATCATCGGCCCAAGACGGGTCCACCTTTTCAATACTTTCAATAAATAGCTGGCCAGGGTGGAGGTCCGGATGGTCAGTAAACCAACTTAACGCAGACATTTGTTCTCTGGTGGTGGCGCCCCCGAGAGCATTTTTCTCACCCTTCTTTTTCTTTCCTGCGGAATCCGAATCTGATGTTTTTTCCTTCTTTTTGAACCAATTTTTGAGCATTGCATTGGCAGGCGAAGGCGGAACCGCGAGAGAAATTGCGACTCCAAGGACGAGCAAACTCATGGCTCGATAAGAGCCTTTAAGAAGACTATATTTCATATTTTTTCCTCGAATTGTTCGGTCTAAATCTCTAGCGAGCCAACCGGAAGGTGCACTGAACTTGGGGGTCCCTAGGATTGGCGCATTTCACGAACTCAAAGGCTAGGGAGCGTTTCTCAATGTTCAGACCTTCTTTGCCTAGCATCTGTAAAAGTTTGAGTGAATCCTGGACACCGCTGTCGAGCTTTCTTTCGCCGTCATTAAATCTACAGACTTTTCTCAACTGGTCCGCACAGCCGACATAGACGCGTTCCTCCGCACAGCTCATCTGACTCAAACTGAGTCTTTCTTTGCCCTTCTTATTTTTTTGAACCTGGGCCCCAGCATTATTAAAGGCATCAATTGCGGTCTTCGCTGATTCACCATAAACGGTGAAGTCTCCAGCCATGGCAGCTACGCCAAAAAGAGAACCTGCGACGAAGGAAATCAATCGCGTTTTTTTCATCATAGAAATCTCCAATTGTGAAAAGGGTTTAGCGTCCGATGCCCTATAGTGCTAATAATGCATCACGTCAATATAAAGATAGTTTTGAAATTTTGACCGCCAGGAAAAACCTTTTGAGTGAACTTAATAATGAAAAAAATTTTTCTGCTCTTTTCTATTTTTCTAGTTGGAGCTTGTTTTCAGTTTCAATCGTTGGCACACCTCAAAAAAATCCCTGTCGGGATCACCTTGCAACAAGCCTACCGCGGTCTGGTGACAAGAGAGGATTTCGCCAGGGCAGCCTCCCTCGAACTCCACGTCGTGTCGGATCTCTTAGCTGATCAAATTAGCAACCTCGTAAAAACAAACTCACCTGCCATCGTAGACATTGTTGGAATCGGAGCAGGCTCGCAAAGTGCTATTGCGTTTTCGATTCTGAAGCAAAAAAATCCAAACCTAAGAACACTCATCTTTGAGGCTTCTCCAAACGCCGGCACGTTTGACCACCTTCGCGGCTCATTCTACTTGAATAGCCCAGAAGGAAGAGTTCAGGACGGAATTACCCTCCACAACACCATCATTGGAAGTCCCATTCAAGTTTTCGACCTGGTTTCAGGACCTGAAGACGACTTGATCTTTCCCTCGTCGCAAAAGCTCGGTGATGCAACTTTGCTTGCTCATCTTTTTTCAGACAGCGGTCTGGTCTTTAACCAAAGAGTAGTGAAAGTGGAACCAGGAGCCCCACACGCAACCTATAGAGTGGTCACCGACAAGGGGCTCATCGTTTTTACGAATCATATTTTGATAGCCACGGGACTGGGCGCTCCCAAAACTGGCATTGATGATGCGGTTCATCGACAGTCGGTGGAGCGAATCACCTCGGATGGGAATCCAGCGGTGGAAACTGTCGACCAGTTCTTAAACAGGCTTTCCGAAACTCGATATGCTCGACGAGGAACCAGCACCGATCAGCATCTTGAAATACTACCAGCGGAGGTTCTAGTCATCGGCGCCGGAGACGGTGGCAAGATTGCAGTGGAGGCCCTTCTAAAATGGCCCGAAAGCAACCGACCTAAAATCCTCTGGGCGGGGCAAGATGCTACGACTCCGGCTGAGTTCATGGAGTCCCTCAAACATCCTATCCTCAAAGAGAGATATGCTGAAACCGGACAATCCCTCTTGACGGGTTGGGTCCGCGCGCTCCCCGGCCGTATCACTCAGGTCGAAAGAAAAAACGGTTCTGACTCCGAATTCGAAGTGACCCTACAAAACGAAAAGCCGTCTTTGAAAATAACAAAGCGGACGTTTCGAAAAATTATTTTTGCGACGGGCTATACCTCGGAACTACCGAATATTTTTGAGGACCTTCCCGGGTTTGACTCGAAAAGCGGCGAAACCCTTTTTGGCTCCCTGTCTGATTTTGTCACTTTGGACGAGGGGCGCGCTCTTCCACTAAGACGCTACCCTTTGGGCTGGAAGGCCAGAGGTCATTCAATTTGGCGAATCGGTCCCGGATCGGTTTCAGAAATGGAAGATAGCCGAAAATACGGTGGATATTTTGACCTCTCTGCCTATGCACCTCTATCAGCAGCCGTGGGAGAATTGTTGGCCTCGACGATCCTGCTTCATCCAAGAACCGAGGTAGCGGACGTGCAGGCTAACCCGGAGTTTGAGGCTTTCTGGACGCTCCCCTCTGGCACAAATTCCCCCCTACATGTTCAGAAAGACCTCTTCTTCCTAGAAGCAAAGTTGGTCATCGGGCGGCTAATTCAGTCTCTGAGGCTCCCCCCAGATCAGCGCCTGGAAGTGGAACTCATTTGGAAGTTCAACCCGTCAGAAAAGCAAATCCGATTTCATTTAGGAAATGGGAACTTTGACCCGGTAGGCTTGAGTCGCTTCAAAGAAAATATTCAGAAGGAAACGGGTCTTGGTAAATTTTGGTTCTATTCTCTTGGAGAGGAATGGCACCCTAAGCTCAGAATTTTCTTTCAATCCAGATCAGATGGAACACCAAGGCTTGAAACACTGAAAGTCGAGTAAATAGCCGGTAGAAACCCTCAGGCTGCCGAGGAGGGGCCTCCGCCAAGGCCACCTGTTCCTGTGCCGCCCATTCCGCCTCCGGTTCCTGAAGCCCTCTTGGCCGCCTGCTGCTGAGCAAGATAAGTTAAGTGTTTGTTTTCCAGCTGTAATCGTTTTAACTCGTCACGAAGCCGAATCTGATCCTGATGTGCAGTAACCAACTGGGACTTGAGAGCCATCTTTTCCTGTTTTTCGGTGTTGAGCATTTTCATAGCTATTTCAATCCGTTTCCTAGCCTCTTCAACCCCTAGACTTGCTCTCCTCGGTTCGTTCAATTTTTCCATCAGCTGTCGATTGGCTTTTCTAAATTCTTCATTTTGTTTAAAAAGGCGCTCATATTTTCCCTGCAATACCGTCATTTGCGAGGCTACGCCTGGCGTTGCCTTGCTAGAAGCCGCTGCTGTGTTTAACTGGGCCTTTAGCTCATCGACTCTTTGTGCAAATTTAGTATTTTCTTCTTTCGCGAGATCCAACATTTTCTGAGCCATATCGTACTTCTGTTTGTAATGAATATCCTCCTCTGAGTTTTGAGCGATCATTTTCAGCTTTTCATTGGACTCGGTCACTTTCGTCAACTGATCTTTGGTCCGCGCCAAAGCTGCAGTTTTTTGCGCTAGGACTGCCTCTTTCTTTCGGACCTCTTCCTGAAGGACGCTCAACTTGTCTTTAAATTCCATTTCTTTAAGTCTAACGGAACCATGAATCTTTTTACCCAGATCTGCAAGGCGAGCCCTCTCTGTCATCAGGCTTCCCATCAGATTTTCTACCCATTTGGTAGCTTTTTGATTCTTAATCTCTCGTTTAATATTCACGGACTCCCACTGGGCCACTCGGAGCACATGATCTAAACCACCTCCATGTAACTCGTTCACCAAGCTTTTTGCATCCTGTTCAAGTCCGGTAGCGTTTGGATCTTTAGAGGCTTCTGCTCCCTCCGCTGCTTGAGGAGGAGGCACCTCTGGTGGAGGCCCCAAAGGTAACTCTTCTTCTTGTCCCGAAGCATCAGAGGGTTCAAGTGCGGGTGTCTCTGAGGCTTTTTCAACCCCTTTTTTAGTTGGCGGTTTTTTTGAAACCGGAGGAGCCGTGGGCAAGGAAGGTTCGGAGTCTTCCTCCTCATCTTCTTTCGTCCTAAAATAGCCGATCAAGTTTCGAATAGCCCGACCGGCGTTACCCAGCAAAGCTCGTCTCAGACGACGGGGTTTTTGTGGCAGTGGAGGTTCTGGCTCAGCAGAAAGGTCTTCGGGCTCCGGGGCCTCTTCTTGAGAGACTTCATCACGGAACTGTTCTTCCGCCTCGTCTGCGTCTCTCTTAACGCGCCAGAGTGGACGCTTTTTGCGTTTAGCCCCTTTTATGATCACATACTCTGGCGGCTCCTCGACTTCGTCTGCAGAAACACTTGCCTCATCATTGATCTCATCTACCTTGCCCCGAACTCGAGTTCGCTTCTCTTTCTCTCCCGGCCTTCCTTTAACAAGAGTCCGTCCGCCCTCGTCATCTTCCCCCCAGCCTTTGACAATGACTTCTTCATCTTCCTCATCCGGAGAGCTCCTGACGCGAGTCTGTCCTTCATCTGGTCCCAGCGCACCTTTGACTCGAGTTCGTGTAGCCTCGGGCCCTTGGCCCTTTAGGCGGGTTTCGTCTTGCATTTCAGCCGGGCTCGCACCTAAACGAGCGACATCTTGATCAGCATCTCCAGTCCCTTTGACCTGAGTAGCCCCATCGTTCTCAGAACGACCCCCTTCGACCAGCGCTGCGTCTTGACCCTCAGAACGGGCTCCCTTGACTTGCTTGGCGCGATCTTTTTCAGCGGCAGATCCCCTTACCTTGCTAGTCAGGTCTTTTTGACTCCTGCCTCCCTTGACCCTTGAATCGAGCTGCGATTCAACGTCGTCCCCTTCGACCTGCTGGTCTGGATCAATTTCCTCGGAGGAAACATCTAGCTGTGTTTCGTCCTCATCCTCGGCTTCTTTCTTGCGACCCAAGCCGAAGATCTTACCTAAACGACTGCCGATACCACTTGGGGGTTTCGTCTTTACAACAGGTTCAGCTTTCCTCTTTTTCCCTTCAGGCGCAACAATTTCCCCTGAGTGACTCTCTTCTTCTTCCTCACCTGGAATATCTTCTTTTAAAAGTGTGGGATAATCTAGATCACCCAAATCAGAATAAAGTTTTGGCCTGGGCGCATCTTTTGCAGTTTTCTGATCCAATATCAAAACTTCGAGTGGAGGGTGATCGGCCTCTATCGAAGCTGAGGTTCCCGCTCCATCATGGGCCAGCAGGGCAACCACTTCGACCTTTCTACTACCTGGGTCATGTTTAATAAAAATTAGATCTGAATTCTTCTTTAGATCAAATAGAAGAGTTTCTAGTCTTCCGTTTGGCGTCCCATCTGCAATTCGAACCGGAAGACCCTCAGCATTGAAACTCTGCGCTGGATTTAGGGTAAACCCGATACCTACGACAACTTTTTCCTCATCGACACCGACCTCTAGAGAGAGAGGAAAAGCTAGAGGCATCGACGTCTTCACTTTTCCTTTGCCCGAACCCATCCCTTGAAAGGCTTCAAACACAGACATTAAAACAGAAAAACGAAGCTTAAACTCATCCACACCACTCTTCTCAAGTCTCGCACAAAGAAGATCGCTGACTCGTCCCAAGTGCTTCGTACTAAATAGAGATGTATAAAATACCTCGCCCTCAGGCGAGAGTTGCCCGGAGATCCCAAAGCTATCGAGCGCTCTGAGTTTCACCTTGGCGCGATCAAGCATCTATGAAACCTCCTTCCCCATAAACGGTCGGAGGCTCTGCACCCTTTGCTGCTAGGTCGTTTGAAATTCTAGCAAGGCGATCAGCGAGTCTGATCGAGATCGAATCATTTCTACCTTCAAAATCCTGATTGGTAATTTTCTGTGGACTTGATTTCAAAAGATCCATGACCAAGCCAATAAGATTTTCCTCATAAGGCCGAGCCCAAGAGGCGGCTGGTGTACCTAGGCTCACTCGTTCAAAAGCCCTCAATCTTAAGTAGTTCAGATATCGATAGTCACAATGCGCTAGATGGAGCGCAAGGAACACGACCCAACTCGAAACTAAGAGTGCATGGTCGTACGCCAGAGTGTCGCCATCTCTAGCTTGCAGCAGCTTAGCATCTGGGATCAAACTACAAACTTCATTCGCAAAAACCGAGATCATGTAAGTTTCAATTCCAATAGTGTCTTCTGAATACCTCCACCAAAGAGGGCCAACAACTTGAAGAATCTCATTGGAGAGTTCATATGGAGACGGTGGCAGGGCCACCACTGGGTAGGTTGTCTTCGCGCTCGCGGCAACCGGCTTTTTTGGTCTCACTTTCAAAAGTCCTCTGACTCTTAAAGCCGCTTCTCTAAAAGGCATCACCGATTGAGTGGCTTGAGGAAGATAGAAAAACTGATGATGGCCTTTTAATTTTTTCAATTCTTCCAATGTGAAAAAATCAAAAGGAGCTTTTAGCGAAATAAATTTTTCGTTTGCACCAAGCCAAAGATAAACGGGCGCGATCATCAAGGCGAACGGTTTTACCGAATCGACTCGAATTCGAAATAACTGATCCATGCTTTCCTTGGTCGGTTTTCTCCGAGTAAAGTCCATAGTTCTATGCAATCTTTTCGGAATTTCTCAAGGATTACCGCAGTTTTTTCGCAGTCAAAGAACTGACTCCGCTGACAAGGGCAGGACTAACTTGCGTAATGACACGAGGCCAAATGGGCCTGAGAACTCTTTCCCATCTCTCTTAAATCCGGCGCAGTATGTCTGCAATTTTCCTGAGCAATTGGACAGCGCGGGTGAAAGTGACAACCGCTTGGCGGTGTTAGCGCCGAAGGGACGTCGCCTTTTAGAACCACCCGTTCTTTTTTATATGTTGGATCTGGAATAGGAATAGATGACAAAAGCGCTTTAGTATAGGGATGTTTAGGCTCTTGGTAAAGCTGCTCAGCAGTTCCTGTCTCGACAATTTTTCCCAAATACATCACAGCCACACGATTAGAAATATGTTCAACAACTTTTAAATCATGTGCAACAAAAAGGTAGGTCAAGCCAAGCTCTTTTTGGAGATCCTGCATCAGGTTTATAATTTGAGCTTGAATAGATACATCCAAAGCTGAAACAGGTTCATCACAAACAATAAACTGAGGCTCTACGGCTAGTGCGCGCGCAATACAAATTCGTTGCCGCTGCCCACCTGAAAACTCATGAGGATACCGCACCAAAGACTCCCGACGCAGACCACACATATCCAAGAGTTTGGAAATCCGTAGAGACCTATCGGCGCTCGTCTTACCCATCTTATGAATCAAAAGCGGCTCTTCAAGAATGTCTTCGATCTTCATCCTTGGGTTGAGCGAAGCATACGGATCCTGAAAAATAATCTGCATATTCCTTCGCAATTTGCGAATTTCTTGCGGTCCTAGTTTTGTAATGTCTTGACCTCGAAAGAAAACCTGACCCTGAGTGGGTTCGATCAACCGCAGAATACACCGACCCAGTGTAGACTTACCACAACCGGACTCTCCTACGAGTCCCAAGGTTTCGCCCGGAAAGATTTCTAGACTGACATCTGAGACAGCCTTCACACTGGCAATCTCTCGAGACAGAATGCCCCCCTTGACCGGAAAGCGTTTCACTAGATTCTGTACCGAAACAAGAGGCGGGTAGGAACTGATAGGGTCGGCCATTTAAATATCCCTCACACACCGAACAGCGTGCGGCAAGTCCCATTCGGCATCATTTTTAAGTTTGGAAACTAACCGAAGATCAGGCTCCTTGCCTTTGCACTCGTCCACCACAAAAGAGCACCTCTCTTGAAATCGACATCCTTTAGGCAGATCTAGGAGGTTGGGTACGATTCCTGGAATGGTTTCCAAACGTTTCTTTTTTATCTTTCCGGTGGGGTCTTTACTCAGCGTGGGAATACTGTTCAACAGCCCACGAGTATAAGGCATTTTTGGATTTGAAAAAATCTCCCTGACCTCGCCTTGCTCTACAACTCGTCCTGCATACATCACTAGTACTTCATGAGCAACCTCAGCAACGACCCCTAGGTCATGGGTAATCAGAATCAAGGCCATCCCCACTTTTTGTTGCAACTCCAAAAGCAGATCTAGAATTTGCGCCTGGATAGTTACATCCAAAGCCGTGGTTGGCTCATCGGCGATCAAGACCGACGGGTTACAGGAAAGCGCCATTGCGATCATCACTCTCTGTCTCATTCCACCCGAAAGCTGATGGGGATATTCATCAATCCTTTTCTCCGGAGCAGATATTCCAACCAACTTCAGCATTTCAATCGCCTTATTGCGAGCCTCTTTGCGAGAGAGCTTTTGATGCAGGATAACGGCTTCGGCGATCTGGTTTCCGACTGTAAAAACAGGATTCAAAGAGGTCATGGGTTCCTGAAAAATCATCGAGATTTCGTTGCCCCGAATTTTCCTCATCTCCTCGGAAGAGAGATCTACTAGATTCCTCCCGCCGTATAAGATCTGTCCGCCTACAATTTTTCCTGGAGGGCTTGGAATTAGCCTCATTATCGAAAGACTTGTCACACTCTTTCCGCATCCAGACTCACCAACGATTCCTAGAGTCTTTCCCTTATAGATCGAAAAACTTACGTCATCGACAGCCTTAATCTCACCGGCGTCGGTGAAAAACGAAGTCGATAAATTTTTTACGTCCAAAACTTTTTCCATAGTGACCTAGTCCTATTTAATCTTTGGGTCCAAGGCATCTCTCAGAGAATCACCTAAAATATTAAATGCAAGAACTACAAAAAACATGGCCACAGTCGCTCCGGCCAACTGCCACCAAACTCCTCTAGACAACTCCAGTTTGGCATCATCGATCATAACCCCCCAGCTGGGCTGCCCTTGAACCCCCAATCCCAGAAAGGAAAGAATGACCTCTGCCTTAATCGCAGTCATAAACTGGATGGACAAGTTAATAATAATAAAATGGGAGACGTTCGGCAAAATATGCCGAAAAATTCGAGAGCGATGACTTGCGCCGATACTTTCTGCAGCAACGACATAGTCCCGACTTTTGTGCTTAATAAACTCGCCTCTCATAATTCGTGCGAGACTTACCCACGAAGTAGCCCCTAGGGCCACATAGATCGCAGGCAACCCCTTACCTAATAGAAAGGCGATTGCAATCAAGAGCATTATATTTGGAATAGACGAGACTGTTGTATAGACCCAAACAACCAAGTCGTCTACCCACCCTCCAAAATAACCTCCAATTGCCCCGAGGCAGACACCAATCGGAATGCTAATAAGAGAAGAGACTAGACCGACACTCATCGCAATCCGAGTCCCTTGTAAGACCTTGAAAAAAACGCTTCGCCCAAAAATGTCCGTTCCTAAAATCGTCTTGTAAGACGCGAAAGAGGGTGGCTGATAGGCTCCTGAAACAACTTCGTCCCATGGAGTTGCCAACCACCCCATCTGGACCATCAAAGCCACTGCTGCGTACAACGCCACAATCCCGATACATAAAAGGGCTATTTTATCTCTCTGAAGCCTGATCCATGCATCGCGCAGAAGACCTTTTCCAACAACGTGAGAGGAAACGAACGCTCCGAACCCCGCTACACCATTTCTATTTTGATCGGATGTTTTAGTAGTCATTCGAACGTCACCCGTGGATCGACCAAAGTGTATAAAATATCCGTTAGCAAATTCCCAAAAATAAAAAGCATCGCGTCCAAGGTGGTCATTGCCTTGATCACAGGAAAATCACTGTTATGAACGGCATCGATGGTCATACTTCCCAAACCAGGAATCCCAAAGAAGCTCTCTAAAAGAAAGGCCCCTAAGATCAGCAGCGGAATTTCAATTACGATATTAGTTAGAATCGGGATCATACTGTTCTTTAAGACATGTTTAAAATAAACTCGCCCCTCGGAAAGACCCTTTGCACGTGCAGTCCTGACATAATCTTGATTCGTTTCATCTAGGATCGCTGTTCTGTAAAAGCGCACATCATAGCCAAGACTCACAGCTACAAAAATAAGTCCTGGCAAAATCAGGTACTGAATCCGTTCGGGCCACATTGGCTCGTAGCCGGAAATCGGAAACCATCCCATTTTATAGGCAAAAAAGTACTGGCCAAAAAGAATATAAGCGAGCATTGAGAGGCTCATTCCAAAAACACAAACGATGACGATAGTTCGGTCGATCCATCTACCCCGAAAGTAGGCCACCAAAAGAGCTAGCCCCAAGGAAAGCAAAGTCGTCACCAAAAACGCAGGGATCATCAGTGAAAGCGAGGGGCCGATCCCATCAAGAATCATATCGCTGATCTTTTGTTTCGTGGCATAGCTTCGTCCGTAATCAAAAGTAACGATCTGTTTTAGGTAAGTAATGAACTGAATATATTGAGGCTGATCGAATCCATACTCATGCCTTAGCTCAGCAACTTGTTTCGCCGTGGCATGCCTCCCCAACATTTGATAGGTAGGATCCCCGCCGACGGTATTGAACAAAATGAAAACAATCAGGGCCACGCCAAAGAGAGTTGGAACTGCGCTTAACACCTTCCTCACCACGTAAGCCAGCACTGGGTCTCCCCTTCCGCCCTTATTTTTTTAGAGCAGTGTCAATCCGGTAGTACTTATAAGTTCTATGATCCAAATCACTCGGCTTGTAATTCTTGAACCAGGGCTGGGAGAGAAAAAACCCGATTCGATGCGCTTCAAAAATCCACGGACAATCTTCGACCAAAAGATCGACCATTTTTCTATAAAGAGCAGTTCGCTCGGGGGAGTCGGGGAGAGTAAGAGAATGCTCATACATTCGATCAAAGTCGGGGTTGGAATAATTTCCATCATTGGGACCCGGAGAAAAATTCTTCGAATAGAAAAGCTGTAAGAAATTTTCACCGTCCGGATAGTCTGCACCCCAGGCAAACTCCCAGATTTGAGCCTTTTTATTTTTCATGGCTTCTAAAAACTGGGGCCAGGAGTAGGCAGTTACATTAACTTTAATCCCTAGGGGCTCCATCAGCTTCTGAAAGTATTCAGCAGTCTGACGATAGAAACTATCCGCCAGGGTCGCGTACTCTAACGGAGGAAGTCCCTTGCCCTCTGGATAGCCTGCCTTCGCCATCAATTCCTTAGCCTTCGAAACATTAAACCGACGATAGGGATTCTTGAGTTCCGCCGAATACCCCGATAATCCGGGCGGAATGGGCCCTTCAGCTAAAATAGCTCGACCATTGTAGAACAAGTCATTAAAAGTCTCCTGATCATAAGCTAGGCTGATAGCTTGCCTGAGATACTTATTCTTCCCAATGATCGGATCTACCATATTGAAGGTTGCGTGGGTGGTGTCATAGAGCGGAGTCACCCTCAACTGAATCCCCTTTTCTTTAAACTCTGGACGCAACTCCCGCTTTTCATTGATAACCGTAGAAAAGTTGTCCTTAGGAATACTCAGGGCATCCAACTTTCCAGCCACAAAATTCAACCACTGCGGCTGTGTTTCAGTAATGATCTGGACATTGACCTGATCGGCTAGAGGTAGCGCTTTTCCAGCATCTTCTAGCAATCCGGCTTCTTTGTCCCCTGACTCTCCAACGCTTGGATAGACTTCTTTTCGATAGGTCGGATTACGTTTCCAAATGATCCGTGAACTTGGGTTGAACTCGGCCAGTTGCCAAGGACCCGTGCCAACTGGATGGTTCAAAAACTCTTTCCCATAGAACTCGACCGCCTCATGGGGAACCACAGCGGTATAAACCATAGTCAAAGAATAGAGAAGTTGATAGGCAGGCCTCGTCAGATGAATCTCTAACGTATAAGGATCAGGCGCCTTAATCCCCTCTACAGGAGCAGTGTAATCTGCCTTACCTGACTTTAACGCCAGTTCTCTCCAAGCGTTTAGTCCGACTACTTTATCTTCGAATACCCACCACCCGGGTGAAGCGAGTGCGGGATCAGCTAGGCGCTTAAAAGAATAGACAAAATCCTCCGCACGCATTTCCCGGCCCTTACCCTTGGTTTCCTTGAAGCAGGGATTATCCTGAAAAAAAACACCTTTTTTCAACCGAAAAACAATTTTTTTACCACCCTCACTGAGGACAGGCATTGATTCAGCCAAAAGCGGCTCGAGCTCAAGAGGTCTTTTTAAATAATTATATTGTAGAAGTGTTTCATAGGGCTGACTGGTTTGAATTCCAGAATACAAATCATCCGTGTAAATTGGGTCCAGCCCTTTTAATTTCGCGGAAACATAGACGTGAAGGGTATTGGGGGGTTCAGTAGATTTAAACGAGCAGCCCGAAAAAACCACAGCTAAGGCCATGATCAAAACTTTTAGCCGACCCATTCGCCCTCCTCCCCTACTCAACGTAGGTATCAAAAATCCAATTCGAGTGTCAATCTAGCACAGACCTTGGACTTAGTGATAAGGGCTAACGATCTAACACGCTGCGGTCTTTCCACACAACCTTCAAAAAGCTATCCTTGGATGCTGCTTCCCAACGCCTTGGATTCAAAGAGCGCTCCTCAGGGAGGTCGAACTTAAACTCCACCTCAACCTTCTCACCAACAAAGCGAGTCCAACGCAAACTATCTGGCCAGGGCCGACCAAAGTAGGTTTTGAAAGAATATCGATAAATTTCAACCACGGAGCCCTTGGCATCAGACACCGAGGCTTCCAAAACTCCCTTCTCTTGCTGAGTCAGAATCATTTTTGGAGGCGTCGATTTTACATTTGACGTTTTGTTCGCCACGAGCTCCCGATTGGGACATGGGATTCGTCCGAGATACAATCCGATTGCCCACGACAACGGAACTCCGTGCCAAGTCCCATTACCCTGCGACGAACCGGCTCGACCTTCTCCTCGTGTAATCGAATAGTGATTCTTATTCACAACCAGTGTGGCTTCAGTTCCACCTAGGATGTTATCAATTGTAAGCTTCAAATATTCAGGAGAGGAAACCAATACGGTAGTGGAATATTGCCCAGAAATATCTCGTGAAGACTCACGAGTCTGATCAGTGTAGTGCACTTTAATCCAGGCTGTTCCTTTTGCGCTCTTATTTTCTCGTCCAATCTCACAGACCTTTGAAAGAAGATCCTCAGATGAAATTTCCCCCTCAAATTTCGGAGCCGTCTTACAGCCTGTGACAATAAGGAGAAGAATAGCTAGGAAGCAGTTAATCCAGGGGTAACCCAAAGTGATTCTCATCCACAACGCATCTCACAAAACAAACTGCCTGAATAGAGTGCATGGTCAGCCAGCTTTAGATTTTAGGTCCTGATTGATCGGATAATCTAGCTCAGAATGGGCCAGAGTCGCTTACTCTTCCCGAGTAGAATCCGTCCGGTCCTCACTGGCCTCGATACTTGGCATACTCGCAGGAATTCGATGCGACGGACGGCCTGACTTTTCTGCAGCAAGCTCACTCGAAAGAAGGTCAGCCTTCAGCTGCAGCTTTTTCTTAGCTGCATCGTCCTCAGAAAACTTCACAGCGTCCTTATACCGATTTAATGCTTTTTCCCTCAAATTTGATTTTCGATAAGCGTCTCCTAGATGCTCCAGAATAGTGGGTTCATTGGGCTTCAAACGCGCGGCCTTTTCCAACTCAACAACTGCCTCGCGATTTCTTCCTCGAACAAAGAGATACCAGCCCCAGCTGTCCTGAATATAAGCATTTTCGGGCCTAAGACCCATTGCTCGGCGAAGAAGCTTTTCAGCGTAATCCAGCTGAATTCCCTTCTGTGTCCAGGTGTAACCAATGTAATTCAGCGCATCTACATTTTCTGGATTTACTTTCAAGATCGCTTCCATATGGCCCAAACCTTTGTCAGGATTGCCCATTCGATCGTAAAGCGAGCCTAAATAATAATGGACCTTTTCATCTTCTGGAAATTCCTTGAGGGCCACTTCAAGAAGAGAAACCGCACCGTTTAGATTCTTATTTTCCTCTTCCAGGCTTGCACTAAACAAATAGAGGCTAACGTTGTGAGGAGCCGCTGCCATTGCGGTCTTCATCACTGCCTTAGACTGCGCCAGATCTCCAGATTGCTTCAACAAAAACGCGGCGTGAAGAATCGCGTCTGGGTAAAGAGTTGACTCTGGACGAATCTGTCTCAATTCGTTGATCGCCTCCTCGGTCTTTTTTGTTTCTTCATAGAGGCTCCCCAGATAGTAGTGAATACGATCCGAGTCAGGATTTTTCTTTAGGATGCTTTTGAAAGTATTAGTTGCTTCAGTGTAGTTTTTCATTTCCATTTGAACTAGACCAAGCTTGACCCGAACATTCATATCCTCGGGGTCCGCGGCTTCAATCGCTCTTAAGAACGGAATAGCATCTTTATATTTTTCTTCTTTAAGATACAGGGTTGCAATACGACTCGCGGCAGCTGCATCTCCAGTTTCTTCGAAGAGTTGCTTATAAACTCCAATTGCATGGGAAGTCATTTGCTTCTCTTCATACAAATATCCGAGCGCAAGAGCAGCTTGGGAGAATCCATTTCGCGACTCCATGGCTTTTCTATAGGCAAACACAGCCTCTTTTAGGTGATCCTGCTGCTGTTCGACTCTTCCCAGATAGTACCAGCCCAAAGTGGATTCCGGATTCTTCTTGGTGAAAGCTCGGAGACCAGCGGCTGCTTCTTCAGCCTTGCCAACCTCCATCAGAACCTGGGAACGGTAAACTGCTGCTTCCTCATGCTTGGGATCTTGTTTCAAAATTGAATCGTATTCGATCAGTGCGGATTGAGTCTCTCTAGAAGCTGAATAGAGGCCCGCCAAAATCACCCTAGCGTCTAAGTATTTCGGATCTAGCTTAAGAGCTTCCTTCGCAGCTTCCATGGCTGCCGAAAGCATTCCTTTTTTAACTAGTTCGGTAGAAAGGCGAGTAAAAACCAAGGGAGACTTCGGATCGAACATGAGTGTGAGCTTGTATTCCTCTATGGCCCGATCCACATCACCATCTGACGCATAGGCTTGGGCTAATGTGAAATGGTACTCTGCAGTAGCTTGAGTATTCCTGAATGCAACCTTGGTTGTTTTTTCGGCCTGTTTCAACTCTTTTTCATTTGGCCCGTGCTCTTTCTTTCCGGCCCAACTCGGTGCCAAAAACGCGAAAGTGACAAGAACTGAAATTCCCCTAGTAATCCTTAGCGTCAGAGCTCTGCGAGCAGAGGGATTCTTTTTCATGAAACAGTAGCCTCCAAGTATCCATCGACGCTTTTGGCGCAAAACTAAACGGCGGATTTTCACGGCGCGTCGTATTTAAAAGGCAAAACGCAAAAGGGGGACTGGGCAAAGTTCTCCAAGGAAATTAATAAGATGCGTTAACCATTCAAACTGGATTGAACGGGCCGAAGGCTTGACTTTAGCGCAGCGGGTTGCTATCTGGTTGGAGGACTGACCGTGACACGTTGTGGCTCATGCGCTGCACCGTAAGTTCCGGTAAGTCACTTAGGGGTCTCAAATTTAAAGGGGGATGTTTCCTTATTTTTCAGGATTGAGGCGTGAGCTCCAAAAAGAGCCCGACTCATTTTCTCCAAAATAAAATGATTCAATAGGGGGAATCATGAAAGAAATCAAAATCATTAAGCGTTATCAGAACCGTAAACTGTATGACACTCATGAGTCTAGCTACGTCACCTTGGACGAAATTGCTAAGATGATTAAGGGCGGCGAAGATCTTCGCGTCATCGACAACAAGACCAAAAACGACATTACCGCCGCAACTTTGACGCAACTTCTTTATGAAAGCGAAAGAAAAGCTAAGACACAGCCTTCTGTCGAATTGCTAAAAGAAATTATTCGTCATGGGGACGGTTCTTTTTCTGGATTTATTCAAACCAAAATAGGCGGAGAAGTGGCTCCTTTTGACGCATCTCTGAAAACACAAGACGCTGGCACCCGTGCTCCAGCCCTGAATCAGTAATTCATTAGTAAGCAAGCCTGGGAGGGGGGATGTAGGTCCCCTCTCGACTTGCCCCATTCTAATCTTCTGGTAGCATTAAATAGATGAAATTACATTATGTCTATTTAATATTGGCGGCCTTGTTATCAACCTCCTCAGTAACCTGGGGAGCAACAGATAATAGATTCATTAAACCGGCAGTATGGACAAATGAAGAGTCCAGTACTCATCGAACTACGATTCGGGGTCGAGAAAAATTTAGCGACCTTGCACCTTTTAGTCCGGGCTCAAATAACATCGCGCTAGATATTGGCCAGGTCTTTTTAATGGGGGATTTAACCCGCTTTTCCGACAGCATCGGAACACAAATCCACTACACCTACGGCGTGAGTGACCTATTTAGCTTTGACTCGGCCTTCAGCTATTCAGAGCACTCGGATGGGAAATTTTCAATGACCAGCCTTTCCGGAGGAATGCGCCTAAATATGAGCTGGTATGACAAAATTATTCCCTACCTTGTATTCGGCTTAGGATTTTACCGTCCTAGTTATAAAGACTGGACCGCCCAGGCGTCGGGCCCTGCTGCAGCTCCGGACATTTCAACTCTCTTATTCGGAGTGCATGCTGGACCGGGCGTGGATCTTGAAATTAGTAAAATGGTTTTCTTCGGTGCTGGCCTCACTTTTCACAGCGTCTTCGGAGCAGCCAAGCCCTTAGCAAACGGAACACCCTTAAATTTAGGCGGGACCTACGCAACATTCCTACTTCATGCGGGTGTTAGCTTTTAGGTTTTGTCTGTCCCCTGTGGCCTGACTGCCTCTAAGAGTTCACGAATCGTTTCTCGATCAATTTCGTACTCATGCGCACAAAAATCACAGCGCACCACCGAAATCTTGGGGTCTGCTAACATTGATGCTAGCTCCTCGGCTCCCACCAAACCTAGCGCCCTTCTCACTTTTTCCCAGGAACAACTGCACTTAAATGTGATGGGTTTCTCTTCGACCACCATAAATGCTGTATTTTGAAAAAGGTGGGACAAGAGCTGAGTTGGGTTTTCAATTTGGGAAATCTGTTTTGTAAAAGAATCAAGCTCCCGAATATGCTCTTCGATCCCCCGAATCTCATCTGTAGATGCGCCCGGCAGAGCCTGAATTAAAAAACCCCCTGCCGCCACAACTTGCTTGTTCTTGACCTGAACTGCCAGCCCAACTGCGGTGGGAATCTGTTCACTTTGAACCCAATAAAAACTCAGGTCCTTTGCAAGGTGTCCGGTTAGAATTGGAACGGTGCCGATATAAGGCTTTTCACGGTCGAGATCTTTGGTTTTCAGAGCGGAAAGAGTTCCAGAACCCCATGGCCCTTGATCATCCTGAGTCAAGTCCTCTGGGGACTCTCTTTCAACCAAAAAGCCACGCACTGAGCCATCGGGATAAGCATCTACAAGCGCTTGTTTATACCTACCGGTAGACTGAATATTTAAATTGATGCGTTCGCCTTTTTTACAATAGGATGCAAGGAACAGCCCCCCCATCAGGGCCTCACCCAACCTAGAAATCGAGTCCCCACGAAGTTTGTGCTGATCAGCCTGCAGCTGCACTAAATTCTTAGCAAAGAGCGCCACGCCACGAATATTGCCCTGTGTTGAAATACATTTGACCCAACGGTCAGAATTAGAAGCCAACTTTTGATCAGTACTCATGGTCTAAGTTGTAGCACAAAATAGGAACCCCCAGGGTCGAAGCGGAATAAAAAAAGGGAGGAAACCCGAAGGTTCCTCCCTCTTTAAAAGATCACGACTTGCGTCGCAGATATTTTACATCATGTCGCCGTAACCGCCAGCGCCCATACCAGGAGCGCCGCCCATTGGAGCAGCACTTTCTTTCTTAGGCTTTTCAGCGATCAAAGTTTCGGTGGTCAACATCAGACTTGCAACGCTAGCTGCATTCTGAAGAGCACAACGAGAAACTTTAGTAGGATCGATCACACCAGCAGCAATCAGGTCTTCATACTTCTCGGTGAGAGCATTGAAGCCCCAAGCTGGAGTTGAGTTGTTCCAAACTTTGTCTACAACGATGGAACCTTCGTAACCTGCATTACCAGCAATCTGGCGCAAGGGTTCTTCAAGCGCACGCTTGATGATATTCACGCCGGCCTGCTGTTCTGGAGAAAGACCTTTTAGGCCTTCCAATGCCTTAGAAGCACGCAATAGAGCAGTTCCGCCGCCAGGTACGATACCTTCTTCAACAGCTGCGCGTGTTGCATTCAATGCATCTTCCACACGAGCTTTCTTTTCTTTCATTTCAACTTCGGTAGCAGCACCGACGCTGATGACAGCCACGCCGCCGACCAGCTTAGCAAGACGTTCTTGCAGCTTTTCGCGATCGTAGTCAGAGGTGGTTTCCTCAACCTGTGCGCGAATGGTCTTAACACGGGCTTCAACATCAGTTTTCTTGCCTGCGCCATCAACGATGGTGGTGTTGTCTTTATCAATGGTCACTTTCTTGGCAGATCCAAGATCTTCCAAGCGAGCAGCTTCCAATTTATGGCCCATTTCTTCAGAAATCACTTTGCCGCCGGTCAAAACAGCAATGTCCTGAAGCATTTCTTTACGGCGATCGCCGAAGCCAGGAGCTTTTACTGCAGCAACCTGGAGAGTTCCACGGAGCTTGTTTACTACTAGAGTTGCAAGGGCTTCACCGTCTACTTCTTCAGCAACAATAACAAGAGGCTTCGAACGTTGAACAACCTTCTCCAACAAAGGAAGAAGATCTTTCATCGAACTGATTTTCTTGTCGTAAATCAGAATATAAGGAGAGTCCAAAGCGACTTCCATCTTTTCTGGATTGGTTACGAAGTAAGGAGAAAGGTAACCTCTGTCAAACTGCATCCCTTCCACTACATCAAGAGTGGTTTCAGCAGTCTTGGATTCTTCAACAGTGATCACGCCTTCTTTGCCGACTTTTTCCATAGCTTCAGCAATAATCTTGCCGATGTTTGGGTCGTTGTTAGCGGAAATGGTGCCTACCTGAGCAACTTCTTTTTGATCTTTAATAGGCTTACTGATCTTCTTCAATTCGGCAACCACGGTTTCTACAGCGCGATCAACACCGCGTTTCAATTCCATTGGGTTGTGGCCAGCAGCAACAATTTTCGCACCTTCGCGATAGATCGCTTGAGCAAGAACTGTAGCAGTAGTGGTTCCATCACCGGCGTCGTCGTTGGTCTTGGAAGCAACTTCGCGGACCATCTGAGCGCCCATGTTTTCGAATTTGTCGGAAAGCTCGATTTCCTTGGCAACGGTAACGCCGTCTTTTGTGACGTTCGGAGCGCCAAAGGATTTTTCAATCACAACGTTTCGGCCTTTAGGACCGAGGGTGACTTTCACAGCATCAGCCAACGTATTCACACCATTCAAAATGGCGGAACGGGCATCTCCAGAAAAACGGAGTTCTTTTGCAGACATGGATTTTCTCCTTAAAAATTAATTTAATTTAAGACGCCAAGAATATCTTCTTCGCGCATCATCAAGAATTCATCGCCATCGATCTTGATTTCTGTCCCAGCATATTTGCCGAAAAGAACGCGATCGCCTTTTTTTACATCGAGTGGACGGATTTTGCCGTCTTCAGCGACTCGGCCTTGGCCAACAGCGATAATTTCACCTTGAATGGGTTTTTCTTTCGCGGTGTCTGGAATAATAATTCCACCCTTGGAACGCTCTTCTTCGGTAAAGCGTTTCACCAAAACACGGTCGTGCAGTGGTCTTACTTGCATAGAGATTCAACCTCCAAATTATGTAATAAAACGGCGAACTCCGGGACGTCATGTTTGGCATGGCATTCCAAAGGACCGCCTAGCTCTTAAATGTCTTCTGAGAGAATAGGTGGTTATGTATAGTGACTTGTCAAATTAAGGAAGATCTTTTTTCGGTCAACTGAACTGCTTAACACGCATTTTCTACTTCCGGCTGAGGTTTTCGAGCGACCATGGTACCCCGAAAGGACCGATTAAAGCACGTTTCCACCAGTTCCCTGAATCCGCTCGCTCCTCCCAATCCGTAAACTGATACTGGTAGCGCTGCGCTCGAATCCACCGGGGTGGATGATCTGGAAAAGGATTCGTCCTGAACAGAGCTGCAACTTCTGAGGAACCTTGTAGCAGCCGGACCACCATACTCATAAACCAGAGCGGGGGTCGGTCCTGACTAAGTGCAGCGAACCACATCTGCCAATCTAGACGCGGCATATGAGGCTCTACAAAACCTGGGGGCCGAGAAAGATCCCCTGGCTTCCACTTCAGTTCATAAGGAGTCCACACGTTGCCATCATCGCTCCCTTCAAGGACAATCTCGTCGCGTTGGGTAGTCATAATCGCAAATACGCCATATTGATTCACTACCCGAAAGTCCGTAATGAGCTTTGAAAAGAACGGTACCGTCGTCCAATTGACCAGAAAAAGAATCAACCCAACAACCCCAACTGCCCACCTTTTCCAAGAAGGCTCTACCGGCAGGTCAACACGAGGAAACCATCTTTGAGGAATCCACCTCTTCCAGAACTGATCGTCAGGCAAGAGTAGAGCAAGGCACACGACAAGCCATCCAAAGAACCCGTAGTTTCCAGTGAGGTCGATCAAAAACTGTAAAAATAGAACGGCGAAAAACCCTAAAAGACGAGCCTTTCTGGGCATGAAGAAAAGGAAAGAGGCCCCTAGCTCCAGAGCAAACATTCCAACGGCTGAGAAAATATGAAACCACTCGGGCAACTTGTGTGCATACCAGCTTACCCAAGTCGGCAGAGGTTGAGTCTCGTAGTGAAATCCGATCGCAGTTAAGTTGGCCCAATTCGGGTCACCGCTCGTGAGCTTGACCCAGCCAGAAAAGAAGATCACTTTGAAAAGCACGAATCTGAGTAAAAAGAGGATAAATGGGGAAGGAGCCTTCTCTCGAACACCCCTACTGGGAGAGAATGGTAGTAGGGTCCAGGGCGCAAAAAGGATGGCAAGAAACCCGACCTCAAGTAACAGGGCGTCCCATTGGAACCACAAAAAATCCCGACTAAGATCAGCAAAAAACCAATAACAAAACCAGAGCAGAATCAAGTTCAGGATGGGTGCAAATCCTATAAAAAGGAGAACAGAGAACCCCATCCCAGCCAGCTGTACCAACCGAACCTGAGCATCCGTAAACGAACCAGGCGTAAAAATTCCGTTGCTTCCAATCAGCCCGGGGAGCTGTAGACCGATCGAAGCAAATGCGACGAAGTAGACCAAACTAAGACCCCTAAGAAAGGCCCAACGAGAGACCACATACGTAGACGGTTTAACTTCGTCTCCCCACAACCAATATGTAAGGTAGGAAAAAGGAATTCGATTTTTGGCAACCAGCGCATAGGCCCGTTCGATAAGCCAGCGAAAGGGACCTAATTTCAAGTAGCAGGCCAAAAGGAATTTAGCGACGTAGGCTGCGGG
The DNA here is from genome assembly GCA_016185105.1 of Bdellovibrio sp. Taxonomy (GTDB): domain Bacteria; phylum Bdellovibrionota; class UBA1018; order UBA1018; family UBA1018; genus JACPOE01. The sequence goes on from JACPOE010000012.1 coordinate 83,820, forward strand.
ATTGTATGCCAGAGCCGCCAATACCGCATGGGCCCCCCTCAAGTATTGTCCCGAAGGTAGGACCAGAATGACTGACTGATCGTAATATTCTGCAGGAATTTCCGGAAAGTCCTGGGCTGCACTTTGAGAGGGCGCGTAATCGACCCGGTCCCCACTCCATTGCATCCAAAGTGCGATCCACTTTTTACAAAACCCACAATTCCCATCATAAATGAGCAGCGGCTTGGTTCGAGTCATCATTTAGAAAACCAGCGTACCAGAGGGTTTGCAAAACGCACTATCTTAAAGTTGTTGCGTTTTTGTAAAAGCTGGCATACCAGAAGACTCTCCCTGACCGATTAAGACGTTGGCCTGGTAGCTCAGTCGGTAGAGCAGCGCCCTGAAAAGGCGTGTGTCGGCGGTTCGATTCCGTCCCAGGCCACCACTTTCTGTAATGAAGTGGAACGCTCCATCAAAGAAAATCCAGAAACTAAAACAGACTCGAAAAACCTTGAGACACCAAAACAGAAGTGGTGGCCTTAATAATGATCAAACGCGCGAGCGTTTGGTACCTTAGGGACGGAATCGAATGGCGGACTGAGCGGGTGCCCAGCTTTGCTGGGCAGCGAAGGAGCCCAGGCTGTAGGCTCGCACGCGAGTGCGAGACCGGAAGCCGTTTCCGTCCCATACCACCCATTTTAGTGGGTAGAAAATCAAAAGACATTTCAGAATCAGGGTGTGGAGCAATAAGCTTCAAGGCCGTCGTTATGATGAAGAGCCCATCGCCTGAATACGTTTCCAAGCTCATCAGAGTGCTAGATCTATATTTCAGGCGGCGGCCCGTATAGGCGATACCTCTTTAGATGTGACCAGTTTTAATGAGCTCAAGGAAGCACTTTGCGCTAGCACATCACTCCATTTAGATCTAAAGAGCGCTTATTAAAGGAGCCTCATGAAAACTAAACATCAACTAGTTGGTCTATTGTTAGCTTCAGCTTTTGGACTCGGGTCTGATTTGTATGCCGCGTGCCCAGATGTATCCGGAACCTATGTATGCGAGAACGAAAACTTTGAAATTGCCCAAAATGACGTTCAGGGAAAAACTGTTTTCGTTGCAAGCGGAATTAAACATATAGAGGAACAACTTTCTCTTAGCAACGGGGCCTGGAGCTACATGAGCAGCTACGCAAAATGTACTCCGGAAACTGTAAACTTGTATTTTGGACTTGGATTCTCCTTTGTCGCAGAGACTGTACTTACCCTAAAAGGCAAAAACGTCACGATGACTCGCTGGAGCGCACCCGTAAATGTCGAAAACAACGACTTCAGTATCGAAGAAGAAAAGTTCATGAAATCCCTCGAGGTAAAGTATGGCGAACAGGGGCCTTCAGAAAAGCAGCGGGATGATGATTATCGGAAGCTCATCTTAGAAGTGGGAGCCCCTTACTGGGAAAAATTTAAGAAAGATGGAAAAGCTGAAACCGTCGTTTGCACTAAACAAAACGAAGAAGTCTAAAACACCCGACCTCCTTGTTACGGTCTGCTAGGGAGGGGGAGCAGACCATTTCCTTGACATCCTCCCCTCCCTAAAGGGAGGGGATTCCCTAGCACTGCCGCATGAGAAACGATGGCCTCCATGGCACCGCAGATCTTATTTCAGGCGCTCAGTACGATTTTCCCGCTGCGGCTGGGTCATGATACCCCTCTCTTTCAAATCTCCGCAATAAGTCAGCCAGAAGTCACAAGCAGGAATCAAGGGTACGTCTTTTGGATTCTTGCCAGCTTGATGAAACCAAACTGACATATTTTCAAAACAACCTTGGCTAATTCCCTTTTCCTCTACAATCTGAAGGGTAATACAAGCACCCTCCGGACCAATCTGAAAATGACCGCTCGCAAAGTAAAAAACCTCAATTGAGTCCTGGGCATCAAAACCAACTCTTCCAGTCGAAATTGTGGGTTCACCCGCAGAAAGACTCGAATGGTGAATTGCCTCAATCGCTTCCGAGGGAAGCCCAACAGCTTCTTCAAGCCCCCTTCTCTTATGGTGAGCCAGAAAGCGTTTGTCTTCCGTAATAACAAACATGGGTTTGGGCTCTTCACCCTTCCCTGGTCTGTCCTTGTAAGGGATATTAGACTTCGCTAAAATCGCCTTTCGATTTTGGAATTTTAATTCGATAGCATCTTGCTCTTCCCTAGTGAAATATTTCACTCGCGGAATCCGAATCTTCTGTCGAAAAGCCCAGGCCAACACATCATCTCGAGTGACAATAGCCGCTTCTTTTGCCTCAAAGATCCGTTTCTTATAATCATCCGATTGCAAGTATTGATCCCAAACTTTTTTGAGCAAGACTGCATGGTAATGATCTGGGTCTGTGGCTTCCGGCTTATTCTCGTCGGTCAGTTCATGCAATTTTGGCCGCGTCCAATAGGGCCAAGACTTTTTGACATTGTGAGGAAACTTAGGTTTTAACTTACCTTCAAATGCTTTAGGATTTTTTTCCAGGACATCAGCAATAAACGCATCTTGGTAATCCGGGCCGGTCGTTTCCCCCATGACTAGTTTAAATTCAAAGATATCATCAAACGGCTTACCTTCGTCCCAGCCAATTTGAACCAGAGGCAGTTCAATGTCTTTTTTAATAGTTTCGTCTACCAAGAGTCTGGACAAGACAAAGCTCATCGTTTCGACGTTGTTCTCAGCCTTGCGCTTTTTCGGATCTGGCTGATAACCAAATTCTTTCGCAACAAGAGCAAGAGATTTGGGTTTGGGCCATCCTTTGAGTTCTTGGACGACTGTTTTTAGCTCAATCCAGGTTTTTAGCGATTCAGGGTAGTCAATTTTTTCAATCTCGCCAATCTCCCTCCTCAGAAGATGTTGAGCAGGGAGGGAGGAATGCATATGCCAGCTAGCATGTGGAACAAACCCAAATTTTTTCCCCTCTAACCTTCCCATCATTTCTTTGAAGAAACCCATAAAGTCCTGGCCACCGTTGGCCATGGCTTGAGTGACTCCTGTGAATTTTTCAGTGAAGGGAGTCACCTGTGTGAGCCGCGTCGGCTTCAAGACACGCTGAATTCGAAAGTCCTGCTCAAACCCAGTGACCTTACCGTCTGTTCGAATCACTTTTAGACCGAGTACATCAACATCTACAAATTCCCCCAATAGGAAGGGACCTGATCCATCAAAGGCCGCAGTCGATTGCCCATCGAAAAGAACAAGGTACTCCAGATCGGTTTTGAAGTTTCCAGCTTGGGCTGTGCAGGCCAACGCTAGGATAACGGAAAAAAAGAATGCTCTCGCCATAGAATCCTCCGGTGTAAATGCTAAAACGTTTCAGAAGAGGTTCAGAAACGAATGTGATGATGTGGCGCTTCACTAAAATGTTAGTTTGCTTTTGTACACGTCCACTTTTTCTTTGCAAGGCCTATTTGACGTGCTTCTCCCCGTATGCCTCTGATTCAATCAACCATCACAATTCGAAATAGATTAATTCGCTCACCAAAGTTTCAAAAGAGTTGCTCAGCGTTTTCATTTCCCTTTTGTCAAAGGGAGTAATCAAGCCGATCCTTTTTGCGTTCAGCTCCCTTTATTGCAGTATCGGAACACAAGCCTTCAGAACTCGCTAAAGGTTTTGAAAAAACGTTTAATTATCCTCAAGAGGCTGCGTCGGAGGTAAAAGAGGATCAAAGGCATCCTCACCCTGCCGCCGCCGTTTGAACTGAGGTTCTGCGCCGTCAACTGCTTCTTCAGTTTGAGGAGCAGCAATTAACAACGCTGGCTGAAGAGCGCATCGCACTCGGAAAGGCCTAACAACATGATAATGAGCGCATTTGCCCTTCTTTCTCCTGCCGTCAAAAACCACCCCAAAGGTAGAATTAACGCTCGATCCGGTCCAAAAAATCCCCTCCAAATTTTTCAAAATCTGAGGCTTGTACTGCTGACTCACTGGATTTTTCATCAATTCTGCTAGATGAGTCCATTCCTCATCCAAAGCTACTCGCAACGGAATACCTAAGACACGGCTCCGTTCGAGGCAATACTCCTGAGCTCCTTCAAAAGTTTGTACCAAAAAATTTTGATTTTCCTTTTCAGTAGGAAACCAAATCAGCCCTGGAAAACCATTTTGTGACGGCTCCTGCCAAATCTCCCCAGTAACATGCTCTCGATAACGCCATTCTAGATCAGTTCTCCGAGTAAATACCGCACCACTCAGAGTGCTGACACGAGGATTCAAAATATCGGCAATCTGCTTTCTAACTCGAGCCTTTTTTTGCCTAGTGGATTCATCCCCGTCCGTCAAGGACCTATAGATAGCTTTAGAAACCAATCCAAGACTCCTAAAATCCGTGTGAGAATCTAGATGACTCGCAATCAAAGCCAAAGGATCAAAAGGAAGATCTTCAAGCCCCGGACCAGCCAAAGCAAAAGAGCTTAGAAATTGGAATAAAAACAACAATACATTTAACTTCATGATTGATTGATCCAGAGGTTTTTTCTGACGGTATACTAAGGTTTTGCGCAAATAACGAGAATAATTCCACTAAGAGTAAACGAATCAACAATATACGCCCCGAAAACTCGTGCATTGATTTCAAATTTAGAAATTAGACCATCAAGGACGCATTCCAAAAGCCTTTTATTACTCACATCAGACAGGAAAAAAAGGGGGAAGTCGCTTTCCAAATCAGACCAGCGTGTGCTACAAAACCGCAGTAAATTCATATGAAATCACTGCCTACTCAGATGAGCTCCCTTTTTCTTGCCCTCATTTTTTCTAACCTTTTATCAGCCAGATATGTTTTGGCAGAACTTAAACCCTGTCCTATAGAAGCCCCCAACGTGGCGCTTCCTGAATTACAAGAATTCAAATCCAAAGACTTTTCAAATGACTTAGCCAAAAAGGGGGCCCAACTCATCTGTGATACTCAATTCGCTAAACGTAAATCATGTCCTCAGATTATGATTGAAAGCCTGCTGCAGATTGTTTCTTTAACCCAAGACTCCCTTAAACCGGCTTCTCCAGTAAACTTGGACAAAATCGTAGAAGGCCAAAAAGGACCGGAACAGATCAGCTATGCCACCCAAGTCGTTCGAGGAAATGACAATGCTATTTACCTCCAAATAGGTCGACATATCACTGAAAGCGGCACCGGCAGCTTCAAAGTAGCAGTTTTGGTTTTTCGTTTGGCGGCAAATAAATGGACACCGGCTATTTTCTTGACTCTCAAAGACTCTTCCTCGGTAGGCAACGAACAGGGACGAAAGCGTTGGAACCGTGAACTCGAAGTATCACGACTCATCCTTCAACGAAGACTGGCAAACCCCGCCTTGAGTCAAGGACTTCCTCTGATCTACTGGGTTAGCGAAGATGGAATTTACCAGAAGCATTATGATGGAAGCCTATATGAACTGTTTAACTCTTCTGCTTGGGCGAATTTTCGCCATTCAGAAAGGATGGAGGCAATGCGCCAGGCCGCGCTGGCTCTAAAGAACTTTCACTTGCTTGAAGATGGAAACATTGTTCACGAAGATGTTAAAATGGATAACTATCTTTACTCCTTAGAATTCCTCCTCTCAGGGGATCAATGCATAGAGGTCGTACTGAGCGATCTTGACTTAAGTCTCAACGCAGCCCTACTCATCCAAGAAGGAAGACTGAGGCCGAACAGTGGTAGCCTTCTCTATTTTGATCCAAGTAAGATATTTCAAGCCGATGGATTTGCCGGATGGAAGCCGTTTGAGTATGAGCCTAGACCCCAAACCAATGCTTCTCAAAATGGCTCTCAATGGCTAGGCGATACCACTGCGCAACAAGTGGCTTATGCGCAGCGGGGAGATCTATACAGTCTCGGGCTCACTTTTGCCGTCGGAGTTTTTGGAGTGCACGATGATTTCTGGGCGGCCACTTTAAGCTCTAATAATAACGCCCCTTCTAAACACCACTCTCCCCTTATCCGGGCGCAAGACATCCAAGAATGGATTGATGACTATCTCGACGATAAAAAATATGGAAACCTAGAAGAACTCCTCCGAACAGCGCTCGATAATGACCCCAGAAAAAGAATTTCGAGCTCGCAATTTTATGAATCACTAGAATATGCACTAAGTCCCATTTTACCTATTGACGAAAAAGAAGCCCAGGCGAAGGAACTCATCTCTCCCCTCTGCTCTGGGATCAAACAATTCACAAACGAAATGCAGGTAGGTGAGTTTTCAATTTGCCGCCGCAAAAAAAACAAATCTTATAAACTTATTTATAAACTTCCCTCGCAAGGTGGCGTAGCCCGTGTCTCTGAAAAGAATTTTTCTGAAAACATGGATTGGAGCTCAATCCAACACGAAGTTCAATTTTTAAGACTTCTTGGGGTAATTCAGACTGAGTTCCAACCTCAGTCCCTAATGGCAGAGTAGTCGCCGCCGAGACATAGAATATCCATTTTTCACTACATATTCCTCCTACTTCGACACATAATGCAGCCCAATGTATGAACTTCGCCAATACCAGAAGCAGGCCGTTCACAACGCCGTTCAGTTTTTTAAAGTAAAGCGTGAGCCTGCGGTAATCGTTCTTCCCACAGGCGCTGGAAAAAGCTTGGTCATCGCAGAGTTTGCTCGAATCGCAAAGGGGCGGGTCCTGATCTTAGCCCATGTCAAGGAGCTGGTTGAGCAGAACTATGAAAAATACCAAAGCTACAACCTGACTGCCGGAATATTCTCGGCAAGCTTAGGAAAAAAAGACTGGGATCAAAAAACGATTTTTGGAAGTGTCCAATCCGTGGCTCGAGCGCCGGATGAGTTCTTTAATAACTTTTCTTTACTTGTTATTGACGAATGCCACCGCGTAGCGGAAGAAGGAGCCACTCAATACCAAGAGGTGATCAAAAAACTCCAACTCCGTAATCCCGGAATTTTCATTTTGGGACTGACTGCAACTCCCTATCGCTTGGGGCTCGGTTGGATTTACGAATATACCCAAGCGGGCGAAATCAAAACGGAGCAACCTAGATTCTTCAAACAGTGTGTCTACGACTTGCCCCTTTCATACATGATCCGAAATCGGTATTTAACAACACCGATCAAGATCGATATTCCGGTAACCTGCTATGATTTCTCAGAACTCACCGAGAAGGGCCAAACCTACACCATTGCCGACGTAGAAGAGATCCTAAAAAGTCAAAAACGCCTAACGCCTTTTATAGTCCGAAATATTATCGACATCACAGAGCACTATCAGAGACAAGGGGTCATGATTTTCAGCAGTTCTGTTCGCCACGCCGAAGAGATCATGACTTACTTACCCCCAGAGGATTCAAGGCTCATTTTAGGTGACACCGAAATAAGCGATAGAAATAAAATCGTGGAGGATTTCAAAAGTAAGAAATTCAAATACCTCGTCAATGTTTCAGTTCTAACGACTGGGTTTGATGCTCCCCATGTGGATGTAATTGCTATTTTGCGTCCAACTGAATCCAACAGTCTGTATCAACAAATCGTAGGCCGTGGCCTTCGTATGTCGGCAGACAAGAAAGACTGTTACGTTCTAGATTACACGGGAATGGGACACGACATCTATACACCTGAAATCAGTGATAGGCGTCCCGCAAAAGACACTGTGCCCGTCAAAGTCCCCTGTCCCGTTTGCGCTTTTCAAAACGACTTTTGGGGCTATGCCGATGATGACGGCAATGTGCTGGAACACTTTGGAAGAAAGTGCAGAGGGGCTACTCAGGATGCCAAAACCATGGAAATTACCCCATGTGGCTTTCGCTTTCGTTTTAAACTATGTCACAGCTGTGGAGTTGAGAATGACATCACGGCTCGTTCTTGTGAAAAGTGCGGCACGACTCTCATCGATGCGGACGCAAAGTTAAAACAAGCCAAGCTCTCCAAGAATGCCCACTTGCTCACACCCGATAGAATTACTTTTGAAGAACGAAAAGATCGAAACTCGAATCCTTATCTAGAAGTAAGATACTATGACTTGGACTCCAACTATGTCAGTGAGGCCCACTTTTTTAGCAATCCATCTTCGATTAAGAAGTTTAATATCAATTTTCTTCGCTCGCATTTGAGACGCCCCGAACTAGCCGTTGAGTTTCAAACGCCTGCGGATGTCATTAAGTACCAAGTTTTGTTTCGACTCCCTGCGTTCGTCATTGCTAGAAAGCAGGATAAGTTTTGGAAAATTACAGAGAAGGTTTTTGCGGAAGAGCTATAGACGACAAAGCAAAACTCCACCGACTTTAGGTCTTTGATCCCAAGGGCTTCAAAATGTGATCAATACATCTAATTCCTGTCTGAATAACCAGCCAAAAGCCTAATTAAATCACCATCAATATGACCATTCAAAAGACCATCATTCTCCTGGCCGTTCGAACATTTCCAGGTTTCCTTCATGAAATGCATCCGAAATGCACTGATCGTTCTTTGGGTAAGCTCATCGAGGTTTCCGGTCTGGGGACAATCATAGCCGATCGTCTGCAGCTTCTTTTGAACGTAGGTAATCTCAGTTGAGTCAGCAAACTCCGGCATTTCAGCAGCAGGCTGCCACCACATCCCGAACCCGTGTGCTGCAAACCTCTCCCACGGAAAGTGAAGACCTGGGTCAGTTTTTCTTGCAGGTGTCAGATCAGAATGTCCAAGAAATCCACACTTCGGAAGATTCCAGCGCCTATAAATGTCGCTGATCAGCTCGCGCGCAGTTTCGATTTGTCCTTCGGAATAACTCTTAAATGCAAACCAGTTACTCCCATCGCCATTCGCGTATCCCGGAGAATGAAACTCAATTCCAATGCTGCATGAATTTAATCCTGCCGCACAACCAGGCAACAGATTCAATGAACCCCAGCGACTTGGGCCAGCGTGCCAAGCTCTGTCTTCCTCTTTAACCAAACGAAAAACCGGAACTTGATCGGGAAAGAGAAGTTTCTGACCCTTAACATATTCAGGAAAACGCTCGACGATTTCCCTCCCCGTCATCTGTGGAATGAAATAGTGAGCACTGACCCCACCTCCACCTTTATCCACAGGTAAGGTCAATATTTGTAAGGAGTGGTTGAATTCTGTACCCATACAATGGGCCACCAGTAAACAAGGTTTGAGATCACCTCTGCCGGTGTTCTTTTCATTGCAGCCAAAGTTCTCTGACGGGACATCGATCACATCAAATTCCGCCTGAGCTAGAGAACTAAAAATCGCAAGGAATAGAATGGTAATAAATTTCATGCAGGAGGCATACTACACGTGACCATCCTTGTCACGGAGTGAGTTATTACACTATTTAAGTAGATACACCCGGAAAGATTTACCCCAAAAATACCAAGGTCAAAAATCGATGTGAACGTTCACTGTACTGCCACCTTCAGGATACATTTGGGTCAGCGTCGCATCGAATGAGCCATGAATTGTATAGAGCTTTCCCTTATCGCTCACTCCGGCTTCTGAGATCGCCGAAATGACCACCGCGTGTGCGCCGGAACCCTGGTTGGAGTCGTTAACAAAATACTGCATACTAGGCTGCTGAATCATCAGGATGTCACCGTAGTTTTCTAGGTTCCCTTTGTCGTAGGTTCCCGTCCCTAATTCACCCTTAAAAACACTCGCCAAATGAAGCCGCTCATAACCAGCGGGCAAATTAACCCCCTGCAAGGAAATCCCTGTCTGACCATTTTTAACTTCAAATGCTGCAAAGGCGGTGCAATCAAAATCCAAGTTAATCGCGCCGGTGATCTTACCCCTGCAAGCGCCATCTGCGGCCATAGCGCCCTGTGTCGCCAATCCGCTCGATAAACTCAAAAGCCCGATCCCCACCCAAAGCTTGAATTGATATTTAGTCATGACGGAAAATCTGACCGAAAGAAAACTCGTAGTCAATTTAAAAAATGAAATTGATTGAGCAGGCACGAGTGGTTCCGCGAGTCAAAACTGAAAGAAATACGATCAATGCAATAGCGAATCCCCGAAACTTCGACTCGCTCAAAGGGTAGGTAGAAACCTACTCCCTTAGCGTAGAGCTTCGGCTGCTTTCTTAAGCTGATCAACCTTCTGCTCGACCTCGTCAAGCTGAGTCTGCAGGACTATTAACCTCTCTTCGGAAAAGTCTTTTTCCTGAGAAGTAAAAAACACTTCTAAGCGAACTTCCTCTAAAGCATCCTTTTGCGCAATGAGCTGGGCCCAGAGAACTGTACTGGGTTTCCTACCCTGCCCATCCCAAACCTTATCGCGATCAATCACGCGGAGCTTCTCAATCGTTAAACTAATTTCCTGACCCTTTTCTACGCAGGCTGCACTGATTTCCTTCAGTTCTGCTTTGGCCATTTCCTCGAGATTGGGACCCTGCTCTTCTTCCTTAGCCAGACTTCCAAACACGTTGCCAGCCTGAACCTGAAGAGAAACTCCGGCCAAGAAAATACCTGCAACCAATACAAACCGTGTAATTCTCATCCACGCCTTTGTATTCTTGATCCGTTCGATGCGCAATAGAATGAGGAGGGGGTTGGGCCGACAGTGCTCACCCGACCCCCTCCTCATTCACTTACAAATCAGTTTTACTTTATTGGCTGATGAAAAATTCTGAGCCACTGCAATGTAAAGCTCGGTCTGGCTATTTGCAGTCGGGCGGAAATAGAGCATAATCGGGGTTCCACCATCGATCAAAGATTCCAAGCTAATCCATTCTACCCTTGGGTTAGTTGACGTAGGAAGCGGCCAAAGATCAAGCGGGAGAGTACCTGTGGACTTCGAAATCATATCTCTCCCGTCCAAAGTAAGGAACTGCAGTGTGATACGGCCTTCTTGGTTTCGATAAGCAAAAAACTCCCACTGAAGTGACCTTCCAGGTGTAGGCTGCTCCTCCCTACAAATAGTTGATTCGACTGGAATTCCCTCTCTTATCGGTACAAACCTTTCACCGCTAAAAGCTCTTCCTACAATCATTCTAGCTCTCACTGACGTAGTTTCGCCCGAACCTCTCAAAAAGAGATACATGGCTTCGTGAACCAAAAGAGCGGCTCTATTTGTTTTGTTGAGCTGGCCCCAAATGTCTCCATCAACCAGAAGTTGATCATTCATCTGGTAGATCGCTAATTGCTCCAGGGTACAGTTTTTCGGAATAATTACGTTATGGGAATCATCGATCGGAACAATGCCAGTCCCAGGCGGAAGTACACGAAGGGTCGACTGAATTCTCCTAACTTCATGGCTAAGATACGCATCCACTTGGGAATTAAGCCCTTCCCCTTTGCCGATTTCTTGAGCAGCATTCAGAGCCTGATCCAGCTCGCTCGAGTTGCTTATTTTGATTTCCGAGCCAAAAACATTTTTTGCTTCATATAGATCTAACAACTCGGCGGAGACGATTTTTCCATCAGGCCCCCTACAAACTACAGCATTTCCACCGCCACTGCTGCCGACTCCAGCATTGGCGTTCGTAGTACTCAGAATGAGAACCAGTAGACCAGTTGTATACCCCACACGGTTTTTCATAGCTATCGATCCGTCCTTTCATTCGGCGTAGTGCCCCTAAAAGTACGTTACAAAACCTCAACACTTGTGAGTAAGATAAAGTTAGTGAAAAATAATATGGCGATATTAGTAATTACTAAACAATGATTAACACAGTGTTTCAATTCGACTGCTATAGGAAATACTTGCGGAGCGTTTTTTCCGGGACACCGGAAACCCCCTACAGAAGAAGGGATTTAGCAAAGCACCTCAACTGCCAACTCTCATTTATCTCTCAAGTGTTTTCTGGGAAGAGCCAGATCAGCCTGGAACATGCGATTCTAATTGCGGATCTGGTCCAGCTTGACGAGGACGAGCGCAGGTATTTCATGACTCTCGTGCTACTAGCAAAATCCGGCTCCAAGCATTTGACTGACTTTTATCACCAAGAAGCTTTGAATCTGAAAAATAGGGCGGAAATCATTAAGCACAGTATCAAAGTCAAAGAAGAACTTACCCTTGAGGATCAGGCTATTTATTATAGCAACTGGTGGTACTCGGCCATTCATATCCTATCCGCATTTCCGGAGATTAATTCTGTTTCGGACTTTGAGATCCGTCTCAAACTGCCCCGTAAAGTGATTTCAGAAGCACTGACTTTTTTAATTGAACGAAACCTAGTTACCCGAACGGAAAACGTGCTAGGAATCGGCAAAACGAGGATTCATTTAGGTTCCAAGTCTCAGCTCATTTCCAGACATCACAAAAACTGGAGAGAAAAAAGCCTGGATATTATTTCATCGAAATTAAACGAAAACCTTCATTACTCTGCCATTTTAGGAATTTCAAAAAAGGGCGCCGAACAGCTGAAAGAAACTATCCTCTCACTAATTCACTCTTCTGAAAAAATAATTTCTGAAACTCCTGAAGAAGTGGCTCAAGTGTTGCTTATTGATTTCTTCCGGATATAGCAGGCGAAGCCTGAAGTCAGAGACGATTCCTACGGCGAATCAGGAAACCTTCGTATCTTCTTAGGGCCCCTGCCTGGTCGCAGCGATAACAATTTCCCGGACACAAACTGACTGAGGTTGAGAGTAGGCAAAAAGAATGGATTGCGCCACGTCTTCACTCCGTAAAGCACCCCCGATGGAGGTCTTCCAATCTTCATAGGAGTCTCGAATTTGGTCCGATGTCGTATGACTCAAGAGTTCGGTCTCGACTGCCCCTGGAGCAATTGTAGTTACGCGAACATTCGAGCCGGCAACTTCCTCGCGGATACTCTCTGAAATTCCATGAACCGCAAACTTCGTCCCGGTGTAAGCTGCGTGGTTTGGGAAAGTCTTCCTACCAGCGATTGAGCTGATGTTGATGATTGTACCGCTCTTTCTCTCCAACATTCCTTTGAGTACAACCCTGGTACACCGTAATAGGCCCATCACATTGACTTGAAACATTTGGTCCCATTCAGCAGGATCCTGGGACTCAATGTGGCCAAGCATCATAGTACCCGCATTATTAACAAGCGCGCCGACCGGGCCGAACTCAGCCTCAGCATCTCCTATCGCCTTTACGAACTTCGGAGAGTCCGAGATATCAACGGGCGCAATCATCGTGCGAGGCAGAGCAAGGGCCTCAAGGCGCTCAAAGCGACGGGCCACCAGCAAAAGAGGGTACCCGTGATGAGAGAACAACTTCGCCGTTGCGGAACCAATTCCTGAGCTCGCTCCCGTAATGACCACCAAAGATTTTGATTTCACGAAGGCCCTTTCATTTATATGAAGTGTGCGTTTCAAGTGCGGGTCCTTCTATGCTGTTCTTAGGAATTTGTAAAGAACGTCAAATGGAAGCCACTTCACTCCCCTGAAAAGGCCTCCTGTGACCCTCTAAGAAACCCTTCTAGTAATATGAAGTCTTCTTCAGTTCTCTTATCGAAAACAACACCCTGAATTGCAGCTTCTTCTCTTAGTGTTGCAATGAGTACAGCAAATCGAGAGAGATCCAACCCCTTGATCTCCGCAATTCCAGCGCGGAGCCCATCAACAATCGCCAAAAGCTGCTTTTGGGTCACCCTCGTGCCTTTACCCCTTAAGGCCCAAAAGATCTCATTGGCAAATTCCTCACCATCGTCCTTTGTCAACGCTTTAAGAAAGAAACTGATAGCATGGTAATGATCTTCTGCTTTGGCAGTAAGCGGGATTACGTCACTATCAATGAAGGCAACTCTCTTTGTACCCAGGTCGTACATGATATTTCCAAGGTTGATATTCTTAGAACCTGAGCTCAAAAACACTCTGTCTCTATTATTTAAAAACAAATCGTAGACATACATCCGTCCAATTTCTCGGAGATCTCCGAGTGAAAACTTCGCGTTTAGATCTTTTGCGGTTCCGCCATTCAGCAAATCCATGACTAAAAGGTGAGGAACCTCGGGCTTTTTTGCTAAGTCTGGAAGGGTCTGTCTCTTATTAGGGATAGTCTGAGCTTTTTCCAGGGCCTGAAATAGATTTCGCCCTTCATCCGAAGTCTTCGAAATCAACATCCCATTTGGGCAATGAAAACCGCTCTCCTGAAGGAACCGTGAAGCCAACAAAGCCTGAGGACTTCTGGGATGTTCTTTGACCACCAAAGCATTGTTAGAAGGGTCGTTCTTTTCCATAAAGACCACACCAACAACACCTTCGTTCGAGTGTCGCTTCCGCTCGACTAGATCCCAGCGTCGATTTCCAAGCTCCAGTTTAGCGCCCAACTGGCATCGAAATACCGAGAAAACAAGGTCCATTTCATCCTTCCCCTTGGCTTGACAAGATCCCGCTATAGTGGCTCTAAGTCCGGGGACACCCAGCGGATCACCAACACAGATGGGGGCTTTCCCGCCGTAACACTCACCCCCACCCAGGGTGCTAGCGCAAGGTCTAATTTCTTCACACAGTCTAGCTTGGGCTGAAGTCTGTACGATTAACGTCATTAGAACAATCGGGTATAGTTTCTTAAAATTTAATTTCATTTTCAATCTCCTAAATGGTTTTGGTCTGATTTTAGAAATAGACTCTATTTAAATCCGACCATTAATTCTGAAATGATCTCTTTTTGACTCATCACTCTTTCTAAATCCTCAGCGCTAACATCAGTCTCTTCGAGCGTTCGAATCGCTTTTTCAAAGGCATTCCTGACTCCAACTGAGCCAAGATGCTGGAGCTCTTCAATGCCCTTTTTTAACCCGATTTGAATATCCTCTGAACTTACATGCACCATTTCCCCGTTCTCGCTCTTGAGTTGGCTAGCAATAACTGACGCAAACTTTGGATCATTTACGGAGGCTACTAAGTCATGAATGGATCTGACCCCCTCTTCAATGTATTTTTCCTTTTTCTTAGCGTCTCTGATATCCGGCAACCCAATTCCATTATCAATAAATGTAATCCGCTTCTTACTTTGGTCATAAAGCATGTTGCCGGTGTTCGTAGGATTAGCTCTCAGGTTCTTGTTGATCCAGATCCTATCCCGATATTGTAGAAGCTGGTCATAGATGTAAATACGTCCAATTTCCTCCGCGTCATGGCTCGAAAGTCTACCAAGATTTTTCTCGTCAGTAATATGTCCACCAAAGATCCATTCCTGAACTTGAAAGTGAGGGACGGATGGTGTTGTCCTAGCCTTTTTGTTTTTTGATAGATCAGAGGTCCCATCAATCGCATTTTGAATAAGTGGACCCTCTGATTTCTCCTTCTTCACCAATATATTTTCAGCAATACTAAAATGAGCCGACTTCAAAAGTTCGTTAGCTATAAAGGATGAATAGATACTGCGATGATCTTTCACCGCTAATGAACTTCCATCATCTGCGGACAAAACGATCACACCATAAGAGCCTTTTTCGGAGCGCTTCTTTCCTGTCACAGCTCCCCAATCTCGATTATCGAATGAGAGCAAATGCCTTTTCCCGCTACTGGGGTGCTTTTTATCAACAACGACTGAGATGTGTTCTTCATCCTTTGTTGTATGGACCAGCACTACCGAAGTGTGTTCCTCGTCCTTTGTGGCGTGAATTACCGGAGCGGGAGTTCGCACCACGGAGATGTGTTCCTCGTCCTTTGTGGCATGAATTTCCGGAGCGGGAGTTCGCACCACGGAGATGTGTTCCTCGTCCTTTGTGGCGTGAATTACCGGAGCGGGAGTTCGAACCACGGAAATGTGTTCTTCGTCCTTTGTGGCATGAATTACCGGAGCGGGTGTTCGAACCACGGAGATGTGTTCTTCGTCCTTTGTGGCGTGAATCACCGGAGCGGGAGTTCGAACCACGGAAATGTGTTCTTCGTCCTTTGTGGCGTGAATTACCGGAACGGGAGTTCGAACCACAGAGATGTGTTCTTCGTCCTTTGTGGCGTGAATCACCGGAGCGGGTGTACGGACTACTGTAGTGTGTTCCTCGTCCTTCGTTGCATGGATCGTGGGAAGGTTGGATGCCTGGGCACCTTTATTCGATTGAATTTCCCCTGGATTCGCTATCGAGGTTTGTTCGCGATTGGTGCTTTCACTCTCGATTCTTGAAGCGGTGGAGTCGCCTCCGCACCCGGAAGCTCCCGCCAAAAGAATAGTTAAGGACAAAACAAATGCCGGATTAAGATTCTTTCTCATACTTCGCCTTCCAATAGTATTTAAGCTAATAAGATGAAACTAGGTTTGTTTATGTGTTACTAAACAAATACTAAATACTATGGCCTTATATACAGCAACGAATGTGCCAAGCAGAACTCACAAAAACTTAGTAAATCCGACAACTTGACAAAGAGGTATTAAAAATTGGCGAACAGGAAGGTTTCACCTGTCTAAACCTTTTACGGATCCGAAAGTGCGCACTCAGTTAAAGCCGGATTGGTACGTTCTTGATTACGGCTGAGTTCTCTCGACAATCATGTCTCGCCCGTAACAGCGGGTATTCTCGGGAGTACGGTTTGAAATCCAGGTAACCGAAAGATCGTCGTAAAGAAAAACCTCAGAGGTTTCGTTACCATTTTTCACTGCGCGGTCTTCAACAAGGGCGACCGCGTGTAGATCTTTATGATATCCCTCGCAGGCTAGAATTTTGAATTTTTCGCCATCAACCTCAACCGTGTTTCCAACAGCAATTGGAACTGTTTTGTGCCAGCTGTAAAAAGAATCTTTCCCAACCAGCATCGCTCGATCCCCACCGATTCCACCGTCAGAAATAAGTTTGCCGTTCACTAAATCAACTGACTTGTAAAATTCAAACCCCAAGAAACTGTAGCTACAACGGAAGAAATGCTCCGCAGTCCCACCGTTATTAAGAGTGCAGTTTTTCTTGCGTTCGAGAAATTCAGCAGGCGTGGTCTTGTCTTTAAAAATGGAAAACCATTTTTGATATTCAGGAGAAGTTATAGAGAAATTTAAGGTGTTTTGGTCCATAAACTCTTGGCTTCCAACATAGCTGTCCCAAACCGTTTTGAATGCGCTCAAAAGGCTTCTATCGACGGCTTGCTTTTCTCCCGGGACTAGAGAATCCACTTTCAAAGCACTAAGCAAGGTGCTGAACTTTTCCAAAACCTGATCATGAGCTGGTGAGGTTCCAACGACAGGCTTACGCTCTAAATGTCGCAAGTAATGAAGCGCAACATTGAAATAACAAGTTCCACCCAAATTTGGCAGAGTTCTAAAGGGATAGATTTCGTCCCTGTGGCCAGTGGAAGTCACTGTATAGATTCTGTTGGACGCAGGAGGCGGATTGGTTACAGGCTTTGAAGGGCCTGCTGAATGACTAGTGCCTTGAGGGGCACATCCCATTAAGAATAGACCTGTCAAAACTATTGAAAAATTAAAACGCACAACACCCAAGCCCCTTTTTTGGTTGGGTGGGAATATACAATAGGGCTACTTAATAGTCAATAGCGCAATAGTCAGGTATTAATATTCAACAACCTACCTGGCCGCGTGAGGGTAAATATCTTCTATTGCATCATGAAATTCTGACATCAAAGTCTTACGACACTCATCATCAGACTTGCTAAGACAAATATTGTTCGCATCAGGAATCGGATTGTCATTTGGGTCAGTTAATTTTTCAAATTTAAAACTACTTGAGTGATAGAAATCCCCTTCATCAACATTGATCCAAGCCTTGTACTTCTTGTTTTCTAAAATCATTTTCCTGGTGGGATTCGACTGACTAGCTTGCGCAGATACGACACTCGTTCGGACACCAGAAATCAGAGATCGACCTGATATCCAAGGGCCTTTCATAGCAGGTTGGATATCTAAGAAATCAAATAGCGTTGGAAAAATGTCAGTGGTACTGGCAAAGTGATCATCACTTTGAACTCCATGAAAATTCGAACGCTTTCCAAAATGAAAGCTCAAAATCGTTCTAATTCTCTCTTTAAAAGGAGTACCCCCATGACCTACTTCGCCGCCATGTTCCTTTAGACACTCACCGTGATCAGAAAATAAGACAACAATTGAATCCTCCCCGCCAGGTAGACTCTTAATCAAGTTCAGAACCCTTTTGAAATTGAGCTCGCTAGACTGCACTGACTGTCTATAGCCCCGAATATGGCCTTTCTCAGAGGTCATAATTTTTGGACCGTAACTTGGATCGACTCGGGCCAGAGCGCCCCACTTGTAGGGATTATGGTTGTTATAGAGGGAAATAACAGTGAAACGTCCATGATCCTCGGTAATTGTTTTAGGTAAGATGCGCTCCATCTCGTCAACTGTAATTTCGTCTTGGTCTTTATCGAATTTTTTATCCAATTCTAGATCGCGAGAACAGCGATCAATCAAACTAGCATTCCAGCCAAAGAAAGAGGTCAGAAAACGCTCCCAACCATAACCGGTGGGTTCTGATCTTGATACACAGCCCCAGTAATATCCATAGACATTAATTTGGTATCCCAACTTCTTTAGTATTTTTAAATAACCGGAACCATATTTCCTGACGTCATCCAACTTGTCTGGAACTGAATGATAAGTTACTGAAGCGGGGACCGCATGAAAAAGACTAAAGGTAGAATATACTGTCGCGTTTCCTGCTCCATAGGCTCGTTGAAAACTATAGTTATCCTCATAAAAACTCTTAAATGTGTCTCCGTACTGCAATGCGAGATCAGGCCTTAAGGTATCAAAAAACACAAAGTAGATATTCGGCTTTTTTGAGGATGAAAATGTCGTCGATTGAACGAACTTCTCTATTGCGCCGAAATCAGGTTTTTGTCGTATTTCCCCAAGTCGCTCAATCAAATAGCTGCTCTTGACTCCGCCCCCCTCTCCCTGGGCCTGCGTAAGCCATTTCCTTTGCGCATCACTAAGGTGTTTTAGGGGAAAATCGCCGTGCTTGACGCCTAGTCTTAGGGAATCTAAACTCAACGCGATGACTTGATCCTGAGCCAGGAAGTCCCTACGAAAACTCGCGTTGCCGATATTCGCTCCTACCTCCTTTGAATTCAGACTCTGAACTTGCTTCTTGCCTAGGTATTGTAAAGGGAGCCCCCCTCGAGAGATTCCAGTGCTTATGTCAACTTGACTGAGATTACGAACTTGAAGTTTCGAAAGGAAATCTCGATGAAAATCAGGATTGTCAATTTGACTGGAGACTTGCTCCGGCGTCAAGGTTCGCACGACTATGAATGTACCCAGCGACCTCCTCTGATGTCAGCTCGCGGGTTTGTGCTACATTAAGCTTTGGAACTTTCTGATTTCCAAGAACAAATGCCCCCCTCTCCAAGGAGTGATAGCCTGAACTCTTATAAAATAGAATAAGTTTATACGTTTTTCCTGGGGCATATCTGCTCTTATGCTTTGAATCAGGCTTCACAGGAAAATAGAGGACTTTACCATCAGGGCTGTTCTTTAGGTTCCGGATATAGTCCCAGTAGATAGCGGACTTCTCGCCCGGTTCGGCACTTTCTTCGTAGAGCCCAATCCAGGCATTTCGAGTCTTTGGAATTTGAATAGAAGTGATCTCGATATCAGTCCCAAAGACCGGGTCCTTTACGAACTGCATCGCATTAGTCGTATTGACTGCAATGCCGCATAAAAGTAGGAAATAAACGCTAGTAACCCTTCTTAATTTCATAATCATAGTGCCGTCCCCACAGACTTTTAAATACGAACCCTGCCCATCGTAACTCTAACTCATAATGTCAATCAAACATCATAGGAGCTGAATTGCCCTTCCGAAGTAAGGCATGCACACACAGAGAGCATCAACATAAATAATTCTCTTTGGCTCAAATTCACTTTTTCTAAGCAAACTAACCTAGGCGAAAATTCATTAATGAACTAGCTCGCTCCAGGAGTGAGCTTCAATCGTTCGAATTTGCTCAAGCAGAAAGCGCCTGTCGGATTCATGTCCACAGGGGTGATTATGATGCTTCTGAGAAGGGCCACACTCACTTCCAGTCTTTAACCACATCACGCAGGACGACAAGGTGTCGCGCCACTCAGCTTTGTCCATTTTACCCCGTTGATGCTCCTTCGGGAGGCAACTAAATGTATTGCCCATGATTTCTAGGATTCCTTTACGCACTTCAGAGCGATACTCGATGTCCGGCAGACTTCCAGCAGCAAGCTTTGTCATCAGCACTTTGTGCAAGGGTTGAAATTTCTTTAGAAATTCATCTGAGTTCTTCGGCCCACATTCATTTATGAGGCATCGTTGAAATTGGACAGGGTTTGGGGAGTCTGGATTTTCAATTTTTAGATAGAAGTCCACTAGGTTTGTAAGTTTAGAGGCGGATTCATTGATCACTGCCGGGGAGGCTTGCTCTTGAAATCTTTCCTCTACGTTCCTACCTGTTGTTTCAAATCTCTCCTTAACACGTTTTTTGGCAGTCTCTTTCGACACGTCGATATGAATAATCCCAACTTGATAGGTATGTTTGTGATCCAAATCATTCCTTCGCAATTCTGAAATGAATTTAGCGAAATAATCGGTAGCCCTCAACGTGCCATCAATCAGCAAGTTCTTTCCCTGTTTTCTAGACTCCGCAACAACTACCTCATAGAAATAGTTCAACTCGGGCATAGTTAGAGTACTCAGCTCAGCGGAAAATGGATGCATCTCATCGAAGCTGATCCAACCATGATAGGTGGGCAACTTCATTCTGAGCTTGTCTGGATCATAAACTACGAAATGAGAACTATCGTAGAGTCTCATTTTACCTAAGAGCTCTAACATGGAACTTTTCCCAGAGCCCGGAGCCCCCGCTGTCAATATCAACTGGGGGCTATGCCCCTTCTGAGGCTCTTTTTCGCCCTTACCGCCAAGGATTGAATCCAAGACCTCATCGAAAACGTGCATTTCTTTTTTGGAAAAATCATCCTTCGTCAAAGTCTTTCCGGCTCTTTCAGTATAGTAGGCCCTAATGATCGCTGCCACCTCGTCCGATACACTCCCTTTTTTGTGACCTTTGACCTCTGTGATTCTCTCCATAACGAAATCAGGAAGTGGCGTCCCATGGCCCTGTAAAACTATGACTGCCATCGTGTCATAGACGTCTCCTGCCAGAGCAGTAGATCCCACTACTAAGAGAAGGAGAGAGATAAATTTGATGGAAATTTCGGTGAAAAATGAAACAGGCCAATCGCTAGTTTTCATCGGTGGTCCTAACTATTTATAATTTTTAAATATTATTAAAATAATTATAAATCAACCCACCACTTTAGCAAGTTGGATCGAGTGTACCTTTTTAGGGCCTGTTCATCACAATATCAGTTATCGTCAGCAATAGTCGACCTCATAGCCCATGCGTCATGAACGTCTACCCAAAAGCAACTATTTAGAAGTAACCTTTAGACCAATTACTGAAATCAATAATAGAAAGAGAAAAAACCACCGAAGCAGCGATGAGGGTTCGCCCATAAACAGCACAGCAAAGAGAGCAGCGCCCAACGCACCAATTCCAACCCAAACACTATAGGCTGTTCCAATTGGGATGGACTGACTTGCCTTAGAGAGAAATAACATCGATAAAAGAAGAGTGACTGCTGTAAATACCGTTGGGACAACCTTGGTAAATCCTTCAGAATACTTTAGTCCAATAGCCCAGCAGACTTCAAATAAACCGGCAATTATCAACAATATCCAAGGAACTGCTGCTGACATAGCAATTCCCTACACTACCTGAGCACACGTAACCAGAAAAATAGATTTGTTCCAACGAATCCTACTTCCCAAAGTCTGCGCCTATCTCGGCTTCGTTTGGATAGTGGGGATAGGTCAACAATAATGGCTGTGGAGGACCTTCTATGCGCAATAGTCGAGGAGGACCTTCTATCTGGAGCGGCTTTTTTACCCTGCGAGGAACGGACTTGGGGGACCCGG
>JACPOE010000073.1 GCA_016185105.1 Bdellovibrio sp.
AGTAGCAGAGAGAAACTGAACAGAGACCTTCTTTTCTCTATTGTCCCCCACTCTCCTGATCTCACCCGATTGAACAACCCGAAGTAATTTAGCCTGAAGAGATGAAGGACAATCCCCAAGCTCATCTAAAAAGAAAATCCCATTGTGAGCTTGCTCAATAAGCCCAACCTTGTCTGCGTAAGCCCCCGTAAAGGCGCCCCGACAGTGTCCGAATAATTCAGACTCAGCCATTTCTTTTGGAATAGCTGCCATGTTCGCTGAGATCATGCGCTTTTGAAAACGAGCGGCACAATGCTTTGCCAGAATTTCTTTTCCTGTCCCGCTCTCTCCCGTAATCAGAATTGACGGCGACATACCTCGAGCAGCGACCTTGTTCACATCATCGAGGATCTTTTGCATCGTGGGTGATGCAGTGAGAAACTGGAACCCCATCGTTTTTTGAGCAACGTTCAGTTTCCTTTGAACAAGTCCAGTTTCAATGGCTGTCTTGAGGTCTGCATCTGTATCTTTCTCAAATTTCACAATCACGTTAACAGGATTTCTCCGAGTAGCATCGATGACTCTCTTGGTCTTTGAATCATTGCTATAAACAACAATGGGCAACCCAGGGGACTGTTTGGCCATCCAATCCATCAAAGCAATTCCATCCTCCGTCTGTGCCTCGAAGTTGAGATCCAAGATGATTAGATCAATCGCGTTGTTTTGAAGAACGGCCTTAGCGGTTGAAACCGAAGGAGCAGTCTTGATGTCATATGCCCCCTTGAGACTAAGGGAGAGAGTCCTGAGAATGACGTGATCGTCATCGACAACCAAGATCCTGGGTATTGTGTGTGCTCCATCCATTCCACAATTGGTTACAAAAGTACTCATAGAATCACCTCAAAACACGCCCCACCCCACTCTGATTGCTGATAGGTCAATCTTCCGCCATGTGACCTCACAATGTGACTGGTCGCTGCCAGTCCAAAAGCTTGGCGATCGCCCTTCGTAGACTTCTTCCTTCCCTTGAAATACAAGCCAACATCGTCTGCTGGAATGCCCGTACCATCGTCCTCAATACGAATTATGGTGCCTTTTTCATGGGCGATCAGTGCTATTTGGACCGTGGTCCTGCAGGCATCGAGAGCGTTGTGGACCAAGTTCGCAATTGCTCTTCTGAGAAGCTGGGAATCATGGGCGACCGGTACAGAATCGTCTGGGAAGTTCTGGATCAAGAGTACATTCGAAGGGGAATGTGAGGCATACCAAGCGTCAGAGACGCCCTCTCTGATGACAGGAATGACATCCCTCTCCGGCAAGACTTTGGGTTCGAAATCTAGGTTGTTCTTACCCGCAGTGAATTGCATCAGGAGCTCCTCAGCCGTTTCTGGAATAAGCTTGAACAGATCCTCCCGTGATTCCTCATCGAGCGCGGGATCACCCAGAAGAACAATCTGATTTCTTAATGCCTTCGTAAGCTTTTCAAGGTCGTGAATGAGGTACTCGTAAGTCTCGGTAGTAAGTTCCTTGGCCTTCATCTGGGCGATGATATCTTTCGCGTTGGAGAGCGCCCGATGGGTTTCAAGAATTGCGGATCGAATAGAGTCTAGCTCTTGGATTCCTGATTTATAGAGATCTTCCGGGTCCTTCAAAGTCTGAAGGCCTCGGATAGCCTCTTCAAAACGAGACAGGGGTGCGAGAGCCCTATTCACAGAGCGTGTCATCCGGTAGGCGTAGAACTTCGATACCGTCCACCCCAGAATCAAGACAAGAGGAAACAGAAACTGAAGTGGCCACAAAAGGTGTTCCAAGGGAGTCACCAGTCGAAGGTATGCGGGTGCCACCCCAGGCTGTAAGGTCTTCGTGAACTGCACCTCGGCATGCAGGTTTCGCGGTGTTAAAAGAATCCCTAAAGTCGGTAGATGAAATCCTTTTTCGTTGATTACCGGTGGTTCATAGCTGGAAGAAGCATAGACTTCACCATTCTCGATCACAGCTAAATGACCCTGATGGGCATCGCTGACGTCCCTAAGAAGGTCGGGCAAGCCTACCCTATTCTTTGCTTTGACCATCTCATACACGCTCCCCTCGATAGCCTTCAGCATTCGAAGATCTGACCGTGCAGAAACCACCAGGGTAACCAGGGCTCCCGCCAAACTCAAACCGATAGCTCCAAATACCGGAACCCAAACATGGTACGGCCTCAATGCGGTCCTTAGATGACTCGCAAACGGAGCAGATGAGGACGGATCAGTTTTTACTGCCATAGATCCTCCAAATTGATTTCGTTTAGCTTGATCGTGAAGTATTGCTGTGAAGAGTCAGCCAATCGTTATAACGTGCTAACACAATTACTATTGAAATAAAACAAAAAATAACGCATATAGCCATACCCCGTCGGCCGGTGTACCGATTTTATTGCGACTTGGAAACGGGGGAGTTCTATTCTCATATTGGGTTCAAATGTTGCTTTGAAAAGGAAGATTCAGTGAAATCACCAAGGTATGCTTTAGTTTTAGGTTTTGTTTTCTTGTTCTGCTTTGGGATGAGCTGTGGGAAAGAGAGTCCAAACGTTACCCCGCCATCTGATCCTTCGGTAAATAAAAAAACTAAGATTAGAAATCAACTACGTTCTTTTCAAATCACTGACGTGCAAGGGGAGAGTACCTTCACAGTCCAAATCGATGACAATCTAATTGGTACGACACCAAAAGGTGGGTCGCTTGAAAAAAATCTCGCCCTGGCACCCGGTGGACATACGATTACTTTGACGCGAATATCCGGCCCCGTAAAAGAAGGCCAATTCATGATTGTTTTGAATTCGCAAGAGCCCTACTACTTTCAGCTCTACTCTTCCGGTGTAAACATTCAAATGCTCAAAGGCCCGGAGGCTGGAGTCCCTGGTCTTGCTGACGAACTGGGGTATCGGATTGCAAAGGGAAGACTATTTCTAACCCACTCGGTGACTCTTAAAGTTACGGTTGAGGCGGATGGCTAATGACCTTAGGCTCCGAACAAATCTGGCAACTAGAAATAGTGGCCATCTATCCGAGTTTAATGAGCTGATTTTAGGAGTTATTTCCGATCACCTTACGTGGCAACTCCTTACAAAACACTCGCTGACTACCCTTTCTATGCAGTAGAAATATCCTTAGCCTTCTCTACCATCGCAATCTCACTTTCTAAGCGGTAGTGCATGGTACAGAACAACTCCTCAGCGGCACTCAAATCTATATTGATGGCCTCGCTATTTGGCTGGGGATAGCCAAGCGACTCCCAATTTAATGATTCTGCTAAACCGGGTTCTTCAACATGTCTATAGCGATGCACCTGCCAATCCCCCCATAAATTCTTATCCCAGGCCTGTTCTAAACTACCGTATGTCAATCCTATCTTAATCCATCCCGGCTTATTAGGATCGACCAATAGGCAAAGTACTCCCACAATTATCGCCCGCTTAATCTCTTCCGGTGTCCTTTTTCCAAACCCACACTGCGGACAACCTTCACCTTCTGCCACTTTATTGGGAACTGTGCGCCATTCATGACCGTCATCGCATCGAAAGTTAGACTTCCCATACTTACTTCGTATATGTCCTAGGAGCCTAATGCCACGTCCTTTGAGCCGTTTATTCATCCATACCCTGTACACATAGACATAGTCGTCCAATGAACGCGGGAGCGGCCTCACACCAGCTTTTTTTACTGCTTCCAATGCCGCAAACACGCATTTCCAATCCATGCGTTCGACTTCAATCCCTCTGCGATAAGGAATGTCTGCTAAACCCGTTGCCCCCCAGAACACTGCTTCGGCCCAATATGTATCAGGGACAGAAATGTATGTTTTAAGTTCCCACTTCTGACCAGTCTCTTTGACTATTTTTCCCGTGTATTCTTCGTATCTATTGTTGTGTTCTGCCAATCGGTCTTCGGGGTGACGAGTGGTTTTTCCGACCTTATAGAGGCTCGGGTCGGACGGATGAGTCAACCCGTAAAGGTAACCCGCCTCCGTTGTGCGCTCTTTTTTTTCCATAGTTGCTATTCCTTTTCTTCGGAAAACAACATGTGTTCAAAATTTTAAATGTCAAAACGACACGGATGAAAATACCGAGCTCGTTAGGGTAAATCATCCCTTTGAGGCTAAAGATGCTCGAGTTCCGTGTTCTTGAAATGTCGTGAGGGAATGGTACACACTCAATAACCATTTGACAGTGTCTCCTTGATAAGAAGAGAAGGCATTCAGTGTCTGATATTTGGTATGACCAAGCCGCAGGTACGAATTATTCCTGCTGTTAGGATATTAAAAAATCTCCTGAGGCTAAACTCTGCAATGCTCTAGCAAAAGCCTCTTTGGTCTTCTTATCACGGACAGATGGACTTGCATTATTCAACTTATTGGCCACTGTTTTAATTGTACCGTAGTAGGTTAAAAAATCCGCGATATCAAGTTCGAATCGATCTCCAAGCTTTAAAGTTGGCTTGCCGAACTTCCTCTTAAAGTCCGCATCGACAATACAGTTGCTATGAACGGAAAGGTTTCTGATTAGCTTCCCCTTCTTTAGGTCAGTCCATTCCTTGTTTGAAACATTTAAATACGGATGAGTTTTTCCAAACCCCTTTAGACTGTCAATTAGAGTATCAAATCTCTCCCAACTTAGACTATTGAGAAAAGACACAAATAAAGTTCCCTTTATCTCTTCAATATCTTTGGACGAGAGTGCCGAATGGAGATCAATGTTTTTCAAATATACGTTATTAAGAATAGAAGAGTTTTTGCGATAGAATTCACCTAAAAAAGCCTTCAAATAAACATCGAAAGAATCCATAGCGAGAGATAACCATAAAATAAGGCTATCAGAGAAAAGTCGATCCCAACCAAATTCACGTTTTAACTCTTGAGCTGATTTTATGGCCTTTTTGGTTTCAGCTAGAGCCGAAGGCGCTATGTTGTTGAACTTATGAAGCCTTGCGTCAGCAAGAATAGCATGGCCTGAATCGACGAAAAAATCTATGAAACGGATACGATTAGTAAACTCTTGGTAACCCTTGGTTTGCATCATTCTAGTATATTTTGATAAAATAACTAAAAGCAAGCGTGCGGAATTTACTCAGTCTTGTTTGAAGTTTCCATAAACGATCATTGTCTCAAATCCAACCTACACATTTACAGAAAATAAGGTCAGCATCAGGCAAAGACATCTACTATCGAGTAGGCTCGCCATTAGTCTGGTCTCACCTAATTTTAAGCTGCAAAAAAGTAAACCAAGAGTTATGAATTTACTAGTATGGATACCTATCGGGGGCCCCTTGAGATTGTACCAATCCTACTTGCAGTTTGGTTCGTCATTGAAGTTATTCGGGGTTATCTATCTAACGAGCGCGAAGCACCAAACGGCTATGTACTAAAAAGATCAAAGTCAGGCCGCCATCATTATGAACACAGAGAGATAGCGGAACAAATCTTGGGGCGACGCTTAGAAAAATGGGAGATAGTCCATCACATCAATGGTCGTCGAAATGATAATAGACCTTCAAATTTGTGCGTTATGGATTCTCGCGATCACGACCGCTATCACGAGTGGTACGACTGGATATTTAATACCTATGGAAACTATCCACGCCGAGAAACCCAGTTACAGAGACTAAGAGAAAGCTTCAACGGCACACTCCTTGCCGATTATTTTGAATAGGAGAACTTGGCTAGCCAGGTCTCTTCATTCCCCGTTCTTTTGAGCACTATCAAACCACCCTTGCACAAAACGCCACACTTCAATGCAATACCTATGCAAGAGTGCAAGGGTTTTCAAGACTCCACCTTTCCCCTCAAAAACCTAATCCCACGAAATCACAGACTTTCCATTTCTAGCCACTAGTGCGCCTGCGCAGAAATGCGCTGGCACGAATCTGGATATGTAAAAGGCATAAGGACTCAGCAACAGAGTCCTAAACAAGGAGTGCCTTATGAGTATCAGATTCTGTCCTCGGTGCGGTGAGAAGACTTACGAAGTCCTTCAAAGCCATTCGTATTGCATCAACTGCAGCTACTTTCCGGAAGACGTGGAGCGGGATCGAGTGAATGAGGAAATCTGCGCCGCAACCACTATGCCCGCAAAAATCAAAGATGACCTCGCTCGGTGGTCCAAAGCACTCGCTGCAGTCATGTAGGAAAAAAGCCAAAACCAAGAAGGAAGTAAAAAGTGAAAAATAGAATAAGTCGAAGTTGGTTAGGTCGAATAGCTGTGACGTCGTTTCTCTACACGCCTTTTGCAATGGCTGACTTTCAATCGAGTATTCAATCCCTCGTAACCGGAGTGGTCACAGGGATTTTTCCAGCAGTCGTGATGTACGAGGCAGCCAAGGCCGGGGTTGCCTACGCCAAAAAGACACCCGACGCCAAGGAAAAGGCGGAAGCTGCCGCAATCGGGGCAATAGCAGTTCTCGGAATTAATGGGGTCTGGAGCTTTCTTAAAAGTCATGTCCGTTAGTTGAAACCCCTTCAAAGAGAGGAGAATTAGAATGCGCCAATTTGCCGAACCTTCCTGCAGACACCTACTTAGACAGCCACTAATTTTTGGGATTCCCTTTGTTGGACTTCTAATTCTTTCTTTTTTGACGGTGTTTCTTCAGCTTCTGGCACACGGTGAGACAGTACGAAGCCTAGTGGGGCTTGGTCTTTCAATTATTCTTTACGGGTTGCTGAGGGTCTTCTCGACCTATGCGAAGCCCGGTTGGGACCAAGCTCCACTCTTTTACTTAGAACGCCTCTTCTCAAATCGTTGGGGACTCCTCGGCAGGGTCACAGAAAAGCCCACTGAGTTGGAGGTCATTCCACCCGACACTCTGGACGATCTTGACCTCATGAGTTCTAAGCAGCTGTTAGAAGAAGAGCTCAAGCACCTCCAGACAGATCAGAGCCTAATATTGGAATGCCGAGTAGATGAAAAAGGAGCACGATTAGTCGAGGTAATCGCAAGCGAGAAATGGGAGCGAATCGGAAACGCACAGGACCTTGAGGTCTGCTGCATTTACCTGAGTGGAGTCCAAGACCCCTATGTGTATTCCCTTCAGCAAGTCCCCGTAACCACGGACCCACTCTGGCTCTTTGCACAGCTGAGAGATCTCCAACAGAACTTTACAGTCATCGCCTCCTATCGGGGCCTAGATCAATCGGCGATCAAATCTAGAATCGAGTCCGCAAGAAAAATGAATGCTCACCTCAATGACATCGGACAGGTGGATACTGATGTTTCATTTGAGGAAGCCAGTCACGTCCTGAGAGGACTCTCGAAGGGTGATGATTGTGTAGTCGAAATGAGCCTGGTCTTGGTCTCGCACGAAAAGCTCCCGCTAGATTCGCACTATTTCCTATTTGAGAAGAACCCTACCCTCACCCTCCTCGCTGCGTATGGACTTCGGGAAAGGTTCCACCGTGGGCATTTTGTCAGGGTGGCCACGGCCACCGACCTTTGCCCACATATTCTAGATCCATTTGAAGAGGGGGCCGCAATCCTAAAAACTCTTCGAGGAAAACCCCTGTACTTCGATCCCCAAGACTCCCGTCTGGATGCGCTCCATTGGCTCGTATCCGGCGCAACAGGAACAGGTAAGAGTTTTCTCGTGGGATTGGTCCTATGGAGAATGATTAAAGCAAAAAGAAAGATCAGCGTCTTGTTTATGGACCACAAACGAAGCTTTAAGCGGCTGGTCAACGCAAACGCCGGAATGTACCTAGAGCCTCACTCTCTTGACGAGCTGAAGTCTGAAATCCCCAAACTCTTCGCAAGGCTTGATCAGGTCGGAGTCCTCGCGGGAATTGAACTCTCGGAGTTACCGCTCAATGAAAAGAAAGAGGCTGCGATCTCCCTTCTCAGTCACACCACGGAGTATCTGAGCCAGCGTGGCTCCGCACACGTCCTTTACATAGTCATGGATGAATCCTGGAAATTTCTGAAAGATGACCCTCAAGGCGTGCAACAAGCTTTCAGGGAATTCAGGAAGTTTGACGCCGCCGCAGTCGCAATCACACAGAGCTTAAGAGATTTCATTTCAGATGAAACAGGCCAGTCCATCATTCAAAACGCCGATATCGTGATCCTCCTCAGACAGAAGGAAGATGTCACCCGTTACAGGGACATTCTCGACCTCACTGAGCCAGAGATGGAAAAAGTGAAGCAAATCAAAAAGAAGAAAGGAGTCTATTCCGAATGTCTCATTAAAACCCCATTCCTATCGCGATTTGGCCGTCTTTATCCAACCCCCGAAGAACACGAGATTCTCAGAACTGACAATTTAAGAATGGAACGAATCTCAGCAGTCGCTCAAGAACAGAAACAAAGAGAGGAGACTCAATGCGAATAGGAATCCCAGTCCTTCTTCTCAGCCTGCTAACTCCAACCGTATCAAAGGCATCTATGTTCGGAGAAGAAACGGCCGTACTTCTCGAAGTCGTAGCCAACCAACTCACCGAGCTCGGAAAATTGGCCGAGAACATAGGCGTTTCAAAAGAGCACCTACAAATGCTGTATCAGATTAATGATGGGGTCCAGCAGGTAACTCGTCAGATTCAGGCACTCCAATCCATTGTGGACAGAGCACAAGGGGTAGATCCTACTGCAATTCGAAGTCTCGCCGATATCAATCGCAGCATCGAAGATATGAAGGCCATCTCGGGCGATATTCAGGAATTGATCTTCGTAAAACTACTTCTGTGTAATCAAACTATCGAACAAGCTTACCTCCAAAGCGATACCGCCTACAAAATGGGACAAGAGCTAGCCACTACCGGATCTCAGCTTGCACTCGAGTCGCAAACAGCAAGCCCAGGAAGAGCGCAACAAATCACTGCATCGGCCTCTGTTGCACAAATGCTGGCGTCTGGTGTTCAGCTCCAAACGATGGCCCAAATGTCACAGCTTCTCGCAATGCACTTGGATCTCCAAAAGACTGAGATCGAAAAGGACTTAAAGATTCACAGTGAGCGAAGGGCTTATTTAAAAGCGGCCCTTTCAAAACAAAGTCAATGGTCGCCGTCACTCGGAAGTGCAACCCCAAAGAGGAAGAGAGGAACACGATGAATCTAGCTTGTCTCACTCAGATCAATTTGAGCTACCTGAATGCGGTTGGAGTATCTTTACTGCTCTTCTCCTTTGGATTTCGAATCGTGCTCGCACTCCGCAAGCAAGAGAAGCTCGAACCCTGCTTTGTGGGACTTGCAATCGGCCTGCTGGGGATCACCTTTTTTTCTACATTCATAGATATTCTGAGTCGACTCAGCGATGCCCTCACGCAGGAGATTCAGAGACTAGGCGACGCTCAGGCTTTGAAGAAACTTGTACTGCAATCCATCGAAGCAGCAGCCAATGAGCCAGACGCAAACGGGAACAAAGTCCTCCTCAACATTCCCGCTGTGATTGAGCAACTCTTCCGCTTTGGGGTCTGGGGCACGGCCTCCTCAATTGCTGACTTTTTCTTTTTGATTGCCCAGACATTTGTTGAGGTCAGACGGGATGTTTTGTTGGGATTGGTTCGATTCCTGATGCCCTTGATATGGGGGCTCTACCCGCTACGCCCGGAGTTTGGTCATTCCATTTGCTCTTATCTACTCGAAATGGCGCTTTGGGGACCTTGTCTCTATCTAATTCAGATCCTCATTTCACATATTGCACCGGGTTATGTTTATCGTCCCGGTTCCTTGGGTATTCCGATTGTGGCCCTCGAGATTGTTGCAACCATTCTAATTCTGGATGTCCCCAAGATGGTGCATCAGCTTTTGGGTGGGGTCCTTCATCCCCAAGGTGAAAGCACCGCATTAGGGCTCATCTTTCTGGGCTCCCGAACAGCTACCAAAGCGGGAGTTTCAGCCGCCGCACTGAAATCAAAAGGTTCAAAAAAGGAGAAAGACTGAAAATGATGAAAAAGTTTGTTCAATTTCAAGCGCTGATATTTTTCAGCCTGAAAATTTCAGTCGCTCAGGCTGAAATTTCAGTTTTCAGTGTCTACGTCGGCTACCTGACTCAGGTGCATTGTCAGGGTCGCCTCTTTGTCTCTTCAGTAGGAGACCCAAACCTCGTCCAATGGGAGGCATTCCCCAAGGAATGTACGTTGGGCATAGGACGGGGCCTTGACGGGACATAGGACCCAGATTGTTTTAACGGTTGAATTTTCTAACGGTTAGATTTGCCATTGGTCTTTGGGTGGGAATTCGAT
>JACPOE010000074.1 GCA_016185105.1 Bdellovibrio sp.
GCGAGCAAGCTGTGGGAAGAAACAGTGTTCTGAAGCTTGATCGCTAGGCTTTTCATCTGCTCAAACAGGGGCCTCATATATTTACGCACTCTTAAAATCCGGTGGGTAGGTCTTTTGAGCGCGATTTTCTCAAGTCGATAAATGGTGCGGTATAGAGCAAGAAATTTTTCGACCTCTTCGGGATTTCTCGTTTCTGCCCCCACAAACTTTCTGCGTGCGTGTGCATTGCAATAGCAATTGTGGATAAGGGGCTTTTTGTCCAGGGTGCGTTGCTCGTTTGTTATTCTTACCGCTTTGGCGTAGCCGGAGAAAACATCGCTGATAAGTTTTTCGCAAATAGACTTATTGAGAAGATCCGAGGCAACATCCCCAGATCGGCTGTCATGAATCTCAAAATAGCTGCTCTTCTTATTTGAAAACCCCCACAGGTACCAAGCCTTGTCTCCTCCCCCCTCGAGCATCCGGTGTGGGGTCTCATCGGCATGCAGCACACGGCTTAGCAAAATATCATCTCGAATCTTGTCGTAGATAGGTTTTACAAAATCTGCCAGATGGTGGGTTAACTCAATCAGGCTCTGTGGGGGTAACCCATTCACCCCCAATCTTTCCGCAATATTGACATAGCGCTCAATCGGAATGAGGTCACAGTACTTGGATAGGGCTACATCCACAATCATCTCGTCGCTGTAGGAGGACCCAGCACAAATTCTAGGCGGTACGGGGGTCGTCTTTATATCCCCGTGGCATTTGGGGCAGCGGTACTTGTGGCGGTTTTGCTCAATAATGGCAAAGCTCATAGGTATTACGGTAAGAAACTCACTTGTCTCAACCATCCCGGAGTCGGTCATCGGGGCTTCGCATAACGCACATGTGGGGGGTGTTTCAAACTCCAGATCTCGTTTAATTAGGGGTAGGTTAGGGTATCGGTCGCTCGGTTTTTGGCACTTCTTCTTGCGGCGCTTTTTTCTCTGAGGATCCGCCGGCGGTTTCGGCTGCGGGTCTCTGCGCTCAGAGCTTTTGGCGAAGAACTGGTTTTTTAATAGGACATAGCGTTCCTCTAATAGCAGCGTTTTCTCTTGAAGCTCTACATTGGCCGCTATGGCCTCATTATAGAATGATTGGAGTTGAAGTCTCAGTTTTTGCTCATGGTGGAGAAGCAGGGCCACCTCTTCCTTTTTTAAACTTCGGATCTGCACCAGTGACAATGGGGCAAGTACTTTAGAAATATCGATGTCTTTGTCCGCCATGGTGTCCTCCAACCAAAGACACCATACCACGGGTATTAAACAGCTATTTTTATGTGTTTATCGCCGATTTA
>JACPOE010000075.1 GCA_016185105.1 Bdellovibrio sp.
GGGTCAGACTTCTAGATGAAAATCCCGGGGGTCAGTTCGTCGTTCATAACATAAACTATGGCGCTGTGCTCGAGCAAGTGGGTTGCCTTGCTTATGGCACAGAGCTAAAAGGAAGCATGAGTTTGCACCAAGACGCTTCTGTAGTACCTCCCGACTTAGACCTTCTCTCCGAAATCTCAAGGCTGAAAAAAGAGAAAAAGGCTGTAATTCTAGCTCATTACTATCAGGAATCAGACATCCAGGACGTGGCCGACTTTGTGGGGGATAGTCTGGAGTTGGCCCGTGCCGCCCAGAAAACACAGGCCAAGTGTATTGTCTTCGCAGGGGTCCACTTCATGGCTGAGGGCGCAAAAATTCTAAACCCACAAAGTCGAGTGGTTCTACCCGATCTGCGCGCAGGATGCTCGCTTTCGGATAGCTGCCCGCCAAACACCTTTGCGGAATTTCGGAAAAAGTATCCTGATCATTTTGTGGTGTCCTACATTAACTGTTCAGCAGCCATTAAGGCTCAAAGCGATGTAATCTGCACCAGCTCAAATGCGGTTAAAATTGTGAACTCGATTCCGAAGGATCGCGGAGTTATTTTCGCTCCTGATCGCAATCTTGGAGCCTATGTTGCCAAACAGACAGGCCGCGAAATGATTCTTTGGCAGGGGACCTGCATCGTGCATGAAACCTTTTCCGAGAGAAAAATCATTCAACTAAAAGTGGAGCATCCTGATGCCGAAATCATTGCACATCCTGAGTGCGAGCCCAGCCTGTTAGCTCGTGCGACTTTTATTGGGAGCACGTCGGCTCTTTTGAAATATGTGATTGAGAGCCCGACTTCAAAGTTTATTATTGCTACTGAAGTAGGAATTCTTCATCAAATGAAGCTCAAGGCTCCTCATAAGATTCTGATCCCAGCCCCCCCCAACCAAGCCTGCGCGTGCAACGAGTGTCCGTTTATGAAACTCAACACTTTAGAAAAACTTTACCTTTCCCTCCGCGACGAAAGACCTGAAATTCAAGTACCCGAGGAATTAAGGTTGCGGGCTCTCTTGCCGCTGGAAAGAATGTTAGAATGGAGCGCGAAATGAACTCTCCTTCAGAGAAATGGATTGCTAGCGTTTTGGCCGTAGGGACAGAACTCACTACAGGACAGATTATCAACCGCAACGCGGCCTGGATTTCCGGAGAGCTCGATTCTCTGGGAATAGAGGTAGTCCTTCACGAAACAGTCGCCGATGACCGAGTCCGTATTCTTGAAGCCCTCGAGCGCTGTGCGAAGACTTCGCACCTCCTTTTTGTAACGGGCGGGTTAGGACCAACGTCAGATGACTTTACCCGCGAAATCATTTCGGAGTGGCTAGGCCTTCCGTTGGAGTTTGACGAAAATTCTTGGCAAGCAATCCAAAAACGCTTGGGTGATTTCAAAATTTCAATTGCCCCCTCCAATCGTCAGCAATGTTTTTTCCCTAAAGGGGCAGAAATTCTGGGTAACCCTGAAGGCACAGCGGCTGGATTTAGAATAAAACGCGATGCCCCAAATATTTCTAAGGCCCATTTGGGAATGATGGAAAGTGTTTGGATCCTGCCAGGCCCGCCTAACGAAATCCGAGCCATTTGGAACAAAGGGATCCATCCCGAACTGCTCCGTACGCTACCGAAGCAGACCATCACCCAGCTTTTTACCTGGCAATGCCTAGGCAAAAGCGAAGCTGAGCTTGGAGAAATCACAGAGGAAACTCTCAAAGGGAGCAACCTCAAAATTGGCTACCGGGCGCACCGTCCGTATATCGAAATCAAAGTCTGGGTTCCCGAAGATCAGCTTGCCACTAAAACCCAGTGGCTTGAGCGATTGACCCAAGTTCTTGCGCCATACACCTACTCAAGAAATGGCGAGGACCTTGTACTAAATTTCCTTCACCATATTGCACGAGCTGATTCCGTAGAAATCTTTGATAGTGCCTCTGGGGGGTATTTGTCTCAACGTCTCGCCGACTCTTTGCGTCATGAAAAAGACTTCGCTCGTATCGAAAGCCTTTGCCTCAATCAGGAATGGGGGACGGGAGGCGACCCGATTTTCAGAGTCCAATCTACGCTCGAACAAGCGGCTCAGGCCGATGAGAATACTCTCACTTTTGTGCTCAGCGGATTTACGCCCGATGGTATCGGGAGCGTTGGTTTTCGCGAAGCACACCGTGTTTTCCAAAGACAGATTCAAACACCCTACAAAACGGTCGCACTCACGGATCGGATGAGGGGTTACCTTGTTGAGGCGGCTTTGAAACAATGGTGTGAATGGCTAGACACCACAGTCTCTTGATGCTAATTTTTACACATTATGAAAAAAACCCACCGAGACTCTGCTTTCAAACTCTATTCCCTAACCCATTTGATTGCCTCGGTCGGGTTCGTTCTAAGCCTTACAGTAACTCACGCCGCCTTCGGCGATGATGATAGTCCGGATCAGCCGCAACAAGTTGGAACGGTGAAAAAGATTGAAGGTAAAGCGTGGGCATCCCGTGATCAGTCGGGAATAAGAAAATCAGAACTTCACTTAGAAGACCCACTCTATGATGGCGATTATCTTTTCACAGGGAATCAGTCTAGCATTTTGGTTCTTTTAGGAGAAAAAGAAAGCTCCATCAAAGTAAAGCAGAACAGCATCATGAAAGTGATTCAGACCAAGGAGAAATCCTGGTTGATCGATCTAAAGCAGGGCCTCTCGCTTTTCAATGTGAACCCAAAGCACATTCGCCCCGGATTTTTTAAAGTAAAAACAAATGCAGCGGTCATGGGCGCCCGAGGAACCACCTTCTTCGTGAAAGCAATGAAAGGGGAGGATGTCTTCCTCTGCATGTGTAACGGAACTGTATCAGTTGACGATGATTTCGTATTTACCAGCAAACATCACGATTTTCACACGTTTATCAAAGCTGGCAAAGGGAAGGTGTCCGAACGGATGAAACCTACTGGACAGGGCACGGATCATTCGGATAACGAAGCAGGAGATCTAGCTGCGGTGCTTGCTGATGAACCATCGAAAGCGTCAAAGGCAAACTAGCTTCAAATCAGGTTTTTTCGTAAACCAAAAGACCAAGCAGCCCAAATTTAGGAAATTCCCCTATTAATTCAGAGCATTAACTATAATTATTCTAGTTTGATTATTAATTAATAATTAGATATAAAACGGGGCATGTTTAGGACTTTCATAGTCGGTTTGGTTTTATTGAATTTCTTAGGTTTGGACCAAATCCAAGCTGCCACCTTTACGTTTTCTACTGGAAAAAAGGGCAGAGCGCCGCGAATCACCGTATCAGATGAAACTGTCGCGCTTATGAAAGAAGGGTCTACGTTTATTTCCCTTAGAGAAGAGACCATAGAAGACGCTGATGAACACCAACTTCTACAAACGATTTTAGAAAAAATTGACCTCATGGCCTTTAAGACTTTTGTAAAATACCAAGAATCCGCTGCCCCTTGGGGGGTTGCTACAGGTTTAGTGCCAAGACTGAGAATCCTCCATGTCGCTTCCTACCTCGGAATCGAGAGTTTAACTAATCGTGCAGTTGATTTAGTGTCTGAAATTCTTTTTGATTCGAAAAGAATGGCGTATTTTGAGAGCAAAGCAGCACTCGATGTTTACCTCGGTCACGTCCATTTCACCCGTGGCATCTCGCGACCAATTGTGTCCCGGCTAGCTATTCCTGCTGACCTGAATCAGGCCCTTACGGCAGTGATTCCTGAATATTTAAAAACCCTAGGATTTCTCGAGTTACAAATTGCGAATTTTCTCATTACTCATCGACAAATGGTGACAGGTTTTAAGATCCCTCATTTGGTACCTCTCATCAATCAGAGCCCGATTCTACTCACTCTTTATCAAAGTATTATTCCCATAGAAAATGACCCAGAGTATGTACAGAAGCCAGGAGCAAAGCGACCTCGAGAATTTTCTCTGTTTGAGCTTCGCTATGGCAGAGCCCCCGAGACGCCTTACGAAATTCTCTTCAATGAGATCGAGCCCAATTAAATCTAGAGCCCCCTTGTTAGCAGTTTACAGCCACCAAACAACGCTAGGTCGTACTCCTCAGCCGAACTCCGAGGTCTCTCATCATCGCCTGAGCCGCATTATGCCCGGCGGCTCCAATCACTGAACCCGCCGGATGGCAGCCTGCGCTGCATGAATACAAGCCTTCGATAGGTGTTTTATAAGGCATTCTTTCATTCATCCCGAAGGTATTGTCGACATGGTGAATATGGCCATGACTCATCCCAAAATAGCTTTCAATCTTTGGAGGGGTCAGGACAAATTTATCAACCACCGATTTAGAAAATCCCGGCGCAAATTCGTCTGCAATATTTAACAGATGTTGAACATACCGTTCTTCTTCTCTTTCCCAGGTACTGCCTTTCAGCTCAAACGGAACCCACTGAACAAAGAAAGCAGAATTATGATTCCCTTGAGAATCCCGTAGACTTGGGTCAGCCTGAGTATGAATATACCATTCGATCGTGGGAAAATCGGCTAATTCGCCCTTTTGAACCTTTTCAAACCCCTGACGAATACTCTGAAGAATTCCTCGCTCATCTGGCAAGAGGTGAATCGTCGCATTATGCTGACCGTGATTCTGCGGAAGACATTTGAATGTAGGCAAACGATCCAAAGCTAGGTTGACCTTCATTGTTGTCCCGGGCCGTTTCCAGTTCTCCACCTTCGTATTGAATTCCATGGGAAGGTTTTGAGTACCCACTAACTTCTGCATTCGAAAGGGATCCGCATTGGAAAGAACGACTTGCGCTTTGATTTCCCGGCCGTCCTCTAAAACTACTCCGGTTGCATGGTTTTGGTGAACTGTAATTTTAGAAACACCTTTGCCGGTCAAAATCTCAGCACCTGCTTCAGTCGCTAGCCGAGCAAACTCACGCGTGACCGCTCCCATTCCGCCTTCTACAATCATAAAGGTGCCGTCAGAGCCTGGAAGGCGACACATATTATGAACCAGAAAATTCATTCCCGTTTTCGGAGTGCCAAAGCTGCCACTCAAACCAGAAAATCCATCAGTGACTGCATACATTGCCACAAGAAGCTCACTCTTAAATTCAAATCGCTGAAGGTACTCTTCCACCGGACGAGTGACGAGGTTAACAAAAACTTCTCGAAGCTCAGGTCGCAAATAACGCTCGGCGGTTTCGGTCACCGATAAGGGTTCGTCCAACCAGCTTGGGGCAAGGTCCTCACGGATCTGACTAATTTCGGTCGTAAGTGCTTCGTTCGCTTTCCAATCTGACTCAGAAAAAAATTTGAAGAACTGATCTTTCATCGCCTTTTGGTCTGAGCCAAAAAGAATGTAGCGGTGATCCGTGGTCGGCAGAAAATAATGGGGATTTCTTCGAATCAGTCGAATTTTTGCGCCTGTTCGTTCGATAACCTCGGGCGGCATAACCCCAAGTAAATAAGCACCGGTCGACGTTGCAAGATTGGGCGCTTTCGGAAATGGACGCTCAGTGCGAACCGCTCCACCGATTGTTCCCTTCTCTTCGATAATCAGTACACGCAGACCAGCCCTTGCCAAAAAAGTTGAAGCCACCAGACCGTTGTGTCCCGCACCCACTACCACCACGTCAAAATCCTGATTTTGAGTCAACATCATTCCCCTCTTCACCTATTTACCTAACCATCACTGACCAGAGTCTTTTTGGATAACTCGCCAATATCTTAAGCCTTTTTCGTCCTTGAACGAAGTACTGGGACGTTAGATCCGGATACCTTCTCGGCTCAAAACCGACAATAGATTTTTCTAGTCCTTTTGATTTCTTGGGAGTATAAGTCCAGGCCTCAAGAATACACCCAAGGGAGATTCAACCATGACTGATAACGCCTCCGAACTGAAGGCAGAACTTGAACGATTGAAAGCGGAAAACGCTTCTCTAAAGAAAACGACAAGCCGCGGCCTATCAATGAAGGTCAGTGAAAAAGGTGGCCTGTCGGTCTACGGACTGGGTCGCTTTCCGGTCACACTTTATAAAGAGCAATGGCTCAAGCTTCTTGACCTCGCAGACGACATTCGTACTTTTATCAAAACGAATGATTCCAGCCTAAAAACAAAAGAGTGAGACTCTTCGCGTCGATTAGCGCTTTTGATCGGCGCGCCACGACATATAGTAGTCTTTAAACTCGACAGACTCCGCAGAAGGCGTTGGATTTAACGGATGGAACGTGTCTACCATTACCGCTATTTCCTCCGTCTTTGCTTTGTTTGCAGCATTTTGTGCGGCATTCGGATGTGGCCCATGATGAATCCCTTGAGGATGAAACGTCACTGAGCCGGCTGAGATTCCTTCTCGAGAAAAGAAATTCCCGTCGTGGTAGAAAAGGACCTCATCAAAATCAATATTTCGATGATAAAAAGGAACCTTCATCACACCTTCCTCATCCTCCAGAGGTCGAGGAAGGAAAGAACAGATCACAAAGTTTCTCGCCAAAAAGGTTGTGTGAACGGAAGGTGGCAGATGATAGCGGGGACAGACCACCGGCCGAATGTCTTCTACGTTCAAAGCTAAAGGAGAAAGATCGCCTTTCCATCCGCTCGCGTTCAATGGATTCCAAGGATAGTAAATCCGAGTCCACTGACCTTGCCTTTTTATTCTCAACTCAAACTCATGGTCGGCATTGATTCCACTCTGAGACTCTCCATCCACCAGTCGTGGAGTCCTCATCACCATAGGATCAAAAAGCGCATGCCGTCCGAGCATCCCACGATCTGGCAGTCCGATTTCGGTTGCCGACTCAATCACTAGCTGGACGTTCGATTTGCGAGTCGCAAAACGGTAGGTCGTTCCTCGAGGAATGACAACATAGTCGCCCCTACGGTATTCTAGGTCGCCGTAGTCTGTTTGCAAAATCCCACTGCCCTCGTGAATAAAGCGGACCTCGTCAAAATCGGCATTCCGAACAAAGACGCTCATGTCTTGACTAAATTTTGCAATTCCCAATTGAACATCATTGTTCTGAAGAAAAACTTGTCCTTGGGCATGCTCGGCGCCCTCCATTTTCACTACTTCGTAGGCGCGCGGCTTCAATGGGCCTTCGATTCGTAACCAACCCGTAGGTGGGTGCCGATGGTAGAGATGACTTGCTCGACCAAAAAAGCCTTGTCGGGCGTGCTCCTCTTCGTAGGTTCCTTCCGGAATTTTTACGTGAGGTTGAAGTGAATGACGGCCTTGCGCCCAACCATGGGGTGTACTGATTTGTTCATTTTTTGGCATTTTGATCCCCTTTGAAACCGCGTTGTTTTTCAATCATTAATACAAGCAGTTTCCCTTTGCAAATTCTCGAAGGAGATAACCAATTCTGGACGCAGTGCTCTTTCTTTGAGAAAGAGAACGCTATGTCAAATCTTCCCAAACATCTTGCTCAAGACTCTGCCACTGGATTTGCCCACAATGAACCTGTGTCCCAATACGAAATTGGGAGCTACCGGAACTTTGTTTACCTCATCGTAGACTGGAAGATGCGGCTAGCAGCGATCGTCGACCCTCAAGAAGATCTGAGCGAAATTCTAAGAGACCTGAAAGAGAATCAAATTCAGCTGAAAGAAATTCTTTTGACTCACACGCACCATGATCACATTGCAGGGGTTCCAGAACTATTGTCGACTTTTTCCGAATTAAAGGTGACGGTTCACGCACAGGATCAACACCGATTGAACGAAGGCAAAATTCCCCAAAATCGGATTAAAAATATTCGTGACGGAGAAATCATTGAGCTAGGAGAAACCCGCCTTAAAGCCCTCCACACACCCGGGCACAGTGCTGGCGAGTTGTGCTACTTTCTAACAGACCCGCAACCGTACCTTCTCACAGGCGACACGGTTTTTATTCGAGACTGCGGTCGGACAGATTTAGGAACCGGGAGTAATTCCGAGATGTTTCATTCGATCCAAAAGATCAAAACACTTCCACAGGAAACCATTTTCTTACCCGGACACCATTATCAAAAAGAGTGTGCAACCACACTAATGAGAGAGCTTAGGGAGAGTCCTCCTTTTGGATGTACCTCCGTTGAGGAGCTAGCAGCATTACCCTGAGCTCTGCAAAGAAGAGGCTAAAATCACCCCTTCTTCACAGAGTCTATGGCTCTTGATCTAAACGTGTTTAATTCAACGCCTCTCGCAAAGCAGATAGCTCTTCTGCCATCAGACCAGTGCCGGAAGTCCGGGTTGCTTCAATCCGATTTACAATCGCACTGCCAGCAGCTTTAGCTTTTCCGGGAACTTTGCCAGCAACTAAACCTGATCCAGTTCGATTCGGCACCACCAAGGTTCTATAGGACATCAGAGTCTGGCTGCCGACCTGCTCAAAAACTATTTCACCTTCCATTCGACTTGCACTATCTGCGCGAATCATCGTCCAACTGACTTTGTATGCGCCATCGGCTTCCTTAGAAAGAACGTCTCGAACAGTATAGTTTTCCGTGAAAGAGGGGAAGAACATGATGGTTGGAATTTCCATCTGATAATTCACTTCCATCGTTTTTTTATCTATTTTACGGGCAATTTGAGCCGAAACTAGATCAGGAAAATATTCTGGGTGCCTTTCGAA
Source organism: Bdellovibrio sp. (assembly GCA_016185105.1). Lineage (GTDB taxonomy): Bacteria > Bdellovibrionota > UBA1018 > UBA1018 > UBA1018 > JACPOE01. The sequence continues at coordinate 8,590 of JACPOE010000075.1, forward strand.
ATCAAAAAAGACAGCAGCAGCTTCTTCAGGTGTGGATTTAATCATCTGATAAATCATCGACTGCTGCCAGGCCGAGCCAGCTACGTCCGTAAAAACTCCCACTTGTTTGCCGCGATTCAGTTCCGCTTTCTGCGACTGACTCAGTTTGTCATAGTTCCCAGCTAACCCCGACAAACCAAACGTAATCGAACAGAGCGCAATAAAAGAACGACCTAGAATAAAGATGTACGAGTAATCCCCACGTTTTCCCCCTTTAATTTCAAGAAAATTGAAACACCCCAAAAAATCCCGCTTCCGGATACCTTCTCGAGACCCTGGCGTCAAGAATTTCCAGGTATTTCTGAGTTTCCTGCCCTTTCGATTCGATGTACTATTTGACGCAATGTCACAGAAAAAACTTAGCCGTCTGCAGTCTCTTTTTTTTGGAATCACCCTGCCATGGAGATCTTTCCGGTTAATTTTGAGCCGACCCGTGTTGATCTTTTGGAGCGCAATTCCAGTGATGATCACCGGCGGAATTTATTTTCTGTTTATATTTAAATTCCAAGCCTGGATGTTAACTGCCCTTGCGGCCTATCTGAGCGCCCATGGAGTGAGCGCAACTGGGTGGTACATGTCCCTTGCTCACTGGGTATTGACAGTTTCGCTTCTGATCGTAGGCGCGATTACTTTTGCGTGGTTCGCGACTTTGATTTCAATTCCTGTAAACGACTTTTTAGCGGAAGCAGCTGAACCGCACACAACCCCCCCGCTGCCACCGTCTCCAGTCAAAGGATTTTCCAATCGAGTCCGTTTGCTCACGATTGATCTTGGGAAAACGATTGCGGCAGCCATCCTAGGGATTATTGTTTTGTTGGTTTCTTGGATTCCCCTAGTCAATTTCTTGAGTCTACTCATATCTTTTCTACTCGTCTGTTTTCAATTCATCAGCTACCCGCAGACTCGGCGTGGGCAGGGAATTAGAAAAGGTTTGGGCTTTCTCATCCAGTATCCATTTGCATGCGTTGGCTTTGGGGGAGTGACTACGCTGCTTTTTACATTGCCAGGAGTGTCGTTCTTCTTTCTCCCTCTTGCCGTAGTCGGTGGCACTCTTCTTTTTGCGCGGGCAAGCGCAGGAGACCAACTCCCTAAACTGAGATAATCCGATTTTCCCTTCGTAGACCCGGCAGAAATTGCCGTCTCGATAGATTCCTCTTTTTTGCCGAAAAGTCAGTAGGCGGAAAAAGAAACGGGGGGAATAAAGTGAAGACCAAAGTCGCAGTTCTTATGGTTTGCGTAGGCTTACTACAAACTGGCTGTAGATTTGGAAACCACGAAGTTCCCCAAGAATCCCCTACTCCCTATAATGGTGTTTATATTACCAGCCCAAAAAAGGTAGCCGTCTCCGCAACAGTCAGTGGGAAGAACATGGGTTCGGTCGAAGTGGATCTTACCTTGCTGCCAAAATTACTGACCCAATACATCACCAATCCAGTCCTATTTGTGCAAGTCGACACCACTACAGGCCTCTCCGGAATCGCCCCCCCCTCTGACACTAAACACTCTCTGCCCGTTATCCTGGCAAAGGATGGAACGTTGAGTTTTTCTGGGGCCACGTCACCTGAGACTTTTATTTCAGATCCTAAATGCCAGACCTATCTCAGCATTACCGAAAAAGGAGCCCTTCACAAAGACTCGTCCCTGAAACCACCCTCTGGAAGCCACCTACCCATTACTGGAAAAATGGAACTCGAAATCACCCTGACATCCAAATTCGAAGGAACTTGTCAGCCCACGTTTGAAGCATTGGCCGATTGCTATCAAGACCTCACGCTTTGTGGTGGAAATACTCTCGCTGAAAACACCTCGATTCAAAAAACGGTAGTTTCAGCTTTTGCTCCTTGGATCGATGCGAAAGTAATCCAGCCCAGCGACATCTCAAATTTGACTGACTATTCCTATGACGTTTCCTACGATGGCAGCCTGTGATATGTCCAAACGATGCGTCTTTCGAATAAGATTGTTTTGGCAAGCCTCAACCGTGGAAAATACGAAGAGTTCAAGGAGCTCCTAGCTGAGTTCCCGGAGATTGACCTTCTCCCTGCTCAAGAAATCATCCGAAACCCAAGCGGCCTGAAACACGCTGAAAAGTATTCGACCTACCTTGAAAATTCGGTGGCTAAAGCCCGCCTTACGAATCTAGCTTCCCACTATCCGGCACTGGCTGATGATTCGGGCCTAGAGGTGGATGCCCTAGGAGGCAAACCCGGCGTTTTTAGCCATCGGTATGCCCCCCCGGTCCCAGGCAAATCCCAGGACCAAGCCAATGTCGCCCATCTTTTAGACCAGGTAAAATCGACCGAAAACCTAAAGGCTAAATTTGTCTGTACTCTAGCCTTGGTCATCGAAGGGATCATGATCCATTCGACCGGAGTCATGGAAGGCACCCTCATTCGCGAACCCCGAGGAGAAAA
>JACPOE010000005.1 GCA_016185105.1 Bdellovibrio sp.
TATGAAGCTATTAAATACTAAGAGCTTAGAAAAGAATATCTCTGAATCTACTGGTGTTGTTGTCATGCGGTTTATCTCAGATGAACAGTATTCGTATCTAATGGGTCAAGACGCATTGGAACAAAATTATGAAGAAGTAGTTGATTACTATGCTCATAGCCCTGATTATCCGAAAGTAAGCCAGGACTCGATGACAGAGTATGCAAAGCGCTTGAATAATAAATTAGCTGAACTCTGGCCAATAGCTTTTTCTAAGCCTTTTCCTGGTTTGATGATTTGCACTCCCTATGGTGGGCAACAATATTTTGAAGACTTTATCTACGCCAGTTCTCCGGAACTCGTATGGACTAGGGCCGTGAACAATGAATTTAACAGGAAGCATGTGGCCGAGTTTGTTGCCAGAGGGAAGAAGATTCACGTTTCTAGCGGCAGCGAGGGTCAATATGAAGATGATGATGGCAAGTGGATACGCCCATGCTGGCCTTCCCCCACTCTCCGAAATCAAGTTAAAATCAATCGTGATGAATTAAGTGGCCGAGAAGCCAGCGATTCTGAATAGTGATAGCCAAGATCTTAGAAATGTGGGTGCCCTGCTCGAGTGCGGGGCACCTAAATAGAATCTAGGACTAAGCTATACAAAAGCAAACAATAACGGAATTGAATTGCGAGCCAGAGTCTGGAGTCCTACCGTTGGACGATTCCGCATCAACTAGACGCTCTTCTCTTTAGCCCAAGAATCGCGCAATGTTACGGTCCTATTGAAAACAGGATGACCCGGTTTGGTCTCTTTATAGTCCGCACAGAAGTATCCCTGGCGCTCAAACTGATAATGAGCCCCTGGAGCCGCCTCTGTTAAGGATTTTTCAATCCTAGCGTCCGGCAAAATGACCAAAGACTGAGGGTTAACCTGGGTCAAGAAGTCTGTCCCTCCAGCGCCTGGATTGGGATCGTTGAAAAATCGATCATAAAGTCGAATCTGAGCCTTCACCGAGTGTGCTTCAGAAACCCAGTGCAGGGTTCCCTTCACCTTTCTTCCGTCCGGTGAGGAACCCCCTTTTGTGGCTGGGTCATAGGTCGCCAGAATCTCTACGACTCGCCCGTCTGCGTCTTTTTTCACTCCAGTGCATTTAATGTAATACGCGGAACGCAACCGGACTTCCCTACCCAACCCTAGCCTGAAAAACTTGTTGGGAGGATTCTCCATGAAGTCTTCTTCCTCAATTAAGATGACTTTGGAAAACTGCACCTTCCGGGTCCCCATTTCTGGGTTTTGAGGATGATTGGGAACTTCAACTTCCTCGACCTGGCCTTCTGGATAATTTTCTAGAACCACCCGAATGGGGCGTAGGACGGCCATTCCGCGTGGGGCTTTTTTGTCTAAGTTCTCCCTCACACAGGTCTCTAGCATCCCTATCTCAATACAGCTGTCCTTTTTTGTAACTCCGACCCGCTCACAGAAATCGCGAATCGCCTCTGCGGGATACCCTCGTCTTCTCATGCCCTGAATCGTGGGCATCCTTGGATCATCCCAACCAGAAACATGCTTCTCCTGAACCAGCTGGAGAAGCTTTCGCTTGCTCATTACTGTGTAATCCAGATTCAAACGAGAAAACTCAATCTGCTGAGGGTGACAAGGAGTCTTCAAAACTTCCAAGATCCAATCATACAAGGGCCTGTGGTCCTCGAACTCCAGGGTACAAATAGAATGGGTAATCCCTTCAATCATGTCCGAAAGAGCGTGTGCATAGTCGTACATGGGATAGATACACCAGGTATCACCGGTTTTGTGGTGATGAGCACGGCGAATCCGGTACAATGCAGGATCCCTCAAGTTCAGATTTGCTGAGGCCATATCAATCTTGGCTCTCAAAATGTACTTTCCATCGGGAAACTCGCCTGCTCTCATTCTTCTGAAAAGATCTAAGTTCTCTTCAACTGAACGATTCCGGTCCGGGCTGTTTTTACCAGGTTCAGTCAGGGTCCCACGGTACTCCCTCAACTGATCGGCATTTAGGCCACAAACATAGGCTTTTTCCAATTTGATCAATTGCTCCGCGAATTGGTAAATTTTCTCGAAGTAATCGGAGGCAAAATAGAGATTCGCCCATTTAAATCCAAGCCATTGGATATCTTCTTGGATAGATTCAACGTACTCGACGTCTTCTTTTACAGGATTGGTGTCATCAAATCTCAAATTGCAAGTTCCACTATAGTCCTTAGCAATTCCAAAATTTAGACAAATGGATTTGGCATGACCAATATGAAGGTAGCCGTTGGGCTCAGGCGGAAAACGGGTGGCTACTTTATTTCCATTTTTTCCCGTTTTTAAATCTTCGTCTATAATTTGGCGGATAAAATTCTTAGGCGCTGCGGTTTCACTCATAACTGCCTCTTTTTCAAAAATTCTCAATTCTCTTCAACCGACTCTCGCTCAGCTCCCACGGCAATACGGTGAGGACATCAAAAAGTCCAGCGCTCACGAGCTTACCTGTAAGCGCAGCCCGCATGGGTTGAGCAAGTTCTCCTAATTTAATTCCGTGTTGCTCGCCGACCTGCCTCATCAGAGCATCTACATCCTGATGGGACATCCCTAGATCACCTAAAGACGGCGAGCTCCCCCACACCGCGTCCTTACCCTTCCTCGGAGTTTGGGGCGCAGCCTCGACCTTTTTCGAGACTAACTCTATGAAATGGCGAACTGCCGCTTGAACGACGGACTTCATACCTGGGTCCTTGCCCCACTTGATCGTCGCTACGTCGACTTCAAGCTGCCCGGGCTTACACAGCGGGACGAGTTGTTCGGCCAGTTCTTTTACGAGTTTCACTTTTGGCTGAATCAACCGGACCAACTCTACGCCTATGGCTGTATCAATTCGAGCAGAAGTCTCAGGATCGAAAAATTCGGCGAAGTCCTCGATCACAATACCCAGAAGGCGCTCGGCTGTAGTATTTCGAATATGAGTTCCATTTAACCAAAGAAGCTTTTCAGTATTGAAAACGGCTGAGCTTTTTTGAACATGGTCGAATGAAAAGTGTTGAACCATTTCATCCACTGAAAAAACCTCCTGGTCACCATGGCTCCAACCTAAGCGAGCAAGGAAGTTTAACAACGCTTCAGGGAGATAACCTTCGGCTCGATATGCGTTTGCAGAGACGGCCCCATGGCGCTTGGAAAGCTTCTTTTTGTCCGCACCCAAAATCATGGGTAAGTGAGCAAACTTGGGTACGGGATAGTTAAAAAATCGATACAGGTGAAGCTGTTTTGGCGTGTTGTTAATATGGTCATCGCCCCGAAGAATATGAGTCATGCGGCTGGCTACATCGTCCACCACCACAGACAAGTTATAAGTGGGCGCGCCATTGGAACGGATCAAAACGAAATCATCCAAATCCGCATTCTCGAAACGAATAGTCCCGCGAATCAGGTCCTCAAATTCAACAAAACCTTCCAGTGGGGTTTTTGTACGAATAACGTAAGTGGAAGCACCCGGGGGCGGTGTCTTGCGCTCACGGCAGGTTCGGTCATATTGGGGTTTTTGACCTGCAGCCATCGCCCGCTCACGCATAGCTTCAACGTCAGCTTCAGAACAATAGCAACGGTAGGCATGCCCCTGCTCCACTAATTCGTCGGCTCGTTTTTTATAGAGGTCTAACCTCTTACTCTGGAAAAGAGGCTCCTCGTCCCATTGCAGCCCAAGCCATTTCAGAGATTTTAAAAAATCCTCGGTGTAACGAGTCTCAGACCTTTCCAAATCTGTGTCTTCAATTCTTAAAAGAAACTCGCCGCCATTTTTTCGGGCATAGAGCCAATTATAGAGAGCTGCCCTAACCCCTCCAATGTGAAGAAAGCCAGTAGGAGATGGAGCAAACCGAACACGAACAGAATTTGGATTCGACATAGGATTTCAACCTATAACCTAAGTTGGAACCCAGCACAAAACGGTTTGCCAAAAATTACTTCACCGCAGTCGACCGGCCTGAAAAAAACCCGCCTGCAGAGACCGGGTTCTCAGTCACGTAGGCGTTGAGGTACCGAACGATGGACTTCCAGTCTTTTTCGGTAAGACGTTCGGCCATCCCAGCCCCAGACGAATTTCCGGTGTGCGGTTTTTTAGGGGTAGTCTCTACTTGGTTTGCTCGCAAAACAGGAGGCCGCCCCCCCGAATGGCAGTGGGTACAATTTTGAACGAAAAGCTTTTCACCCCTCATGGCAGATGGATCCGTTCGTCGCTTTAGGAAAAACGGGCTGTAACGATCCCGATAGCTGGTCAGTTCAATTTGCTCGATCGAAGGAACGAAATAGGTCTCTAAAGGTAGGTCTTCGTTTCGGATCTTGGGTTTTGTAGTCCAGGGCACGACTGAAAAAAGACCCCGCTTATTACCAACCTCGGAGTGATGATCCGAGCGATAGGCTAATAAGAGAGGATATTTAGTAATTAGGGCTCGGGGGATGGTAGCGCGATCTCCATTGGCACCTTTGACCACCACCAGGTCGATTTGAGCCCGATTCTCGACAGAAAGCCCGTCCAGCACCTTGTCTAAGAAGGTCGAAAACAGAACACCTTCCCATTTAATCATTTTTCCCGACCGGGGATCCTTCTCTCGACTGCTGGCTCTCTTCAGCTTTTCAATTTCACTTAGGTCCCAAGTCTTCGACTCCTGGACATGACCGGTACTCTTCCAAAAAGTGGCAATACTCGATCCGTTTGAAGCGTAAGCTGAGTTCCCCGAAAGAAGAAAAACAGCAAAGCCCCCTATTAAAGCCCATGAAATTTTTAGTAATTTTGTCGTGATCAACGTGTTCAAGGCATCCTCAATTGTTGCAAAAAAATGATTTTTTATTAAATCACTCAACTAATGGAATCTAAAAAAACCCGCTCCTTGAGAGGCTTTCTCTGAGCCCAAAGCCGCTTTCGGCCCGGCTTTTTTGGATATTCCATACTGTAGCACCAGCTATTATACCCGACCCACGGAAAAGTATATTGGCTTCAAGGGGTATTTATGCTAGTAAATTCTCTGTTTTTAAATAATTGGCCAATCCTTAGAGTCCCCTTGCGGTTCTTCAAGGGCTGCCAAAGGCGAAACCAGAATAAGGTGGGCCACAAGCCCACTTTTTTTTTACCTGAGCCTTAACGACTTCCCTTGTTAAAGCTTCAGGTTTGAAACGACTAATGATGAAGCTTTTAGACTCAGATCCGGAAAATCAAAAAACGGCCCAACAGGCTGTTGATCAACCTGTTCCGAGACATGATGATGAATTAATTCACGCTCTATCCCGGTTCGTTGAACCGATTGGGTACCGAATTATTCACGTTGAGGTTCAGAATTCTCGTCAAAAGTCTCTTAAGATCTTTATCGACCACCAGGAGAGCCTCCCCGGTCGGGCTATTGGGATTGAAGACTGCGCCAAGGTTTCTAGAGCGCTCGATGAGCCCCTGGACACCGACCCTGAATTGCAGCGTCTGTTTCACGGCAGTTTCGAGCTAGAGGTTTCTTCTCCGGGCATGGATCGTCCGCTCAGGACAGCTAGAGACTTTATCGAGTTTTCAGGCCACAGAGTCCGAATTCACACTTTTAGACCTTTAACGGCCGGAGAATGTGGAAACTTGGCCTACCATCAGAAGAATCCCAAACAAAAACATTTCCTGGGAAAACTTTTGGGTTTTCATCAAAATAATGTTGAAATCACCCTCACCCAAGAAGAGAAAAAAGAAAAAAAGAAGGTTCACAGCAAGAAAAAGTCAAAAAGCGAAGTAAATGGAGCTACGTCGCAGGAAGAATCCAAGAGTGAGGAAGGGAGAATCACTATTCCCCTTCAGCTCATATCAAAAGCAAACCTCGAACCAGAATTTTCCTTCGAGGAGAGCGAGGAAAGAGAGTAGGAAGTCATGTCTGAACTCAGCAGAGTTATTGATTCGGTCGGCAAAGATCGTGGAATTAAAAGAGAAGTAATTATTAGCGCGCTGGAACAAGCCGTTCTAATGGCTGCTCAGAAGAAGCTGGGGCCTGGAGCTGTCCTGGAAGCCCACTACAATAATGACACCGGTGAAATTGACTTGTTTCAGTTTAAGAAGGTCGTGGAAAGCGAACCTGAAATGCTGGACGAAGCTGAGGAGATTGAACTTCAGGAAGCTCGTAAGTTAGACCCGGAAGCAGCAATCGGCGACGAACTTGGAGTCAAGATTGAAGGTACCGGTTTCGGTCGAATCGATGCTCAAACTGCCAAGCAAGTCATTTTTCAGAAGGTACGTGATGCTGAGCGCGAGATCATTTACAACGAGTACATCCACAGAAAAGGTGAAGTCATCACCGGGATTGCTCGACGTATTGAGCGGGGTAACCTAGTCATTGACCTGGGCAAAACAGATGCTCTTCTTCCTCGTTCTGAGATTATCCCAGGCGAACAGTTTAAGCCCGGCGACAGAGTTCAAGCTTACCTCTCTGAGGTTGCTTTAACCCCTCGCGGCCCTCAGCTTTATTTGACCCGAACCTCTCCGAAATATCTGGTTAAGCTCTTCGAAGTTGAAGTCCCAGAGATTCGTGAAGGGATTGTGGAAATCAAGCTTTGCTCCCGTGAACCTGGTGCTCGCTCCAAGATTGCAGTCACTTCTAAGGACCGCGATGTCGACCCAGTGGGTGCTTGCGTAGGGATGAAGGGGATTCGCGTTCAAAACGTGATTCAGGAACTTAAAGGTGAAAAGATCGACATTATCCCTTGGTCAGACAACCCAGTGATTTTTGTCAGGTCCGCACTTGCTCCTGCTGAGATTTCTTCAGTTCGAATGGACGAAAGAAATCGAACTATGGAGATTATGGTTGAAGACGACCAACTTTCTCTGGCCATTGGACGTAAAGGACAGAATGTTAGACTGGCTGCTCAGTTGACTGGCTGGCGTCTGGATATTATCTCCAAGTCCAAGCTTCAAAAGAGAACAGCAGAAGCTATTTTCAATCTGCAACACATTGATGGCGTCAATGAGACTATTGCCCAAGGAATTTACCAGGCAGGCTTCATGAACGTCAGACAGGTTGCAGAAGCCACATTGGAAGCTTTGCAAAAGATTCCTGGCTACGACACCGTCGAAACTGCGACTACCCTGAAAGAACGTGCTGCTGCCGTAATTGAAAAGGCAGGAGACATGTTGACTGTGGGAGCAGGCACAGAAGACTCGAAGGGAACATTTACAGCTGCGCCGGTCGCATCGAAAGATGCTAAGACTCTTGCTGAAGAACGCCTCAAGGAAATGATGCGCCAGGCTGGAACACCGACCCCAGAAAATACCAGCGACAAAAAAGGAAAGTCGGAATAAAGAATGCAGAATTTTGGATGGATTGAGGGAGACAAGCGCATGTCTGAGCACGAAATGGTTAAAGTTTACGAGCTAGCCAAGGAGCTTGGAATTGACTCGATCTCCTTGTTGGACAAACTTAAGAAGCTGAACATCAATGTGAAGAATCACATGAGTGATCTCAAAGCAGAAGAAGTTCAGATCGCTAGAAGTTCGCTTCGCAAGCCTTCGGAAACCGAAAAGGTTGGCAAGAAGGCTCCGACTAAGGCCCGAAAAAAGGGTACCACTGCCGCGGAGGCTTCAGCCTCGGCAGCAAGTCAGGGGTCAACTGCGGATGCTGAAAAGCGAACGGCTTCACCGGTTCTGCGGAGAAGAGTTAAAACTGAAGGCGGCGTTGAAACGACGGTAACTCAATCGAGCGTTATTTCTCACCGTCAGGCTGCTGAACATACTCACGAAGAAGTAGCCGATCATCGTGAAGCACCTGCAGTTTATCAGGAAGAAGAACAGCAAACTTTTGTCGAGGAGCAATCCCCAGTTGAAAGTCTAGATACTGCCACCTCCGAGTCTTCGGACCTTATGGAGACGGATATGGGCGCAGCAGGTTCATCCCAGCTCTTGGAAGATCACCAGGTCGCTGTAAGTGATCAGGTCACACCAGAGAGCACCTCGGTGGCAGAGGGAGAGTCAGCTCCCGCCGTAAGCGCTGAACCAGAGACACCCACTACCACCACTGCGCAGCCAATTACTCCTCCCGTGAAAACACGGCCTCCTGTTGTCTTAACTCCAAGGCCCGTCGCTCCACGCAGGAGCATTTTGAAGATTGTTGAAGCCACAGCGCCTCCGCCACGGCCGATTATCAAGCCAGCGCCAGCGCCCGCAACAACTCAACCTAAGGTAGTTAAAGGCACAACAACGACTCAGGATAAAGACGGCTTCCGAATTATCAAGATGACCAAGGAAAACTTGGATCAAATGGTAGAGGAAGAAGCAGCTAAAAAACGTGGCGCTGGTCGCGAGGTGGAACTCCGCCCTGAAGATATTCGATTTGCCGATTATCGCAAAAAAGAGCTGGTCTTCTTGCCTAAGAAAAAAAGAATTCCTCTGGGTAAAGAAATTAAAAAGACTCAGAAGACAGTTTCAAAAGCTCAAAAGCGAATTGTTCAAATGCAGGAAACGATTTCTGTGCAGGATCTCGCCAATCAGCTCAGTGTTAAAGCAGCAGATGTGATCCGAAAGACCATGGCGCTAGGACAGATGGTTTCTATCCAACAGCACCTGGATTTCGACACTGCTACTTTGATTGCACATGAGTACCAATATGAAGTCCGAAACGTGGCCTTCAATGAATCGAGTTTTCTAGCTAACAACCAAGAAGACCCAGAAGGAAGCTTGGTCCATCGCCCACCTGTAGTAACGATTATGGGACACGTCGACCACGGTAAAACCACTCTGCTAGACTCCATTCGTGAAGCGAATGTAGCGGGTGGCGAGGCAGGCGGAATCACCCAGCACATCGGCGCATACACGGTGAACAAAAATGGCAAGCTGATTACCTTTATTGATACGCCGGGCCACGAAGCTTTCACCGTAATGAGAGCTCGCGGTGCCAACGTAACAGATATTGTTATTCTTGTAGTGTCGGCAGATGACGGGGTCATGCCTCAAACTCGTGAAGCACTAAGTCATGCTCAGGCTGCTAAAGTGCCAGTGATTGTTGCAGTCAATAAGATCGATAAACCAGGAGCAAATCCCGAAAAAATTAAGCAGGGCCTAGCTGAACTGAATTTGTTGGCTGAAGACTGGGGCGGTGACACCATCTTCGTTCCTGTTTCTGCGCTTAAGAAAACCAACTTGGATAAATTGTTGGACGCAGTCTTGCTTCAAGCTGAAATGTTGGACCTCAAAGCCAACCCAGATGTACTTGCATCCGGAGTGGTTTTGGAAGCTCGGGTAGAAAAAGGCCGTGGCGCTGTTGTGAGTGTCTTGGTTTCTAAGGGAACTCTGAAAATCGGAGATCCTTTGGTTTCCGGAAACTTCACCGGCAAAGTAAAAGCCATGGTGAATGACAAGGGCCAAACTCAAAAAATTACCACACCTGGTATTGCCGTTGAAATCCTTGGTTTTGAAGGTCTGCCTAATGCTGGAGACTCTTTCAACGTTACTGCAGACGAAGGTACTGCACGCAAAATTGTTGAAAACCGCGTGGACAAAACCCGAGCCAAAGCGATGGCGACTGGGAACACGAAGGTCAGCTTAGAAGAGCTCTTCTCTAAGATTCAAACTGGAACAGTGAAGGAACTGAATGTCATCCTTAAGGCAGACGCCTTCGGCTCTGCAGAGGCCATTCGGGATAGCTTAGTTAAGCTTTCTACTGAGAAAGTAAAAGTGAAGCCTATCCTTTGTTCTCCAGGCGGGATTACCGAGAGCGATGTCCTATTAGGAAGCGCTTCGAGTGCCATTATCCTCGGATTTAACGTCCGACCAGAAACCAAGGCACGTCAAATTGCCGAAGCAGAGCATGTAGAAATCAAATGCTATAGCATTATCTATGAACTGCTCGATGATGTGAAGAAGGCCATGACAGGTCTACTGGACAAAAAGAAGGTCGAAAGATTCTTGGGCCGCGCTGAAGTTCGCCAGACCTTTGTTGTACCGAAGATCGGCACTATTGCCGGAGCTGCCGTCATCGATGGCAAAATCCTTCGTGGCGCAAATGTTCGTCTGCTTCGTGACAGCCGAATCATTTATGAAGGCAAAATGTCTTCATTGAGACGGTTTAAGGATGACGCAAAAGAAGTCGCTCAAGGATTTGAGTGCGGAATCGGAATCGAAAATTATAACGATCTGAAGGCTGGAGATATTATTGAAGCCTATCAGATTGATTTAGTCACGCCGGAATTGAGTTAAGAGATTTATGCAGTCTACGCGCAGAATGCGGCTCCAGTCAGTCATTCAAGATGAACTATCTCAGGTAGTTCCTCGTGAAGTAAAAGATCCAAGAATTCCTGCTGTCACCTTTACTGAGGTTCAAGTGACTCAGGACGGAAGTCAGGCCACTGTTTTCGTGTCAATTCTAGGTGGATCACAGGGTGGACTGGATGGCGCTCCCCCGCTGTCTGATGAGGCAGCCAAAAAGCGGATGAAAGATTGCCTTGCAGGACTCACGTCGGCAAGCGGATACCTTAGACGACATCTGGCCCGTGTTCTGAGCGTAAGACATATTCCGACTCTGATCTTTAGAGAGGATCGTGGATTTGAAAACTCTCTTCGAGTCCATGAACTGCTAAAGAAAATCTCTGAAAGCTAAGACGTTCAAGATGGATGGTGCATTTCTAATCGATAAGCCTGAAGGGATATCTTCTTTCGGCGTCATTGAGCTTTTTCAAAAGTATTGGTGGGAAACCAATGGAACCCGTCCCAAAAGAAAGCACATGCCTAAATTTGGCCATGGCGGGACATTGGATCCTTTTGCCACAGGACTATTGATTGTCCTCACCGGACGAGCTGTAAAGTTGGCTCGTTATTTCCTGGGCTCGACAAAAACCTATACGGGTCTAATCCGTTTCGGAGAAACAACGATACCGGGTGACCCCACTTCACCAGTTAGCGAGAAGTCGGACACCTTGCCTCAGTCGATTGACGAAATTCAAAATCAGGCTGCGTTTTTCTGTTCGAAACCCTATTTGCAAACTCCGCCGATGCATTCTGCGAAAAAAGTAAATGGGCGCCCCCTTTATGAATTAGCCAGGCAGGGGGTAGAAATTGAAAGAAAACAGAAGTCTTTAACTCTCCACTCCTTTGAAATTCTTTCTTATTCTGCTCCACATGCGAAGTTTCACCTTCGCTGTAGCTCGGGAACTTATGTTAGAACCCTCACCCAGGATTTGGCTAAAAGCTTAGGTACAGTTGGAATGCTTGACAGCCTGCGGAGGGTCGAGTCCGGACCGTTTAAGATCGACAATGCCTGGACTCCAGACCTGATCCTAAAGACCTTGGCCGATCTTAAGGTGTGGGCAGTTCAATCTACATCCTCGCCCGATCTACCAGACCTAACTGCAGCGCTGCCGTGCTTTGTCCCCTTTGATCGTCTTTTGGATGGCTTCAAGTTTTCAAGCGCTACCCAAGAAGAGGCAGAAAGCCTAAGAAATGGGCGCCAAAATGTTTTATTTAATTTATTGAAAAAACAAAATCCGCCGCGCATTCCCTGTATTGAGAAAGAAGACTGCCTAGCAATCTATCACCAAGAGTCCCTGATTGCCGTAGCTCGAAGAGAGGAACAGGGCTGGAGCATAGAAAGAGTCTTTTAGCGTACCTTCAAGGGTGCCATTTTTATAGTCCCGTCCTTGGTTTCCCATTGCAGACTGATTTCGGAACCGTAGTCTCCGGACAAATACCTAATGACCTGCCAGGTATCTAGGTCTGCTGAGTCCTTTGAATCGATTTGGGTAATCACAGTACCCACTCGGAGGCCATCCTTCAGCAGCTTGGCCGCGGGCGATTTGGGCTGAATCTGTCGCACCTCTAGGTAACGATCACCCCGAGAAGACTTAAAGCCTACACCCAAACCAGATCGATTACTGGCACGATAGGGCTCGTAGTTCTTAGAATACCAGATCCTTCCATGAGGAAGGTCTAAAGTGTAAGTACCCTTTCCAAGCAGAGGAATGGTTTCAGAAAGACCTTCGGAAGTCTCGTAAAGGTCCTTGGCGGTCTGTTGGGTTCCCCAATGAAAACCGACTCGGGGCCAAATTCGAATTTCTGCGGGACTTTCCGCGTGAAACTCAATCGGAAATGCCCTCAGAAAATCTAGCCCTAATACTCCATCGCAGCAGGACCCTACGAATTCAGGGGGCGCATAAAAGTCAGAGTTAAAAAGTTTGCGAGAGCTCCAGTTTGATCCTTAGGAGGAATGGCCCAACGGACTCGGGAAGGCTTCAGATCAGGTGCGCTGACCCAGGCCGTATACACGCCCTGATTTTCTAACCAGACAGGTGAAATCACACTTTGGGGGGCACCTGGATCAATTAGGAACCGTCCGTTCAGGGCCCGGTCGCCCAATACAATATCCATACGCACACTAAAGTATCCGTTCCAAAGCCTCGCCGGTACGCGCGCTAAAATCTGGGTCACCTTGGGGGGTTCTCCCACCAGAGGTTCAAGCTCGCTTAAACTTTCGATCTTAGAAACATCTTCCGAAAGCTTTTTCTTAACCGACCTCGGACAGATTTTTTTCTGTGACGCTTCCTGAGTGTACTCTTTCCACTCCTTTGCTCGCGCCATCGGAATGGATTTGAATCTCCAATCTTGTTCGACCCCAGCCAACCAACGATTAAAAACACGTTGCCCTAAATCTCTAGCCCCAGCCTCCGTGGCATGCCCCAAATGAGCCAAGGTTACTGCAAGCAGCGTCCGCTTCTCATCCAGCAGTCTAAGCCATTCATCATTTGCAAAAAGCAGTGTGTTTTTATTTCCTTCAAACGTGCTGAACACAGGATCCGCCCCGAAGTGCGTATCGGCCCCACACCGAAACTCCTCTATTCTTTTGAACCGAATTCCGTCCGGACGGAGGTAGCCTCGAGTGGTCACAAGGAGGCCTTGTACCCGGACACCGTAGCGCCCATCGTCCTTTTTGGTAACCTCTAGCCCAGAGATCTGGGTCATTCGAGTCAGAAGCCAGTTCATCCTCTGAGGATTGATTTGAGCGGGATCAAGCTTACCAATAAGGTCTGTGGTGAGTGGCTCATCCTCCAAATGGTAGTCAGAACGTATAGAGATTTCAGGAAGAGTAGTCCCGGCTAAACCCATCAAAGATTGAAAGGCCAAAATCCCTAAAGCCGATATTTTTCCAAACCTAATTTTTCCGCCCATCCTTTTTCTATTCTCACTTTGTAGAAAGTTCCCTTTTCTAAATGCCGAACGATCTCAACGCTACCGTGAGCATGGAGCTGAGACTCCAGCTTGCTCTGTGTGTAGGGTACCATAATCTCCCAAACTTCAAGACCCTTATGAAAGTGAGCAAGGATCGTGTCTCTGAGCCTCTTTACATCCTCAGGTTTCAACGCAGAGATCGAAATAGAGCCGGGAGCAAGAAGCTTGGCTTGGTTTCTCTCTGCAGGGGTCTTCATTCGATCTGCCTTGTTTAAGACCGTAATCCTGGGCTTGGAGTCCACCTCTAATTCCTTCAAAACCTCGTCCGTGACCTGGATCTGCTCTTGCGCCCGAGGATGGGAAGCATCCACGACATGAACCAACAAGTCTGCCTGACGCAGTTCTTCCAAAGTAGACCTAAAGGAAGCCACCAATGAATGCGGTAAGTTACTAATAAAGCCCACGGTATCAATGGCCACGACGGGTGGGTGACTGTTCGGATCCAAAGAACGGACACTGGCGTCCAAAGTCGCAAAGAGCTTGTCTTCGGCCCTTACAGCGCTTTGTGTCATCGCGTTTAGCAGGGTAGACTTTCCAGCATTGGTATACCCAACAATGGCCACTTTGAGGACATCGCGACGCCCAGCCCTTTGAACCTTTCTTTCTTTTTCAATTTCCTTGAGACGGTCTTTAAGGAGGCTGATTCGATTCTTAACCAAACGACGGTCGACTTCGATTTGCTTTTCACCCATTCCGCGGCTCGTCGCTCCCCCGCCTCTTTGCCTTTCAAAGTGATTCCAGAAGTGGGCTAGCCGAGGCAGTAAGTATTGAAGTCTTGCCAACGCCACTTGCGTCTTAGACTCCTTGGTGCGTGCGTGCTGAGAAAAAATTTCAATAATCACACCTGGACGATCCAAGATCGGAAGATTAAGCTCTTTTTCAATGTTTCGAAGTTGATTGGGCGAAAGTTCGACATCGAAAATCACGGCTTGAGCTGCGAGCTCGACGGCTAGGTTTTTGACTTCCTCCATCTTGCCCTTACCAATGTAAGTCGCAGGGCTGATTTTCCGATTCGAGACCATCACGGTCTTTACCGGAACGACCTCAAGCGTAGACAAGAGTTGATCTAACTCATTCAACGAGTCTGGGTCGTACCCGACACAAATCACCGTTAGGTTTTTTTTCTGGGCAAGTATAGGTAATAGAGACTCCGTAGTTTCAAGCATGAATGCACTCCGGTCTGGAAAACGGATGGAAACTCAGTTTATAAGATAGGTTACCTATGAACGCCATCATAAATGTAAATGGACAAGTGCTCGGACCCCACGAAGCAAAAGTCTCGATTTTTGATCGGGGCTATCTCTACGGAGACAGCCTCTATGAAGTGGCACGTAGCTATGGAGCCCAGTTTTATCTCCTGGATCAGCATTTGGACCGTCTGAAGCGCTCGGCTGAGCTTTGCAAAATGAAACTGGACCAAGACTCGGCGACCTATAAGCGTG
The DNA here is from genome assembly GCA_016185105.1 of Bdellovibrio sp. Lineage (GTDB taxonomy): Bacteria > Bdellovibrionota > UBA1018 > UBA1018 > UBA1018 > JACPOE01. The sequence continues at coordinate 14,663 of JACPOE010000005.1, forward strand.
AGATTTATAAAACCCTGGAGGCCTTCAGGGCGCTCCCGGGAAATTCCGAACGAGACGCCTACATGCGTCTTATTGTGAGCCGAGGCAGCGGAAAAATCGGTTTTAGTCTCTCGGCGATTCAAACGCCTACACTCTATACGATCATTGTTCAAAGTCTGGATGGAATGATCCCCCAACGTTCTGCCCAGCGCCCTCCTGAGGGGATTAAAGTTCGAATTTCTCCGCGGATTCGAATGGATCGCAGGGCTCTCGATCCAGCGATGAAATCGGGAAATTATTTGAACAGCCTTTTGGCCTATTTGGATGCAGCAGAAAATGGATTCGATGATGCCCTCCTTTGCGATTACGAGGGTAATCTCACCGAAGGAACGACCTTTAATCTGTTTTACGTTCGAAGAGAGATTGTCGCCACACCCCCTTTGGAAAATGGAATTTTGGTCGGAGTGACACGATCCAAGGTCTTAGAAATTGCAAAAGACCTCGGAATTCAAGTGCGAGAAGTTCGTTTTCCCCGAGAACGCCTTTTTGAAGCGGACGAAGTATTCTTAACCAGCTCTTTGAAAGAAGTCCTGCCTATTGTCCAGATTGATGGTCGCAAAATCGGCGACGGAAATACTGGACCAATCACTCAAAAGCTTCAATACGCATACCGACAGAAAATCACTCAAGATACTCAGAGGAGCTTGCTATGAAACCCGCTGAACTCAACCGCCTCAAGCGAACCGCCGTCGAGGCCGCCGAAGCGGCGGGACGAGCTCTAATGAAAAACTTTGGAAAAAAGCTTAAAATCAAAGAAAAACCTGGCGCTGGTTTGGTCAGCAACGCAGATCTAGAAGCCGAGGAAAAAGCTGTCAGAATCCTCACTCGGGCTTATCCTGATTTTGGTTTTTTAACTGAAGAATCCCCCCCAAAACTCACATCCAGCCCGGGGCGCTGGATCATTGACCCTTTGGATGGAACAAATAACTTTATTCACGGATTTCCTATGTTTTGCGTTTCCATTGTCGCTGAATTCCATGGAAACCTTGAGGTGGGAGTCATCTATCATCCGGTCTTTAAAGACCTTTATCTCGGAGTACGGGGCAAAGGGGCGACTTTGAACGGGAAAAAATTGCGGGTGTCGTCGACCGCAACGCTGAAAAATTCGCTTTTAACGACTGGTTTTACGTATCGGAAGCAGGAGTGGCTTCATACCGAAATGCTTGCAATTGAGAAATTAAGTAGCAAATCCCGTGCTGTTCGACGGCCAGGATCTGCGGCTCTAGACCTTGCCTACACGGCACGAGGTGTTTTTGATGGGTTCTGGGAGCAACAGCTGAACCCCTGGGATGTAGCTGCTGGAGTCCTCATCCTGCGTGAGGCCGGGGGAAGAGTCACCGATTTTAAGGGACGTGAATTTCAATTGGACCACCTTCAACTCCTTGCTTCTAACGGAAGCATTCACAACCAAATGCTGGGAGAACTCCACGCATCGGGGCATCCAGCTCAATAGCCAACTTTTTCTATTTAAAAATAGATACTGAGAGCACGTCTCTTTTAGCGTCAAATTTTCGACACTCTACTATCTTACCGTTCCGTTTTGACACGAGAGCACTTCATTCATACAATAGAAATAAAGATGGAAAACATCATCTATTTATTGGCTGAATTCTCTTACGAATTTCTACTTTTCATCGCTCTGGCTATTTTGACCTTGATCTGTGTCTACACCGGAATCTGGATCATCACCAAGAGACGCTACGGAGTTGTTGATACGCAGCTTCCTTCCGGTCCGGTCAAAGCCTACTTGAATGCGATGATCTACGATGCAGAGCAGTTACGTGCTCAGCTGTTCGGAATTCTTGGAGCGGCACTTCCTCCTGACCGGGTCCAGTTTTCGACTCCGATTGTAGTTCAGGCAGCGGCTCCAGTCTCAGCGAGTCCGGTGGATTCAGGGAAACTCGCTGAGTTGGAAGCAAAACTCACTGAACAAATGAAAGCGTTGGACTCCCTCACCAACGCCAAGTCTCAGCTTGAAAAAGACCTAGCAGACGCCAGGTCAAAAGTCGGCGGTCCTGCAGGCGCCAATACAGCCCAAACCATCGAACTGAAAAAAGCCGAAGAAAAAATCAAAGTTTTGGAATCTCGACTGGCTGAATACAACGTCATCGAGGACGACCTCGCTAATCTCAAACGTTTCCAACAGGAAAATCAACAGCTCAAAAAGGCTTTGGCGTCAGCAGGAGTCGCAGCCCCGTCCGGAGGCAAGAACCCCGCAGCAGCTCCGGAATCTGCGCCCTCTTCTACACCTTCCAGCGCCGCAGCTGCCTCAGCCGAACCTGTTGCAGCAGAGCAGGAAATGGCAATGCCTGAAGCGGCAATGCCGGAACCCGCTGGCGAACCAGCGCAAGAGGCTGGCGGTCCACAAATGGCGGAACCTAAGGTTCCCCACCCCGCAACTGGAGGAACAGGTGAAAAAGCAGAAGAAGACTTGGTGGCTGAGTTCGAAAAAATGCTTAAGGGCTAACGCAGTTCTTCTTATTTTTCTTATTTCCATTAAGAGTTCGCTAGGCTCAACACCCTCGGTCAGCAATCCCAGCCCAAAACAGCTCCAATCTGAGATCCACAAAAATCCTAGCTCAGGGATGGCGGGATTTGAAAAACTGATTCAGAGCTGGGAAAAGCGCTTCGGATCCCAGGCGGCCCTGCCTCTGTTGACTCTCGCGAGAGACTCCAATACTGATGAAAATGAGCGTTACATCGCTTTGATGGGGGCTGCGAAGCTAGGCGGCCAACCGCTGCTACCTGAAATCAATTCCTTTCTATCCGATCGCTCTTGGATGCTTCGAAGCGCTGCGCTAAGAATCCTGGCCGCGTTAGGAAGCCCGGAGAGCGGTCTGGCCGCATTGCCCCTGTTGCGTGACAAAGCCTTGGTTGTCCGAGCCGAGGCAGTCGAAACAGTGCGCACGTTACGTCCAAGCGGAGCAGCCTTGGCCCTGCTAGAGGCCCTGGAAAACCCTGAAAACTACCACCACGGAAAAGCCCTCTGGGTCCCCCAAAAAGCGCTTCAAGCTTTGACGGTTCTAAATGCCTCGGAAGTCATTCCTGAGATCGGTCGCTTTCTGAAATCTAAAAGGACTCAAAGCGACCCTGAACTGCGTTCACTGACTCAAAAGACCCTTCTAGCCCTCGAATCCCGTCAAAACTGAGCAAAAAAAAAGGGGCCTTACGGGCCCCTTTTCAAAGTCAAATCTGAAGAAAATCAGATCATTTCTTTTCAGCTAACTCGTCGTCGATCACTTCAGAGAAGGACTCAATAGGAAGCGCTCCGCTGAGCAACTGGCCGTTGATGAAGAATGTGGGTGTTGATTTCACGCCCAACTTCGACCCGTAGTCCATATCCTTCTGAATTGCATCGGCAAACTTCTTAGAAGCCAAACACTCGTTGAACTTCTTGACGTCAGCGCCGGCGTCCTTCGCGTACTTCTCAAGCGCTGCCTTGTCCAATTTGGTTTGATTCTTGAAGGCAAGGTCATGGAACTTCCAGAACTTGTCTGTGCTCTGTTCGTTGATACACATCGATGCTTCAGAAGCTGGACGTGCATTTGGATGCATGGGCAATGGGAAGTGGCGGAAGGTTAACTTCACTTTGTTGCCGTACTTCTTCTTGATCTGAGCAACGGTCTCAGCTGCACGAGAGCAGAAAGGACACTCGAAGTCCGAAAATTCAATAATCGTAACTGGAGCGCCTGCTTTTCCAAAAGTTGGCCCGTTGCCAGCATCCACTGGAACTACCATTTTTGGCTTGCTGAAGTAGACTTCAATAGGACTCTTGTCGCTGAGCTTAGCAACATATTCCTTCACTTTGTCTTCTTTCTTCATATTCTGAAGATAGGCCATGATCTTTTCTTTAATCTGGGCATTAATCTGAGCTTCGGGAATATGCTTCTCGCTCACAAAGTTTTTGTATTCTTTTTCAGAAATTTTCAGATCGCCGCCGATGACTTTCTTAGAAATAAACTCGTCAAGAGACAGGTTTGCTTTCTTAGCTTCGGCACCAATCAGCTTTTCGACCATCAGCTTATTGAGCCGCTCCATCTTAAGTTCAAATTCTCTTTTTTGGAGCTCAAAGAAATCCATTTTGTCGTCGCCAATGAGAGCTTCATACGTAATCTCTTCATTACCGATTTTAGCAACAACTCCGGGTCTTGGAGCCTGCTTAGTGACCATTTTAATTTTGGCTTTTGCAGATTCGCTACAGGCGCTAATGAAAAACACACCTAATGCAAGAGAGAGAGTGCAAAATACACCCAAAGACAGGACTTTATTCTTTCGAAGGACTGAGTAACTCACGCTGATTGCCTCCATCTCCTGATGAAATCGGAGATCAATTTAAGGGTTTTTTACAGTGACACATCGTAAGGCTTTGAAGAAACGGTTGCAATGCAATTCGAAAAATCGATCTAAAAAGATTGAACAAGGTCATGCAGCCTCAAAAGGCCCACTACCCGATCCTCCTTTTCCACAACGGGAAGAACGCTGATCTGACTGGAGCGATTCTCCATCAGCTCCAGCGCATCCTGGGCCATCATGTCCGCTTTCGCTAGCACAGGGCTACGAGTCATGATGTCTTGAGCCTTCAAAAGAAAGAAACCCTCGCGCTGTCTGAGAGACCGGCGAATGTCCCCATCCGTGATAATGCCCAAAAGCTTTGAACCCTCAACAACCAAAACCGCTCCGTGATGGAGCCGTGTGGCGAGTTCGATCACTTCATCAATCTCTGTCGCTGGGCCCACTGAGGCAACTTTTTCTAACGGGATTGCCAAATCCTGCACTTTCAGATGGAGCCTTTTTCCAAGGGAGCCGCCTGGATGATTTTGAGCAAAAGCTTTCGCGTCAAACCCTCGGACTTTCATCAGGGTCACTGCGAGCGCATCCCCAAGAGCCAAGGCTAGCGTAGTGCTGCATGTCGGCGCCAAATTATGAGGACAGGCTTCGGAACTCACCCAAGCATCAATCCATGCGTCGGAATCCCGAGCCAATCGTGAACTTCGATTTCCAGTAACCGCTACAACCTTAGCCCCCCGATTTTTTAGGATCGGAACAAGCCTAACCACTTCTTCGGTGTTGCCGGTATTACTCAAGGCAAGAACGACATCGCCGCTCTGAATCAGGCCCAAATCCCCGTGAAGGCCTTCAGTCGGATGCAAAAACACAGCGAGGCTGCCAGTGCTACTCAAGGTCGCCGCTATTTTCTGTCCAATCTTTCCGGACTTCCCAACCCCCGTCACTACAATCTTTCCACGCTGCTCTAATGCCTGCTGGCACCACTCCACGGTCTGTTCGAAACCTCGAGCAGTCTCTGGGCTTTTTAACCGCTGGGCGCACTCAAGGATCGACCGCCCTTCCAACTCCATGACGCGGATGGCCTCTAAAGTGGTTTGAGATGGATGCATAGGGCCTAGTTCTCCCATATTCTCACCCCTAGCACAAGACTTGAGCCTCGCTCGTTGACAATGGAATGATTCCTCATGACAATTTCTATTGAGGATCCCACCGGCAACATGAAAAACGCTCTACTTAAGCTTACTCTTTTGGCGGCACTCACCCTACCCCAGGCTGCTTGTGTCAGCGCTTATGTTGCCACCGTGGGTGGAAACTCGGCAAAAGTGTTCGACCGAATCTATGTGACGGACTACAATACGGCCTGGCAAGCAACCCTAGATGCCTTAAAAAACATTCGGTTGGACGTCACTAATCGCGAGGGGGGCTTTCTCCAATCAAAGTGGACAGACAATACGGCCGAAAAAAACCTGACTGATTCATTCGGGAGTGCTGACTCCTTTCTCAAAGCCCAGTTTCGCTTCAAAGTTTCAGTGGCAAAGGGGTTTTACAACGGAACCCCTACGGTAAAAGTCAGCGTCCAAAAAGAACAAATGGTGCAGCGCGACGTCTTGGAAGGCTGGCGCCCTGTGGAGTCCGACGAAATTGACGAAACCACTCTTTTGTACAGAATTGGTCGTCTCATTTTTATCCGAACCAAAATCGACCGTTTGGAGCGAGAAAAGACCAAACACGAACTGGACAACACCCACTTTTGAGTGGGCAGGTTTAGCCTTTAAGCGGCAGTTCCTGCCTCAGACAATTAATCTTCAACATGTTGCATTGAAAAATATTCTTAAGTAAATCGGTACTTAGCAAAATTTCCTAGAAAGCTTTCTTGGCACGGACATTGCTTCTTCAATTCCGGAGGCTAAGGATGGCCGGAATTTCTTCCGCTGATAGCGGAAACAACAGCACGATCAATTACTACAAGAACTTGATCAACGATCTCGAGGAGCAGAGGGCGGATGAAAACAAACGCCTTCGTCGTGAACGCTCGGAAGAAATTGAAAAGCTTCAAAAGAATCATCAAAATGACATTGCCAACCGCGAAGAAAAGACAAGTACCCTCCTCGATAACCAGCAAAAAAATCACGCCGACGCTTTTGATCGTCAGTCTGAACGAAATTCGGCAGAGCTCGAGCGTTTAAAATCTCTTTACAACCGCAAGGGCGAAGCCTCTGTCCCTTATGAACAACACAAAACTGAGGTTGATGAGTTAAGTCGCGCCATTCCCGAATTAAAAAAGGAATATGAGCGAGGCATAAACGCGAAAGACTCCGAAGTAGAAAGAATCAAAAAGAGCTACGAAGATTTTAGCACTCAAAAAGAAAAAAACCTCGACGACTACCTCAGGGCCTCGAGACAAGGCCAGGATGATGCACTCGTTCGGGAACAATCCAAGTACCAGGAAGAGCTAGACCGCCTAAAAAACGAATACGTCAATAACACCGAGCTTTCGATCCCAGTCGACATCCATAAGAAAGAAATGAACGCCTTGGCCTCCAGCATGGATGAGAGGAAGAAGGTAGATTCCGAAAACTTTGACGCTCTGAAATCGGAAAACGATTCTAGAATGAATGAGCTTGAAGTTAAATACGGGGATCGTATTGCCAATCTCAGAAAACAGCAGGTCATAGAGACCCGCAACATGAACGATCAGATTCGAGACCTCTCCAACTACAATATGCGTCTGGAGAAGGAAAAAGGGGAATATGTATCCAATCTGACGCGAGATACGGACCGGGTTCAAAAAGCCGAAATCCGTCGACTCTCTGATAATCATGAAAAATCTCTCAGCGCTCTGAAACACGACGTAGACACAGCCGAGGATTATTATTCACGGCTCAATCGAGAAGTGATCAACAACAACCAACGTCAAAATGCGGAAACCATCCGACAAAACAATACCGATCACTATCAAGCGCTGAAAGAACTCCAAGACACTTTCAAGAATCAAACTGATCGACTGGAACTAGCTCGTAAAGACCAGGAAGATCGCTTCGACAAGACCCTCCAAAAGCAGGCCACCGAAGGGAATCAGCAGCGTGAACAGATGTTGATGGATAAAACCAAGCAGTACGCCGAAGAGTCCCAACAGGCCAAAAAGTCCTCTGATGAAAAGATTGAACAGCTTCAGCGAGCCTTACAAGTTCAAAGAACGACTAGCGATACCTCACTCCTCTCCCCCGCCGCTGAAGAAGCTTACCGAAAAGAGTACGCCGGGGAATTCGACAAGGGTTTGAAGGCTGAGGTCACTCGCGACAAGCTGGAAAAAGAAGCCCTCCAAGACAAGTTTAATCGTCAGTACCAAGAAGCTAGGGAATCCTTTCAGGATCAAACAGCTCAAGCGATCGGCGAAAATCAAAGAGACCGAGCCACGGAACGCTCTCAGCTCATGTCGGCCCTCGATGAGACTCAATACCGTACGAACCAGCAGCTTCGAGAACAAACCATCGACAGCGACCGCGAGAAAGAACATCTCTATAAACAGTTTGGAAACTTGTTAGAACGCCAACGGACTGAATATGCCCATATTTTCGAAGGCATGCGCCAGGATGCGGATGCTAAACTGAATCAGGTCAGGGAAGACGATAACAACACCCTTAGGACTGTCCAGCGGGAAGCTAAAACTCGTCATGCGGATGCGATTCGAGAATATGAAAAGAAGCTGGCTGAACAAAAACAAGAATACGAATCGGCCATCGAGGACCTAAAGACTCAGCATCAAGTCGACTTGAGAACTAAGGACAAAGCTTCGCAATCAGATCTCCAGGCGCAGGCGCGCGGATATGAGCTGCGCTTGGCCCAACTGGAGGCCCTCACGAAAGAGCGTGAACGAACTATTGCACAAAACTACCAGGATGAACGAGATAAGACACGGCGCTCTTATGAACTCCTTGCACAAAAGAAGAGTTAAAATTGTCTGTACCCTGGGTCCCGCTTCTCGGAGCGTGGATCAGCTCGTGGCATTAATCACTGACGGAATGGACGTGGCTCGACTCAATTTCAGTCACGGAACTCATGATTTTCACCGAGTGACCATTCAAAATATTCGGGAAGCGGCTAGACAATGCAAGAAGCCCGTAGCAATTCTTCAAGATCTTCAAGGCCCTAAACTCAGAGCTGGAACCCTACCCAAAGAAGGAATTCGCCTGCGCGCGGGTGATTCCATTCTTCTTTTTCCGGAAGGTAAGGAACCCGGAAAATCAAAAAAAGGGAGAATCTGCATTCCAATCTCGGCTGAGATTGCAATGGCAGTCTCAAAAGACACCCAAAAAGGGGCTCGAATTTTATTCGATGATGGAAAAATTTCCACTCGGGTCTCTGCCGTTTTCCCTCCGGAAATTTTGGTCGAAGTTGAGGTCGGAGGCACCCTCACCAGCAATAAAGGGATGAACCTGCCCGACTCACCTTTGTCTATCCCTTGTCTCACTGAAAAGGATCTCGAAGATCTTTCCTTCGGACTGGCTGAAGGGGTAGACGCAGTGGCACTTTCATTTGTGCGAAGTTCTGCGGACATCGAAACTCTCAGACCGAAAATGCACAAAATTACAAATGATCCACCTATCGTCATTCCTAAAATCGAACGTGTAGAGGCAGTCGATCACCAGGACTCGATCATTGAGGTTTCCGATGGCCTCCTGATTGCGCGAGGGGACATGGCTGTTGAAGTGGGTGCCGAGCGGGTGCCAATTATTCAAAAGCGACTGATTCACGGCTGCAACGAGCTAGGCGTCCCGGTCATCACAGCAACTCAAATGTTGGAGTCGATGATCCAGTCCCCTACTCCCACCCGTGCTGAAGCCAGTGATGTGGCAAACGCGGTTTTTGACGGTACCGATGCGGTCATGTTGTCGGCTGAGACTGCTTCTGGCCAATATCCCCGCGAGGCTGTCCAGGTGATGTCGAGAATCATTCTTGAGGCCGAACACGCGGCTCGAGCCTCCAAGGAAACCTATGGGCGACACACTGAAGTGATGCCATTTCCTGGGTCTGTAGTGGACGCAATTGAAAACTCCGCAGCTCTTATTGCTCAGCAAGTCGGAGCAGTCGCAATTGCGTGCATCACCCATTCGGGAATGGCCGCACGAACGCTCGCCAAATATCGCCCCGTCACTCCGATTGTAGCGATTATGGATCACGAGAGCAGTCTACGACGCCTTTCGTTTGTTTGGGGGGTGCAGGGCGAAATTATTCCAAGAATACTTGCAACAGACGATCTTTTTGCGAGAGTCGAATCGGTTTTGAAAGAAGCAAAGTGGGCTGAGTCTGAGGACCTGGTCGTGGTGACGGCCGGCGTGCCCACTCTGAGGCGTGGCACGACTAACATGGTCAAAGTCCATCGAGTCGGGGTTACCTCGTCTCGCCCTGCTCGAAAGTAACGTCTCCATTTTTGACAAATCTTTAAATTGCTCTGAGGTTCGAGTATGACTGCTCCATGCAAGAAATCACCTCACCCCCTCCATCTCTGCAACCCCAGGCTGGCTTAAGCGATCAAACCCCTTTAATGAAACAGTATTGGGAACTTAAAGCTCAGGCCCCCGACGCATTGCTCTTATTTCGAATGGGAGATTTCTACGAACTTTTTGGCCAGGATGCCGTTGAAGCCTCTCAACTTTTAGAGATCACCTTAACTTCGCGCGATCGAAACAAACCCAACCCGATGCCAATGGCGGGAGTTCCCCATCACAGCATTCAAAATTACATTCAAAAACTTTTAAAATCAGGGAAAAAAGTCGCTATTGGCGAGCAGATGGAAGACCCAGAGCAGGTCAAAGGCACGAAAATCGTCCGCAGGGAAATCACCCGAATTCTAACCCCCGGAGTTCACTTCGATGCCGAGGGCTCTGAAATCAACTACCTCGCGGTTTTGCTTAAAACCGCAAAAACTCCCGCTGGAAAATCAAATTCAACATCCTGGGTGCTAGCCTGTCTGGATGCCTCTACCGGTGAGGCCCTGGTCAGTGCTCCCTCTTCCTATTCTGAACTTTTGAATGAAGCCACTGGCCTTCCGATTAAGCACCTGCTGAAGCTTGAAGAAGGAAGTCTCGGAATCGAATTGCCTTCGAAACCCTTAGTAGAGACTCTACCTAAAAACTATATCGCATTAGAAAAAGCCAAAGAGGTCCTCAAACGGCACTATGAAATTGGTGATTTGACAGCTTTTTTACCTACCGACGGCGCTTGTTTAGCTCTGGGACTTTTGGTGACTTACGTTTTACGAACCCAGCACCAAGAACGCCTTGCACACCTCAGGCTGCCTGATTCTTTAAATAAGCCGACTCAAATGACCTTAGGCCCAAATACGGCACTCCATTTGGATCTAGCAGATCTATTTACCCTGATGAACCGAACCCAATCGACCTTAGGCGCGCGGCAACTGCGGCGTTGGCTTTATTCACCTCTCAGCCAAACGGAATCCATTCGGCTCAGACAAACCGCAGTACAAGAACTGGCCCAGCTGAGCGGTTCGGCTGGAATCCTAAAAACGGAGCTGGCCAAAGTTTACGACCTGGAAAGAATCATGGGTAGGGTGAATACTCGCCTGGCCAACCCTCGCGACACCTTGGCCATGGGCCTTTCACTTCAGTTATTGAAAAAACTGGGGAGTTGTTTAGAGACAGTTCAAATGCCCCTTCTGGTCCGAATGAAAGAGCGGCTCTTCGGCCTTTCCGAAGTTCTCTCGCCTTTGGCTAATCAGATTTCCTCGTTTCAAAGAGAGGAAGCTCCAATCACATCGCGAGACGGTGGAATTTTTAAATCTGGATTTAACCCTGACCTGGACCGCTTGATCTCTCTAACCGAAAACGGACAAGCATGGCTGGGAGAGCTTGAGACACGAGAAAGGGAAAAGACAGGAATTCCATCTCTGAAAGTCAGGTACAATCGAGTTTTTGGATATTATATCGAGGTCACCCAAGCTCACCTGAAAAATGTTCCGGCTCATTATCAGAGAAAACAAACGATGGTTGGGGCAGAACGCTTTTTCACGGAAGAGCTGAAACGATTTGAAGAAGAAATTCTAACTGCATCAGCAAAACAAAAGCAATTGGAACAACAGCTCTTTCAAGGAATCCTGGACGAAGCGTTGCGCCTCACAGCACCGATCATGGAAGCCGCAGGCCTTCTCGGAGAATTGGACGCCCTCCTTTCCCTGGGTCATTGGAGCCGACAAAACGGCTGGTGCTTTCCCGAAATTGACTCTTCTCAGCTTTTGCAAATTGACCTTGGCCGACACCCAATGGTGGATGCGGCATCCCACGGTGATTTTGTTCCTAACTCAGTTCTGCTTTCTCCCGAATCCAGACTTACTCTTATGATTACCGGCCCAAACATGGGTGGGAAGTCCACCGTGATGCGGCAAACCGCTTTGATATTGATTTTAGGACAAATGGGATCGCCCGTTCCAGCGTCGAGCGCCAAGTGGGGAGTGGTCTCTTCTGTCTTCACTCGTATCGGAGCCCAAGATGCTATTGCTCGTGGACAAAGTACTTTTATGGTCGAAATGAGCGAGCTTGCCCATATTCTTCATCACGCGGACCAGCGGTCTTTTTTGGTCTTGGATGAAATCGGTCGCGGGACAAGTACGTACGATGGAATGAGCGTGGCGTGGGCTACCTTAGAATGGATCGTGACAAAAATCGGATGCAGAACTCTTTTTGCCACTCACTACCATGAGATGACCGAACTGGCCTCCACTCTACCGCGAGTAGCCAATGCTCACATGGCTGTAGAGGGAACCAAAACGTCTCACCCAAGCAGCTTAAGATTTCTTTACGAACTAAAGGACGGCCCCACTGCGGACAGCTTTGGAATTCATGTGGCTCAGCTGGCAGGGCTGCCCAAACCGGTGATTCAGCGCGCTTGGAAACTTCTTCATGATCTTGAAACGGGTGCTTCCACCGTTCCAGGTAGAAACTCTCATCAGCTGTCCCTTTTTGGGAACGCCCCGCAAGCCGAAGATGAGTTTTTAGAAAATGAATTGGAAGAACCGGGGAATTACATGCCGGGGCTCACCGTTCAATCCCAAGAACCTCACCCTGTGCTTGTTGAATTGGGCAACGTAGTTCTAGATCAGCTCACTCCGCTTCAAGCATTGAATCTGGTAGCAAAGCTAAAAGAACTGAGCGGAACCTAGGCAAAACGTTACTGCAACAAGCCTCTAGCCGCCTCAAGGGTTTTTCGCGCCGCCGACCCTAAGGGCACCTCTGGACAATCGAGAGAAACCCAACGGTATTCTTTCAGATCTGAATCGTCACTAGCTGTGAGCAAAGAATGATGAGTCCCCTTAATTTTGGAAACCTCGGTGACCCGGTGGATTTTATGGCGTGTGACCACATGTTTAGTCTCAATTTTTCCAAGAACTTTTCGCGTAGAATTTTTCACAAGAGACTTTGGAATCTCTTCTAACAAGTCCCAAAGACCGGATCTCCACTCCCCTTTTTTTCGAAATCTCAATAAGACTTCTGAAACTTGGACGGTCGATCCGCCTCGCAAAATACAAAATAGACTTTCTTCAATTCGGACCCACTCTTTCGGTTTTTTCTTAGGAGGAAAACTCTCCTGTTTTCCATCCCGATGAGCCTGGCACCCCAAGGAAACTGGACAAGTTTCGCACTTCGGATTTTTTGGCGTACATACGGTTGCCCCCAGCTCCATCAACGCTTGGTTGGTGACACTCGGCTTAATCGCAAGTGAATGCCCCTGCTCAACTGCTTTGCGCGCATAGGACCAAAGGACATCTTTGTATTTCTGATCGCCCTTTTCCCGCGAGATACAATGAAAACGAGACAAAACCCTTTCAACGTTCCCATCGAGAATCGGTTCTACCTGGTTTTCAGCAATCGATAGAATCGCGCCAGCAGTGTATTCTCCCACTCCAGGAATCTCGAGCCACTCTTCACGGCTACTCGGAAAAATCTGCCGTTGGGCAATTATTTTAGCTGCTCGATGCAAATTTCTAGCGCGAGAATAATATCCCAATCCTGCCCAGTGCAATAAAACCTCTTCGAAAGACGCATTTGCCAAAGACTCAACATCGGGAAATCTGCTAATAAACCTCTCAAAATAAGGGATTACGGTAATCACCTGGGTTTGTTGCAACATAATTTCCGAAATCCAAACCCGATACACGGAAGGATTTTCCCTCCAAGGTAAGATTCTTTTTTGACGTTCAAACCAATTTGCTAAGGACTTTAAATCCCGCGAAGCCTTGCTCATACAGCACTCATCCCATAAAATAAGAAGTGGGGGCAAGTTTCTTGAAAACCCGTTTCGACTTTACCCATTATTCGATCCTAGCCTTGATGACTCTCACTCTCGTGAGTCTACTTCTTCTACTGCCAAGAACAGCAAACGGACATCCCCGGTTTTTTAGAGTCATGCTAGACCCTGGTCACGGAGGATCCGATGAAGGCACGGTTTTTCATCGCGGTGGAATTCGAATCGCTGAAAAAACAGTAACCCTTCAGCTTGTGATGGAAATCAGCAAACAACTCAGGACCAGAGGGTACTTTGTCTACCTCACCCGTCGTGGGGATCATGAAGTGTCCCTTCCGGCCAGAACGGCAATGGCAAATCGTTGGGGCGCTGATGCATTTATCTCGGTGCATACGAACTCGACTCGCAACCCTGCTTCACGCGATGCCGAGGGTGTCGAGACTTTCATTCTCAATAACGCTACGGACGCGAGTTCGAAACGCCTTGCTCGTTTAGAAAACTCAGTCTTGTCTCAAGAACCCGTAGATTCATCGGAACAAAAGGACGTCGCTCTTATTTTGAAAGACCTCCGGCTCGACGCGAATGTCTCGGCCAGCAAAAGCCTCGCCTGCTCTGTTCAGAATCACGTTGTCGCGGCCACATCAGCAGGAATCCCTCCATCCTTCAAGCGAGATCGAGGAGTTAAACAGGCCTTGTTTCATGTTCTTCTCGGTGCAGACATGCCCAGCATCCTGATTGAAGCTGGTTTCCTCACCAATGCCCGAGACCGATCCATGCTTCTCAATCCCAAAGGACGAAAGGTGATTGCCCGTGCAGTAGCTGACGCCCTGGACCGGTACCGCCTGGACCGCGATGCAGGTGAAAAAAACCATCTGCAGCATGCGGAATTTCGAAGTCCGACCCTCTCCAGCCGTTGTAAAGTCAATTAGAAAACTCTTACTTTCCTTGCACAATCGGGAGATCGCAAGCGGAAGAGCTGGTCGCTACCAATTCCTTTTGAAGTTGGTAAGGTAGAATATTTTGAAAAGGAATGGAATACATTGGGGATCCTGACGAGCCTTGTACTGGAAACTCCATCAGTGCGGCAAACTCGGGAGTTTGTCTCAGCCAAACAGCCATTCGATCTAAAATTCCTTGAGGATCGGGCTCGGGGTTTCCTTGGTGGGATAACTCGTGAGTCTGAGTGTTTCGGCCATAAAACTCATCAATAAAGCGTTGTCTAATTTTCTGTTTAAAACTTGAGTCGCCTCGCAGTTTTTTCTCCCAATCAAGTTTAGTCCTTAAGGCTGCCACTAGAAAACTACTGCCCGCAAAAGACGAACAGATTTGCTCTCCGGATTCAGGGATTCGGGCGTCCAAAATAGGATTCCCACTGCCCCCTTTTTGAATAGGTTGTCCCTTCCGCAGGAAGTCCTGATATTCGCGAAGCTCCGCTAAGATAACAGCACGGGTGATGTCTTCAAACCTCTCCTCTTTCCCCTTCTTTCTCAAAATCGCCTTCACTACCTTTTTCTTGTCAAAGGTCACCGTAGGCTTGACCTGCTGAATCAGCGCCGCATTTCGAATCAAATTTTGAATGACCTCTTGATGGGCAGGACGAAGCCCCTTCATCTGAGTTACCACGATAGGGTCGATACGAAGCCCCGTCAGCAAAACGTGCTGAACTTTCGGTTCCCCCATTTCAGAAACTTCCGTAACAATCATACTGTGCTGATAAATGTTTTTTTCCGGGCCCTCATAGGCTAGCGCCTTCACGCCTTTCAGCTTTTTCGGAAACTGATTGGTCACCAGCAAATCTCCGGGTTCGGGCGTGGGATGAGTTCCAAAAAACACGGAATTCACTTCCATCAAGGACGTTAGAGAAGGAATCCCATCCTTCCCCGCCGATTGATGAACGGAAGCTGGGTTACAAGGAATTCCTGAGTCCCTCATTTCAGCAGCTTGAAGGGCTCGCCCAGCCAGGTTCACTGGACCCATGCCTTCCGATTTACCCAGAGAAGCATCCAAGAGAGAACCCTTGCCCCGACAAGCTAGAATCGGGTTGCCAGTGCCCGACTCTGGATTCAATAGACGGTGTTTCAGGCACGTTAACTGGTCTTCAATCGAAACCCTTTCGGCCTCCGATGCTCCGTAAAAATCAAACTTCAGCTCAGCACATTTCTTTCTGATCTCTGTTTCCGTAGTTGCGAATGTCCAAGCTGGAAATGTAAGAGCCAGAAAACCTACAACGCACCCAGCTAGCCGCATGATTTGCATTGGAAAATTATATCGACATCGCTCTAAAGTTCCAGGTCTTTCAAGGCGATAATTAAGTGATGATCCTCCTATTACTCGCGTTGGTTTGGCCTGGACTTTCTGTAAATGCTGCTCCGCAGGAACTGAGCTGCTCTTTCGCCCGAGAATACATTACGACACTTGAATACTTCCGAGGACATGCAGACTTTAAAGTCCCTGAAAAGAACGCAAGGGAATTGGCCCTCCAGGTCTCCAAGGGATGCACCGGGGCGGCTCAGCGCTTTATCAAGGTCACCTCGCGATTGACAGCGACCGGAGTTCCAGCCGATGCAAGTATTCAGGTAGGAGTCCGGTTTGCAACCCGATCCGACTGGGAAGCCGAGACCTTTCTGACAGTGTTTTTGAAAGCCTATGCGCAAGACTATTTAGATCTGACATTGAATGACTCATTGAAACTGGCCACAGCGCTTACCTTAGAATTTCAGGGTGACATTGAAAACGTTCGTAAGGACTTTGAAAAGACAGTCCGCTTTTGTGTTCAGGAAAGTGAGATGGCCCTTTCCCGACCAACCTGTGCGGCTCTTGCTACACGAATCGCTAAAGGGGGCGAGGCTTTTTCAGGCGGAGTCGCTGATGCTTTTATAGAAATGACCCGTTTCCTCGAATCCGAAAAAGGCCCTCACCTCAACAGAAGCGAAGCCGTAGCTTTGGCTGAAAAGCTGCTCCAGGGTGGCAAAGAGTCCTCAAAAAATCTGGTTCTGGCCTACAGATACGCAGTTTCAACCCAAGGATTGGGACTTCCAATCCAGGATGCCCTCCGCTTTTCTCAGGACCTCGTCCTCCAAAAGCAGCCTCAAAAGTAATTCTACCTAAAACCGAAGCGATACCTCCACGCCGGGAGCTAACCTTTGCGCAATTCGATCCCACAGCAAAGTGGGACGAGCGACGGGACCATAGATTCTCTTTTTATATTCCATTTGATCGGAGTGAACGGTTCGCCAGTGAAAGGGAAAGATCAGCGGTGCTAAAGACAAAACTGCTGCCCCTACTTGAAATCCCTGAGTCACCGAAAATCCCCCAGGGGAACCTTTTGCAAGCATCACCGCACTTGCTCCAAGCTGAGTGGCGATAGAAAGCCACCGCATTCTTTCACCCGCCACATAAGCGTTGTGGAGCTCCTCCTCTGCTGCTCTTTCCATTGCGAGCTGCTCGCGCATTGTGCTCTTGGGCATTTGTCCAACTCTCTCTGTTCCAGTGGTGTAGGGCCGGTAAGTCGATGACAATACCCCGGTTAAGATCAACCAACCTGCTCCGATTCCAATACCCAAGATCGATTGGCCGGGAAGAGCTGCATCGTAGGTAGCAATTCCAGCAGCCACTGTGGCTACCCCAGAGATCTGAATCGGTAGATAGGTCGTCCACCGGTGAGCTGGCTCATCCTCAGCC
Source organism: Bdellovibrio sp. (assembly GCA_016185105.1). GTDB lineage: Bacteria > Bdellovibrionota > UBA1018 > UBA1018 > UBA1018 > JACPOE01. Next base: position 31,928 of record JACPOE010000005.1, read on the forward strand.
TCCTGGCGCAGTCTCTCACTTGCTCTGGGAACTACGGTCAATTCAGGATAATCGAACTTTTCCAATGGTCCCGCAAACGCTGTCAGACCAACCAAAATCCCCACGATCCCAACTGCTGGAAAAAAATTTTTCATCAGATCCCCTTTTCATGCTTGCGAACTGGATTGCAGTTGTATGATCTTAAACAGTCACAGTAGGGGTCGTCAATTACCCAAGAACAGTATAATTAGCAGAACGGGGGCAACTCATGATCATGCTATCGACACGAGCTTCAATCTTTCTTTGTGCGCTACTTCTAGTTTATGCCCTTGGTAGAACTTTCGCGTCCGAACAGACCGCGACCTTTACTCAAGTGGACGGCGAAGTAACCCTTTTTAGCCATCCCAGCAAAACGCTACCTACGGCTGTTGAAAAAAAAACTCTAAAATTTCAGATGCCACTTCATCCTTAGGCTATTCCTCGGGGTCCCGTGCCCTTTTTGAGGGAGAATACTTCTGGGTCCACAGAGCCCAGCTCGGTGACCGAATTGAAAACGGCAATATTGTCCGAACCGCTCCCGGTGCGAAGGCACGAATTGTTTATCCCAACGGCGACCAAATCAACCTTGGCCCTGGGTCGTCCTACAGGACCTCCTGGAAGGTCGGGAAATCGAACCCCGTTCAAGAACAAAGCCCAGAGTGGGCCCTAAGGTACGGAAAAATTCGTGGAATTGTGGAGAAGGGAGGGCCCAGAACTTCTCTGCGAATCAAAACCCGAACCGCTGTCATGGGCGTCCGGGGCACGGATTTTTACATCACCGAGCGGGGACAGGACGAGACCACAGAAGTGTCTATTCTCAGAGGGGCCGTACAGGTTCAACCTCAAGGTCCCAAAGCAAAGCCCATTACCCTTGAAACGGGTTATTCAGCAGCTATACCCGTCTCAAAAACCGAAATTAAGAAACAAGAAACAGCCCCTATCGTCGAGGTTCGTAAGACTACCCAAGAGCAGCTCCATTCCATTCAAAAAGCCTCATCCATTCCTCCTTCCACGGTCCCTCAGGCCCCCCCTTCTTCAGAAGTCCAGCAAGAGGTTCAAAGACTCGAAACCAAGGCTTCCCAAACGGTTCTGGCAGACATTCAAAAGACGGACCCCAAGCTCTATGCGAACGTAACAGCAAAACCGAAAATGACTCTAGAGGAGCTGAATCGGGCCTCAGTTCTGAAGGTAATGGAAACCGCTCCCAAGGCCCCAGCCCGGACCAAGCCAACACTGGATGAACTTGAAAAATCAAATGACGACATTTACGAGAAGTACTTCAAACCTCAGGACGAATAGTCCCCTTCCAAAGGTGGTCAGGTTGTCCGGGACATGCTAGAAAGCCCCAATGGGATCCCTAGCAGAACGCCTTCAGATCATGTCCATTCAACTTGTGCCTTTTATTATGGCCGTCGTTTTTCACGAATTTGCCCACGGCTACATGGCTAACAAGTGGGGTGATAACACCGCGAAGTCGAAAGGCAGACTTACTCTCAATCCCCTGCCCCACCTCGATCCTTTTGGGACCATCATTTTTCCAGTGGTGAGTATGCTCACTGGTGCCAATATCCTTTTTGGTTGGGCCAAGCCCGTACCGATCAATCCTAGCCGGTTCAGAAAATACAAACCGGGGATGTTTTGGGTTTCTCTGGCGGGACCCGGGATGAATTTTATTTTAGCGGTGCTTTCGGCTTTTTTCTTTTTTGGGATCTACACATGGGTGCCAAAGACATTCTACCTGTATGAACCTCTCATTCAGATGGCAGCCGTGGGCGTACAGCTCAATTTTGCCCTCGGGATTTTCAATCTGATCCCGCTGCCACCACTCGATGGCAGTAAGGTAGTAAGTATCTTTTTACCTTACGAGGCTGCACGAAAGTACGAAGCGTTAACCCAATACACCTTTTTTATCTTAATGGGTCTCTTGCTTACGGGCGCTCTCAATATGCTCGCGATTCCCATCAACCTTTGCACCAACATCACATTCGCCCTAGTCGGACTGCTATTTGGGGGAATAAGGATTTAAAATGTCAAAAAAAGTCATGCTTTCTGCAGTTCAACCTTCGAACCGCCTCACCTTGGGGAATTACCTGGGAGCCCTCAAAAATTGGGTGAACCACCAGAATGACTTTGATTGTCTTTTCTTCGCGGTCGATATGCATACTTTAACAGCAAGGCTTGATCCAGAGGACTTGCGTGAGCAAACTTACCGTGTCATGGCTATGTACCTTGCTGCTGGGATTGATCCCCAGAACACAACACTCTTTATACAATCCCATGTTCCCGAGCACGCAGAATTATCCTGGATTCTGACCTGCTATGCCTACATGGGCGAACTGAATCGAATGACACAGTTTAAAGACAAGAGTGCGAAACAAAAAAATGTAGGGGCGGGCTTGTTCACTTACCCCACACTTATGGCAGCCGACATTTTACTCTACCACACCCATCTTGTTCCGGTGGGTGAAGACCAAAAGCAGCATGTGGAGATCACACGTGACCTGGCGATGAGAATGAACAATCTTTATGGANNNTTTATGGAGAGGACCTGTTCACCATCCCCGAGCACTTCCCTCCTCCTATGGGAGCCCGCATTATGAGTCTGCAAAACCCTCTCAATAAAATGTCGAAGTCCGATCCAGATCCCAATAGCGCAGTGTATTTGACCGATAGCAATGACACCATTCTGAAAAAGTTAAAGCGCGCAGTCACAGACTCGGGTTCAGAAATTACCTATGACGACGCTAAGCCCGGAATCAAAAATCTCATCGAGATTCAGGCTGCTATTCGGGGTCTTTCTCCTCAAAAGATCGTAGAATCCTATGCTGGCAAACAGTATGGGCATTTGAAAGTCGAGACAGCGGAAATTGTTGCTTCAACCCTTTCTCCAATTCGAGATGAAGCAGAAAAACTGATGGCGGATAAACCTTATCTGGATACACTTCTAAAGAAGGGCGCGCTTAAAGCTCGCGCACGTGCGCAGAAGACTTTGTCTGAAGTCCACCGCCGTGTGGGATTTTTACCCGGTCGTTATTAAGCGTCGTCGCTGAAGGAGGACGACTACTTGACACAACGCATTCCTATTACAATCAGACTGGACAGCTTTGAGGGTCCGCTGGATCTCTTGCTTTACCTTATTCAAAGCCACGAATTAGATATTTCCAAAGTGTCTATTGCCCGAATCACCGACCAGTACCTTGCTTACGTCCGTTTAATGCAAGAACTGAACTTCGATACTGCAAGCGAGTTCTTGGTCATGGCAGCAACTTTATTGCACTGGAAAAGCCGTGCTCTCCTTCCTCAAGACGATAAGAAGGAACGAGGCCCTGGGCTTGGGCAAGACGGTGACGAGTTTACACAAGAGGACTTGATCCGCCAGCTTCAGGAGCATCAACGATTTTTGAAAGCCGGCGAAACTCTCGGCAGTATGGTCTTGCTCGGGGATGATGTCTTTACACGTTCTAATGAAAAGCCCGAGATTCAAAAAATTTGGAAGACCATGGACATCAGTAGCTTGGCCTTGTCCTACCAGGACATCTTGGTTCGGGCTCGAAAGCGAACTCATGTCTTGCGCAAGGAAACGGTGTCCATTACCGACAAAATCAAAGAGTTTGCAGATCGACTTCCGCTGAATCAGCTGATGGAACTTGCAAAACTGATGTCCTTGGCTCCGGATCGTCCAGAAATTGTAGCTACTTTTTTAGCTACACTGGAATTATGCAAATTGAAGAAAATGAGGGTTCACCAGGAGGGCGTCTACTCATCGATCTATGTGGAGCTGTTAGAGGCGCTTACCGATATGGAACTAAGCCTAGAAACCGAGTTTGAACCTCATACCCCTCAAAACTCAGACGAACCGGCGCCCCAATCTGAGGCAACCCCTGCTTAAATAAATCGGAAACTCTATGACGAAAAAGAAAAAACTTTCCTCTCCAGAGCCCCTTGATGAAACTTCCCGAACGGATGATCAGGTCGTCACCTGGATTGACCACACCCTGCCCGTAAATCTAACTGAAATCGCCGAGGCCCAAGAAAATAGCGATGAGCTAATTTTGGACACGGACCTGGATGCCGAAGCTGATGAGGAGACTGGCCCAGACAACGAAGCCGGACTTCAATCGGACGCAGATCTTGAGGCTGCATCGGAAGAACTGACTGAGATTGTGGCTGAATCAACTGAGGGTTCAGAGTCTTTGGAAGCTCAGCTCGATCGACTCACTAAAGCCCTCTCTGCACGTCAGGAAGAAACGGGTTTTGAAAGACCCGAAAATTGGAAATCAGGCGACCTCTTGTCGACCCAAATTGCAGAAGCCGAAGAGCTAGAGAAAATTCAGAGTAACCTTCTTCTTTCCGAGCTAGGTGAAGCAACCGAGGCCTTGAGTGCACTGCCAGGTGAACCTATCGTTGAGAGTGTTCCTGAAACCCTCGACCAATCCGAGCTTCAATCCTCGGTAGAGGCGCTCTTGTTCTTGGCCGACAAACCGATCAGTGTTGAAAAACTCCACCAGCTCCTGGGTCCTGACTACGATCTTTCCATTTTCGAAGCTGGAATGAAACAACTCCAAGAACGCTATGCTGGCTCCCATCACGGAATCGAACTCGTCGAGGTTGCCGGAGGCTATCAGTTCCGAACCAAGCCGGGTCGGGCCACGTTGGCGAAAAAACTGGTCAAAGTACAAACCCAGCGTCTTTCGGGAGGGGGTCTAGAAACCTTAGCGATCGTGGCCTACCGACAGCCTGTGATGAGGGAAGACATTGACCAGGTCCGAGGAGTAGACTCGTCGTATTTCATCCGCAATCTTTTAGATCGCAAACTGATCAAAATCTCGGGCCGTTCAGAGCTGCCGGGAAGACCCATGCTTTATGAGACAACCCAGGAATTTCTTGAGATTTTTGGCCTCAAGGACCTCTCTGCTCTACCTTCCCTGCGTGAACTGGAACAGATGATCCCAGCTTCTCAGGCAGGTCGCGCGGACGAGGAAGACCCCCGTATCCGCGAAATGCGTCGTATGGTCGGCCAAATGCACGCTGATCGCGAGTCCATCCTCCATTATAATCCAACCGAAGATGAAAAAATCCTGCAAGAAATCCGGGATCGGGTTAAAGAAATCCCTACAAGCACCCCGTATTTGGATGAACTTAAGAATGCCGAAGTCCTTGCTCGACAACAGGCACTTCAACCGGCCGATCCAGTTCAACAGGAAGCCCCTGTTGGAGCGACTCAGGAATAGAAGAGATTTAACCAAGAAAGACGCAGTTTTATGTCCACAGAAAGAGTACAAAAAATCCTAGCTCAAGCCGGAATTGCATCCCGCAGAGGGGCTGAAGACCTGATTCGCGAAGGACAGGTGACCATTAATGGAAAGGTTGCCCAGTTGGGTGACAAAGCTGAATGGGGCAAAGATGCCATTAAAGTCAGTGGCAAGCTCATTCACCATGTTGAAGAACCCATCTACATTGCTTTGTACAAGCCAAAAGGGGTGATTTCCGCATTGGTGGACCCAGACGGACGATCCACTTTGAAGGATTTTCTCAGCAAAATTCACTCTCGAGTTTTCCCTGTGGGTCGGTTGGACTTTAACAGCGAAGGCTTAATTTTATTAACCAATGACGGCGAGCTAGCTCAACAGGTTCAAAAGAGTGACCTCGTCCCCAAAGTCTACCAAGTGAAAGTGCGTGGCCAGATTGATAAAGAAATGTTGGCGCGAATTCAACGAGGAGCATGGGTTGAAAAGCCCATTGGAGACGGATCTAGGACCACAAAAAAGAAATTAAAGCCTCACCTTGCCTGGATTGAAAATACCCTTCAAAGCAAGACTCAGATTACAGTAGTCGTGCTGGGTAGCTCGGCTTTTGATATTAAATTGCTATTTGAAACTACCGGCTTTCTGGTCGAAAAAATTACCCGAACGGCTATCGGCCATATCGGCTTGCACGGCCTAGCCCCTGGTAAATATCGAGTATTGAAAGCCTCGCAAGTTCAAGCCTTAATCAGTCAACCTGAGCTTGGTATGCGGGACCTTCCTTCTGAGAATCCAGAATTTCAAGAGCGTCCGGCTCACTCTCGGCAGCGCACCTTTGAGTCTGAAGATGAGACTGAAGAGTCTCAAACTTCTCGACCCGGCAAATCCTCATCATTTGAGCGTGGCCGAGGCGAGCGCCCTTCGTTTAATCGGGACCGTGGCCAGTTTGGAAGACCTCGTCAGGACCGGCCCGGTTTCAGCCGTGGCGGCGAAGAACGCACCGAGGGTGATCGGCGCGAAAGAGCCCCCTTCAACCGCGAGCGTGGATCTTTTGGTCGTGGCAGAAATGATGACCGCCCATCTTTTGGTCGTGGCAGGAACGATGACCGCCCATCCTTTGGTCGCGGTAGAAATGATGACCGCCCATCCTTTGGTCGTGGCCGGAATGATGACCGCCCATCTTTTGGTCGCGGCAGGAATGATGACCGCCCATCTTTTGGTCGTGGCAGAAACGATGACCGTCCATCCTTTGGTCGTGGCAGGAATGATGACCGTCCATCCTTTGGTCGTGGCAGGAATGATGACCGCCCATCCTTTGGTCGTGGCAGGAATGATGACCGCCCATCCTTTGGTCGCGGTAGAAATGATGACCGCCCATCCTTTGGTCGCGGTAGAAATGATGACCGCCCATCCTTTGGTCGTGGCAGGAATGATGACCGCCCATCCTTTAACCGCGACCGGAAAGATCGATCGTCTTTCGATAATCGAGGTAGCAAACCTACTTTCGGGCGCGATCGAGGAGAACGATCCTCTTTTGGCGGACCGGGCGAAAGACCCAGAAGCCCAGGTAAGGGATTTAGCCGGCGCTCTGAAGGTTCCTCAAAATTCGAAGGCCGAAAAGGAAGTTTCCGGTCTGACTCTAGAAAACCTTCCGGTCCGGGCAGGCCTCCAAGAGGGCCTCGGGGTGGCCGAACACGGTTCTAGCGCGTTTTGGCAGGTTGTTTTTACATAGCGCCGTAATTCATTAGATCGACGATCCCTTGAATGACCGGCAACGGACACTCTTTCTGCGGCAGGTGACCACACTCAGGAATTTCTCGCCAAATCAGAGTGCGGAGCAAATCGCGCATTTTGTATCCAGTTGCTATAGGAATAATTCGATCTTCTGTTCCCCAAACTAGAAGGGTGGGAACTCTTAGGCTGCCAAACTTTGAATCTAGGTAATCTTCCTCTTTTTGGGCAGCAGAAATTTCACGAGAGTGTCCAGTTTTTGCCCTGCGGACAATTTCGTTCCAAACATTTTCTGGGATCGAACGCGGCTTGAAATAGGCTTTTTTCTGGAACTCTTTCAGACTCTCCACAGTAGGCTCAGTCAAAAGACGACCTGACGAAATTCCCTCGCTAGAAGATTTTAGCCCAGCAGGAGCTAGAAGAAGAAGGCGCCTGATGCCTTCCGGCCAGTCCAAGGCCACCCATGTTGCAACCCAGCCCCCTAGGCTATTGCCGACAAGAACCCATTCCGAACAAACTGGCTTTAAAGCAGCGATCACTTGAGCCGCCTGTTTTCGAACTCGGTAGTTTTCAAGCTGGGTGGGAACTGGTGATTTCCCCGAGCCCGGAAGATCCAACGCCAAAAAGCGAAAGGGCCGCGCCAACCCCATGCGCTCCAAGACCTCAGGGCGCACATCGAGAATGCGCCTCCAAGTTAAAGCATTGTCAGCGAGCCCGTGAATGAACGCCACACAGGTGCAAGCGGAAGCTTTTGGTCCGCAAGTACTTCGCTCATAACCATGTAAAACGGCTTGATCTGCCGGATAGTCCCGCTCGACAATTCCTGAACGAGACAGTTCCCACCTGGATTTCAGCTCCATCCATTCCAGTGGGAAGAAATAAAACAAAGCTCCTATCCCTAGCAAACCCCCTAGAAACCAAAGCACTTTCCACTTATGACGCTGAGCCAACAAAAGATACTTTCCGCCCCTTTTTAGCATTGACTTCTCCTCCCGGAAAAGAGTAGCTTAGCCAAGCTTTCAGAACAGAGATATAGATTTCTAATCACGGTTCTGACTGCCTTATGGCGCGGGGTGGAGCAGCCCGGTAGCTCGTTGGGCTCATAACCCAAAGGTCGTTGGTTCAAATCCAGCCCCCGCTACCAATTCGAAAAGGCCTCGGAATGATGAATTCCGGGGCTTTTTTTTGTTCAAATCTTGTCATAAGTACCTAGAAACGCAATAAAACTAACTAAAAACATAGAGCAAATGGCAGTCAATCGGAGCTTGAATTGAACTGCGCGAAGGTATCATGAGGTTGCATGAAAGCTAGGGAGGTGGCTGCTTTTTCGCTGCCTACGGGCTGCTCAACGTTATTTCTTTCAAAAGAGTGGATGTTTAGAGAAAGCACCGATTCTCCAGTTCATTCGTCTGAGGAGACTAAATCCGTGAATAGGAGGAAGGGACTCATATTCATAAGCAGGGAGATCGTGAACTCCTTTTAGGTCCTAGTAGCCGATCTCAGCAAAGCATAATTCGTGCATCCCAACCTTGCTGGCGCCCTCACCTAAGAAAAATATTTAAAGCACCTCTAAGAAAGACCATTAAGAATCTGGACGTATAGATGAGGGCGATGAATTTCTAATCATTTCCGCTGGGGTCATGACCCTGCAAAGGGGATGTGCACTACAAATCGCTCTTACACAAACTCACAATATTTTCGAGAAAAACCAAGGTAACTGTCGGATCAAATCGTAGTTAGTAAATGTCATCCTCAGTTAATGGGGATTTCGGAAAGTATTCTACTTCATCATTATCCCTCGATGTCAGTCTTTTGTACCTACCCGAACTCAAATCAGAACTTGCTCTGGCCATAGAATCAGAACCAACAGGTACCCGATTTTTTTCATCTCGGATGACTGCCGCATCCGCATTTCTTGCTAACTGTTCTGCCCCAGCTTGGTCTTTTTTCTGGGCTTCTTCCTCATGAAGAGCCACCACCTTTCTTTTTCTTTCAACTAGTTCGAGGTAAAGTTGGGGTTTACGAACGATATCCTCTGAAACCAGGAATTCCCTTAGGCTAAGTTCTGATTTAGTCCCAATAAAACTATCACCCCAAATTGCAGAATTACATACTCCAAGCGAAACCCCCTCGCGATTCAAATGATCAACGGACTCGAGTAATTCATCTTGAGATATCGTAGCTTCTGGATTCTTCTTGATTAAATCGTCATAGAAGCGGCGAAATTGACGGGCTGCCCATGCCTTTTTTGAAGCGCTCTTCGTCTGCTCCGGATTTTGGAGAATTGACACCGCAGTTAAATCATTCACCGACTGGAGGCGATAGGGAATCAAGCCGGCACACTTGACTGCCCCAATTAGAGTAACACCCCCATGCGCACATGCTAGACCGAGTGACGCCTCTTTAAAAATTAGTTTCCGCAATGCCGCCGCACAGGTGTCATCAGCACTCGCAGGGGTAATTGAACTGATCATACCCAAACCCAAGACTACACTTAACTTTCTGAAATTCATTTTTGATCACTTCCTGTCCGCCGCCTCTAATAGCTCACAACACTAAATAATCAACTTCAAAATATGTAAATTTCTAAAAACCTTTTTTGCTAAAAAAAACATTTCCCGGAATTCCTGCAAATTCATTTTGAGAACTTTTGAGAATGCGATTCGCACGCTCGTCGTGGCTACTTCAGCAACGGAGGTCGATGAGCTAAAAAACTAAACTCAAGCCCAGCTCCACTCAACGACCGAATGCCTCTGAAGAGGTCACGGTGACTTAAAGGTCAAAACAAACAGCAATGACCCATAAACGAGAGGCATCTTGCCAAAATCGAAACATAACCCCAATTCAGCTACCGTTTCTTGAGCATGTTTCGAATTTCGAAAAACAGCAGTGCAATTTCGATGACTCCATTAGATACACATAGACCGGGGGTAATCAATGAAACGTATTGGAAGTTTTCTTTTCTTCGTCACTTCAATTTTATATCCTGCGCTTACTATGGGGTGTTCTTCAATGAATTTCACACACACGGTGGACTACGTCGATACAGAGAAATTTATGGGTAAGTGGTACGTTTGGGCAGGACGAACCACTTTTCTGGAAAAAAATTGTTATTCCTCAACAGAAACTTACACCTGGAATAAAGAGAAGGAACGGATTGACATCAGCTTTAACTGTCGAAAAGGCGACTTCGACGGAGCTCTCAGGAGCATTCCTCAAAAAGCCTGGATTGAAAACAAGACAACTCAAGCCCACTGGAAAGTCCAGCCCTGGTGGCCACTCAAGTTTGATTACCTGATCATTGATCTGGACCCAAACTATGAGTGGACAGCCATTGGAGTGCCAAATGGTGCCTACTTGTGGATCATGGGACGAAATCCCATCGCCTCAGACCAACAAATCAATCAAATTTTGAAACGGATCCAAACACTCGAATATCCCGTTGAAAAAGTAAAACGAGTCCCTCAGCGATGACCTCTACAAGGTTCTTCAGCCCGGGGATTTCATGGGTGTAAACGAGAGGTATCTTGCAAAAATCGAAACATAATCTAAATTCGGCTACCGTTTTTTCAGAATGTTTCGATTTTTGAAAAATAGCAGCGCAATTTTACCAAGCGGTCAGCATGCTTCACTTGACACTATTTTTAGTTTTATGGAATGCCTTATGTCTGGGCCAATCTTTAGTTTGACAGGTTTTATCGCAGTACCTGACCTCGTGACAAGGACAGATAGACTTAGGCTCTGCTCCACCGCAGCTAGCACACACTTTTTCCTTTTCTACTAAGGGAGGAAGCGTATCAAAAAACTTGGGCAAATTTTCGCTGGATAGATATTGGTAGGCCTTTGCCATATCCAACCTTAGGACGTCGCCAAAGTTGCGGATATGAAAAAATCTTTCCTCCAAAGCGGGCGGATCAACTCCCAAGACTTCTTCTCTCCAACCAGCTCGCAAACCATATTCACGAATCGCCTGAGCATGAGCCAAACCAACGTAGATCGTAACCAGGTTCTCCTCACTCTCAAGAGCAAGTTCTAACGCTTTTGCATCAACTGCGAGGCTATAGAGAGGGAGAAACCCTTCCTGAATGAAAGCGAGCATTCCTTCATTTTTTTCCAGACCCTGAAGACTCTGCGCCTTCTGAGACTCGACCAGGTCGGCGATTGAAACATCCGCCTTCCGAAGGTTCTCTAAAGACTGATCCACTTGCTTTGCAAGCTGGAATCCTATTCGTCGCCCCGCCTCGACCGTTTCGGTAGTAAGATTCCTACTATATGAACATGCAGCAGCGTTTCTTGGATCGCAGTTTTTCAAGCGGAGGGTCAGCTCTTTTTTTGCCGAGCCATCATTTCCATTTTGCGCAGTGTAGGACTTCATAATTGGCGTCGGAATGCCAACGGCGCCATGGGCCAACGCAAACGCAGGAGCATCTACCTCCTTACACCATTCCAAAAATGGCTTATAGTTCTCTCCTTCTTCAAATGTGATAAGAACTCGTTCCTTTTGATTGAGAAGGACGCGAAAGAAGGATTCTGAGACTTCAGGGCCCAATATTTTAAGTACTAGGCTTGACTTAGTCTCTCGGGAAAGGTGTCTAGACTGCAATTGTCCCATTAACTGCCTAACGTGTTTCTGGTCATGTCGATGACTTTGAACGTGAAGATCCCCGATTACGATAATCTTTTTCAATGGAGAGACTTGGAGCGAAGATAAAAATACATCAGTGGAAAATGCAGAGTTGGAAAGAAATAAAAGGGAAATAATGAAGACGGGAACCCAAATAGGCTTAAAGCAATTCATAAATAAATTTAATACCCAGTTTGATTAAAATATTACCGGATACTAGCACTTAAAATAGCAACTACGCAAAGTCATATTTCTACCCAAAAAAGGATAACTAATACACTAATTAACTTTAATGAATCTCAAGAGATTGCTCTAGCACATACTCCCCTTAAGGAACAGGTTAATTCAAAACTTTTGTATTTAATGTCTATTTAATATATATTCTTGACGCTTTGAATTAATCGAAGACCAAATGGGGATACTTTTTATGTCTTTAAGAAAAAATCCAATCGTTAAAATTATTTCAGTGAGCATACTTGGCTTAACCTTTGTAGTACCGGCTTGGGCGGGAACTCCCGAAGAAGACGCTGCAATCAAGGTGCAGAGCATCTATCGACGAAACAAAGCGCAGAAGGAAGCTCAAGAACTAAGAAAGCGCATGCCGGGTGAGGGTTGCACCAAGACGGTGGGTACCGGTACTTCACCTATTACGTCATTGCCAGAAGACGTCATGCTCGGCCATGAGGGAGTTCTGGATTGGCTGACCCCTTTCGACCTGGCCCGCTGTAGACAAGTGAGTCGTCAATGGAAGATTTTAGCCAGTGATCCGAGACTTGTGAGAAGGTCAATGGTACGAGCGGACGCAATTAGAACGACAAATACCGGAGCCGAGTTTATTCGAAGATTTGACCTCGAAAAGAATGTCAACGGGCGAAGAGAAATCTGGCAGTCTCCTGATGGTTTGATCCTCGGCGAACAGGTCAACTTCGACGAAGATCAGCCACCTGGATACGAATATGACAGAGAGGACTTTACAAATGAAACTTCCGATATCAACTGGAGCGAGAAGCACTGCGCCAAAATTGGTGGCCGTATTCCTACTGCTGAAGAGTTCGACCAACTGAGAAGACATATGGGAGCACCCGCAGACGTCAACGATAACAACGAACCGTGGAAACGAATCCCAGGTTATACTCCACAAGTCTTAGACATAAACGGCTACGTATATACGGCCTCATCAAGCCGTTGGTATCAGGTTCGTTTCGATGGCTGGACAGGTTACTTAGTCAATGACCGTCGTTTTAACGACCTCGCAGGTAGAGAATATGCCGGATTGCGATGCGCCTTTAACGAAGACCCGAAATTACCGCTGCTTGAGTTTTATCAGGACAGGGAATAGCCGCAAAAAATTCCTACTGCGACGAATATCTAGTTTTTGATCTCCACAAGCCCCTTCAGCGCAGGAACCTCATCGAGCTTGTAGCTTCCCTGAGTAAGAAGGGTCAACTCGAGGACAGTATTTTCGTAGGTACCGTTGGTCCGAGGGTATCCCTTATAGCTGACCAACCCGACAAGATGCACACGACCGGTTCGAGTCGCGTCAGAATAGAGAGCCATTGACGGCACTGAAGTTACCGGAGCCCTGAAAGTTGAGCCCAGAACTGCGGCAGCTGTGCTTGTATTCCTTTCAGGAAAACGAGAGGCAGCTGCTTTGACTGAGAAATGAAGACTTCTAATTTCTCGCACATCATTCAGCTCCGGTAGGTTAAGCACAACTTCAGAAACTCTCTTTTTTTCACTTTTCAAATCGAAGAAAGTTCTTTCAAAACTCTTAACAACTCCTGACATCCTTCCATCCATAAAGACAGCGCTGAACATCATTTCCACTTCACTGAAAGGATAGGTCTTATATTCCCAATCAGTTTGATACCTATTCATTTCTGAGAACTTCAGGGGTGCTGGAAAAAACGTTTCCTTGTTGTACTTACTCAAACTACTGAGTGAGTTGTAGAAAGCCTCAGCTTCATTTTGAAATCTGTCGTAGGTCTCGGCTCCATCTCCGAAGTTCTCATTCACTACATGTAAAACTAGCTCTAGGCCAGCATAAGAGGAAGACGAAGCGAGCAAACAGCTCGTAATGAAAAAGCTGAAAGTCAGAACTAAAGGGGTTTTGGTTTTCTTGAAAAAAGAGATCATAGACAACTGCTTTCGTATTTTCTATCGCAAGATTTTTTGCGACCCTACCTCAAATCGTTAACCAAGCCCACTGGAAACTCCACCCGTGGTGGGCACCTTTCACTTGAATATCTGGGTTCTTTATCCTAGATCTGTTCCCTTCATCCACCGTCTTTTCATGGCCTTAAACTCATGAATTGCGTTTTTATTTTTGGGTAAACTATGACCTTCTTGCGAACGCTTATCCTTTCGGCACTTTTTTCTCTAACACTGATTCCAACACTGCCTAACATTCAGACGGCTTTGGCAGGACAAGCGGAGCAAGAGCAAGCTCTCAAAGTAGCCCCAGCTTTTGTCGACTACTTTTCTAAAATCAATGAGCGACTCTTAGAGCGTAAATATATTCTGGACCTTGTCAAACTTGCACTAGTCTCTAAGGAGCATTTGATTTTGCTCGGTCCTCCCGGCAACGCTAAATCGATGCTGGCAGATACTGTCCTCGGTAACTTGGTGGATACTAAGTCCGCTGAGCCCCCCTATTTCAAGCTCCAGATGACACCTGAGACTGGCCTTTCCGAGGTTGTCGGCCCCTTCAACTATAAGACCCTCTTAGAACAGAATGAGTACGACAGGGTATACAAGTCCGGAATGCTTTTCGCGAAGGTGGCTTTTGTAGATGAGTTTTTTGATGGGCGGTCCAACGCTCTGAGAGACACTCTAACATTGCTGAACGAGCGAATTCATGCTCAAGGTAGAAAAGTTACAAAAGGAACCCTTCAGACCGTCATTACAGCTTCAAATACCTATATTTCTCAGGTCTACGAGCTGTTTCAAAATGACAAACCCAAGGCAATTTTGGATCGATTCGCCTTCAGCGCATTTGTCCCTCGGGGTTTCGAAAGCACGGCGAGCCATGTTTCTCTCATCCAAAATTCAAAATTGAAGAAGAGTAAGATTCCACCCCTGGCGTTCGAAGCCTTAGATCTTATCAGAACCACTAGGAGAGACGTTAAGATTAGCGATGCGATGGCTAGCCTGATTTATATTTTGGTCCGAGACATCGAGGCTGAGCTGAGCTCCTTGGAACAGGCCTCATTAAAGACCTACAATGAAAAAAAGAGCCGGGGCGAGACCCCCGCTCCTCCCTATCGCCCCACCAAATTCTTTTCCGGACGAACGCAAGAAAAAGCCGGTAAAATCGTCCGAGCCATTGCTGTAGTCGACTGGCTAGAGAAAAGTGTCTCTCATCCAGAAAAACTTAGAAAGCTGGAAGTGAATCTACAAGACATAAAGAAACTTCAGCAATTCTTTACTCTAAATGGACCTAACTCTGCCTTTCTAGAGCAAGAACTCAAGGGAAGTATTGATCCGAACGAAAGATCCCAAATAGAAGCAATTCTGCAAGAACGCGAAGTGTTTGAACGGCATTTTGACCAGCTGGTTGCCGATTGGAACAGGGTGATCTTATCTGATTTCATGGTCAGTATCGAAGAGCGCATGAACGTAGCGACGCCCATTGAGAAAGAAAACCTAGCCTATGAGATCTGGCTCAAGAGTAAGGACCTGGAAAAGCGCAGAACCCACACCACCAACCCTAAAGAAATTAGTACGGAACAGATCGCCTTAGTAGAAGCTTCTGTTTTCCTTTCCCAACACCTCGTGAAGCTCCTTGGAAATGACTATGCGAAAAAGCTAGTCGCTTTTGAAGCAAGACGGGTCGAAGAAATCGCCCAAAAGAAAGCACGAGAGGAAGAACGTTCTCGCATGAGGTCTCAGGTGACTGAAAGACGGGAAGTTCAGAAGGTATGGACTCTTGCCGAGTTAGAATCGAAATTTAAGAACTCCGAAGGCTCCACTCGTAGAGCGAATCTGAAATCAAAGACCTCCCCGGAAGACTTTCTCCAAACAAGGCTACCCGGATCTGACGCCGTCGTTCTTTTTGATCAAGGCGAGAATAAACTCCTCTTAATAACTCCCTCCTCCAAGGAGCGGAGCAAATTGAAAATTAAGGAAGTAGATTTAAATTACCTTGATGGTGACTCGAATGTGTCAGGTCTTTTTGGTATCGACTCCAATAGAGTGGCACTCCACGTAGGCGAAAAGCTTGTCCTGTTTACAATTAAAGGAGAAGAAGTTGCCAAGTTCCCCTGGCCCGAGGACAAAGACCTAATATTCTCAGGTATCACTAACGGAAATCATCCCCACTTTAAGGTAATCAATCCAAAGAGCGAAAAATTAGAGGACCTTTGCACTGATAATGGCATAACAAATTCTTCTTCCCTCAAAGTAACCAACACCAGCGAGCCCCTTTCCTCGATTTTGGAGAATAGGGCTGCAGGCATTGACACCTCCTTTTATGACCAGGAACGGAGCGAATTTGTTTTTACTTCGTTCGGTGGGAGCAAAGTCTATAGAGTTAAAGACAACCTAGTCTCCTTTGTTACCAGCGTCCCTGATTTCGATTCTGATTTTCGAGTTAACCACGTTGACGAACGGGGAAATGTTTTTGGCGTGTCCCATACATTGCATTCCTCGAAAATCTTTAAGTTCAGTTTAGGAGGGATTTTAGAGGGAGAAGCACCCAAATTGACATCTACTGAAGTGAAGGTATCTAAATTTAGGGGCTTCTCGGTACTCGATGGAAAAATCGCCTTGATTCCAATCGACGGGGACACTCTTTTGTTTGAAGATCTTAACTCGCTCAAAAGAATCGGCTCCATCAGTCTCGATCCGACCCTTGGAAGTCCGCAGTTTCCACTGAACTTAGGAAAGGGCAAACTGGGATACTTCCTATGGAATAGAAGTAACGGGGATCGAAAGTTGACCTATGTCTTAAAGGGCGACTTTCTTTGAGATCGAGAGTGAAAGGATCGGATCACTGGAGAAGGAGCCTTCCTCTTCTCATTTATTTGTCTAGTGCGAACGTTTGGGCGGGTGGGGGCACCTTAAGCGAACAGGAGATGAATGGCCTTCGAAAAGCGATAGCCAGCGCTCCTCGGCCTGTTTCAAGCTTCACGTCAGTCGCCGAAACCGTTCAAGAACTTAAGTCCGATATTCCTGAATTAGGAGTTCTCCTTCAAAAATTAAATGAGCTTGAACAGAGACTGAGTCGAAACAACAAAGAACATGGCTCTGTAAACACAGAGGCGCAAGCGATTCAACAATCAGTGTTTCTCCAGGCTCAGGAAATCCTCAAAAAACGTGTATTACCGGAACACGACAGAAAGCAAATCGAAAGTCATAGGATCCTCTTGGCAAAACTGGATCGTCTACTGCAGAAGGTCGAAGCAGCAGCTCAAGAGGTGGCCGAAGATGAGGCATTTAAGGCAGCTCAAGAGGCCAAACGAGATTCTGTTCAGAATTCTTCTCAGGAGCCGGAAGCTACCCAGAGTCTCGCTCCGAATCCGGAACAAAATCCTGCTAAGAATCCTCCTGAAGAACCAGAGCAAAAGTCTGCTGAGAATCTCGCTCTGAATCCCGAACAAAACCCCGTTCTTGTTCTTGCTCAAAATTCAGCCCAGGATGAGGACTCAGAAAGCCCAGAAAGCTTAGCGTCTGCGCAGCAGAAGCCTGAGATGCCCGATGCCGGTGCTCCTAAGCCGTCCCTCTCAGAACGAGTTTTTAAAAGTCTCGCTCGGCTGGGGAGATTTTTTCGCACTCAAGTCATGGGTCCTGATCCGGACGAGCAAAGAATCCCTCAACAAGATGAATCCGTGGCAAAAGTAAGAGTGAAGGCGAAAGGAGCTAAAAGCAACGACTCCGACGGGGAGGCCGAGGACCCATCGGGGGAGGTTTCTGGAGCAAACTCCAA
Source organism: Bdellovibrio sp. (assembly GCA_016185105.1). Lineage (GTDB taxonomy): Bacteria > Bdellovibrionota > UBA1018 > UBA1018 > UBA1018 > JACPOE01. Next base: position 49,470 of record JACPOE010000005.1, read on the forward strand.
TACCCCGAAAAATCAGCACAAGATAGATTACTCATCCCCTCCCAGTCCCCTGGCGGACAAGCCACTGCCTGACCTAAACGAGGCAAGTCCACAACCCCCCAAATCTTTCTCTCATAGTCCTCTGGGAAGCCCACGAACTGAGACACCTTTAAACTCAGACGATGAATCTTCTGATCTCTCATCGCTAGATGAAAATGAAATTGAAGACTTGTTGAAGTCGTTTTTCCATCTCCTCACATCAGAAGTACTCAGAGACTACGAGTCCTCGGATCAACAATTCTCCGTCCTCTCGAAATATGAGACCTTTTGCCGCCACTTCCGGGAAAACTATCGCCAGCTTGATTTCGTGAAGCCGGTTCGAAAGAATACGTCTATTTTGGCGAATCAGCTTGGGGTTTCTCAGCTGCAATACAATAGCCTGGGAGAGCTCGGTCATGCGTTTGTTTCAAAAACTTCACGGACCAAAACAAACTCATCTGAATTTCAGAAGGTCCGTGGACTTCGCTATTTTGACTCTCTCTTTTTTGAACTAGCCAAGTTCTCTCCTTTGACTCTGGAAGAGTCTTCTTTGCATGAGTCGATTAGAACGTTTCTCTATCTTCTAGAAGACAAGCAAACTTCGAGTACCGATTCAGAACTGGTAGAGACCTTTCAAAAACAACTTTCAGGACCTTTATCCCGTCGAATGATTGATGAGCGGTATCTCATCAATCCGCTGCAAGGGCTTGATGTCAAGACCATCGCAAAAGATCTCAGGAAGAATCGCCTAGATGCCTTGTTTAATATTGGGCGACTGAAGCCTTTTTTGGATCTTCTTTCTCAAACCTCTCAAAAAAGAGCGTTTGATAAAAAGCACCTAGGAGCCCGAGTCCCAATTAATACGGCCGAACCCATTCTCGAGATTGCTCGGGAGTTAGATCGAATGCCTTATTTTCATCACGATGGGGCACCTCCAAAAGTGGAGCTCCTCAAGTTTTTGTCCGGGGATCAATTAGAGAGGGTCTATCTGGATGAGGTCATTCGACCTGACATAGTTCTACCAATGCCAAGAAAAATGACGGTGCTTCTGTATGACGTCAGTAGTTCCATGTCTAGCCGGAACAAACTTGTACTGAGAAACTATCTGATGTCTGCCTATGTCGATCAGGCTTACGGGGAAGTCATGCAGGGAAAGGTGGATCATGTAATTTACGCAGTTCCCTTTGACGATCAAGCCCACACCCCAGAAAAGATCGAAAGCGCCGGCCAAGCCTACGAGTTTTTCAGCCGAATTATGGAGAATGGGAAAGCAGATGGAGGAGGAACCTCCATTACGTCGGCGCTCATCTCAGTTTTTGAAATGATTTTCTCCCGACAGGAGGGAGGCGGAGTTTTAGATCGCGCTAATATTCTGCTCATTACTGATGGAGAGGACAATATCGACTTTGAGAAAATTAAACAGGCACGCGAGAAAATTGACCCAAACACAGAAACAGTATTGAGTTCTATTACTCTAGGCGAACGGAACAGTGGGCTCGAAGACTTTATTCTGGAACAGGGGCAGACAAAGGCAAATAGTATTGGAAAGTTGCTCCACCGGCACATTCCCTATGCCCAAGTCGATGCATTATTGAACGCTTCTTCGGCTATCGAAGGCCTCGAAAAAGATGTCGGCATGGAGCGCGAACTGGAGAATCATTTCCCTCTGGAATCCTGGATCAAGCTCAGTCAGAAATTTACCCATCTAGAATCAGTACGCACCCGTTCAGATCATCGCAGCGCTTTTCTGGCTCAGATGCTTCAAAGGCAGCTTCAAACCCCCTCACTACACGAGGAAGACGATTCTCTCGAAGGATACCTCGACCTGATCTTAGAGGTTCATAATGCAGGCCTTAGCCAAAACTGGACCCTAGGAAAAAAGGGCGAGTTTCTCTCCACATTCTTAGATAGGGTTGCTGCTTCGTTCAAGATGAGTCGTGAACAGCTGATTCGCCGAATCAGTGAAGAAATGAAAGAAACCCTATTAAAATGGCTAGATGGAACCCTGAAGCAAGAGTGACTGCCTCCGGTTGAGTGAGGCATAAAGTTTGCGACGTACATCAATGAATGCAAGCAATTCATTTAGTTTTTCGGGCAGCAAATTTTCAGAAACCTTTGATCGATCGAGAACACTACGTTTTTCTGTGGAACGCTCTTTGTTCTCGACTCAAGAGTTGCATCGCTTTAGCACTCATGCCCAATCATGGACACCTTCTTGTCTATGGGAATCAGAAATCCCAAGCCCTAAGAAGTATACGCCTCAGCCAATTCGAATTTAATCGCCGATACCCTACACTCTGGGAGCCTGTTCCTGAGCCCCAGCTGATTCCTGACCAAAAGCACCTTTTGCGACAAATTCGATATGTTCACCTCAATCCCTGCCGAAGTAGGTTGACGGAAGACCCACTCGACTGGGAGTTCTCCACTCACAGGGATTACTTAGGCTATTGCGCGGGTTCGATTACCGTACCGACCATCCGAAGTTTAGGCATCTCGTCCGCAGAACGCTTTCACGAGTTTGTCTCTGCAGATTCCACAACCCAAACGACAGGTACCCCACTGCCCAAAAACGTCTTGCCGAAAGATGGATTCCCTCTAGTCTCACTCCATCGGGTTGCAGATCTCGCCCTAACCTTGACGCGCAGAGATCCCAACTCACTCAAAAAGAAAGGATTACCAAGACACCTCTTTTACGCCCTAGCCAATGCTGCCGGGTACGATAACCTCGCACAGATCGGAAGATTCCTCGGGGTTACTCCGCAAAGTATCTGCAACCTCAAAAGCAGAGGTCGGATTCCGACTTACCCAGAAGACCAAGCCAGAGCCCTCCTGTGCGACCACCGAATCCGGATGTGGGGCGAGGAATCTTTCCAAAACCGAAACATTCTCTAAATTCAGCTGCCATTTTTTGAGAATGTTTCGTTTTACGAAACACAACACTACTCAGCTAGTACTTCGAGCTCCATCATCCTTGCTTTTAGGATATTTTCGGCAACTTTGAGGGACCTGTTTTCATCTCTCAGCTTGACCCACTCCGTGCGCACCTCGCTCCGCAGAGGGCTCTTGAGATCGATTACTGCTTTTTCATAGGTTGGATCGGTTTTGTCTAAGCTGAAAATCGCTTTAGCAGAGGGCAGAGCCAAGACGGCAAACAGATCGATCAGAGCAAATTTTTGGTCATCCTGTATGTACTGTTTTCGCAAGGATTTTAATTCCTTGAGGGTCGCTTCATGGAGTTGGATCAACTCGCGGATCTTTTTGCGGCCTCGCGGAGCTTCGATCTTCGCGACGTTTCGCGCTGTCTTCACATAGTAAGATGAATCGACATCGGCTTGAGTGAGTGCCCTAGTGAAATTGAACTTCAGTTTTCCGTCATTTGACCTGAGGTAAACGGACTGATCATCTGCGGCTAACTGAAAATTATTGACGACCTCATGATAAGGGGCGAAGTTTTCTTTCAGTATTTTACAAAGCGGCGAAAACTCCACACAGTTGCGCTGCTCGGGCGTTAGTACAATTGTAGCCTGCAAAGACTTTGGCTCGCCGTCATGAACCCCAATTAAATCCTCGTGATGTTTTGCGTGGGAAGAAATCGTCCAGCCGTCCACACTGTGGAGTTCGATCTTTTGTGTTTCTCCGTCAGCGCTGATTTCAATAGTAGAAGGTTCTTCCGCAGTTAGGAAGGGATGAAACTCTTTCAGCTTGACCTGGAATCCTGAAGACTTCGCTTTGAGGACCTCTCCTTCATAATCTTTGAGGAGCGCTGGAGCCGGGTCATTTTTCATAGATGGAGCGGAAGGCTGGGCGCTTTGTGCTAAGCGTGCGTCCACCTGGAAACGCCATTTCCCTTCATCAATTCCTTTGAAATAGTAACCTGTTTGTCCCTTTTGGGTCCCCTGAATGCGAAGCTCGCGTGCAGAGTTTCCCTGCCCGGTGAGGTGAATACTGACTTGAGCTGTTACCGACCCCTTTTGAAGCTCTGCCACAGAATGCTCTCTCCAACCTTCCAGAGGAAGCTTTCGCAAACCAAATCCTAGAGGAACCGTCTTGTCGCAGTCTGCAGCGCAGCTCTTCGTCTCATAGGTATAGGCCAGCCCTGGACACGCTCCGTTGATTTCATAATCATACATTCGGGTAAAAAATCGAAGCTGGTTTTTGCTGTCTAACACCGAGAGAAAAACAGTCGATCCAGCAGCACTGATCGATTGACCGACAGTGGTTCCATACAGTGGGGTCAAAAACCCTCTCGAAAAGCTGGGAGGAAGCCCAGTATCCCAATACACAATTCTTCGTCCATCTCCGAGCAACACGTAGATCGTAGCTGTAAACCCAAAATCGAAATTCACCCCATTTTGATATGTGTTGTCGGTCACCGGTTCCCTCGGGTCAATAAAATCGACTCTACGGATG
>JACPOE010000037.1:0-703 GCA_016185105.1 Bdellovibrio sp.
CCCAAGGAGAAAAAAGTACCGCCAAGATTGCTCCCATCGCTACTGGAAGAATCAAAGAAGAAGAAATGTAAAAGAACAAAATGCAAACGAGTCCTACGAAAATTTTTTTCCCCATGAGCTACCTCTACACGTAGAATTTTACGCCGTCTGCCTTTTTCGCTTGGCGACCTCTACTGTGCCAAAAACATAGTCCCAGAGGGGAGAGCTAACGCCCCAGTGGGACTCGGGGTCCACATAATGGTGTTGCATATGGCTCTGTTTTAGGAAGCGCCCTAACGGAGTCTTTGGATTGAAGTGGTGAACCGCGTAGTGAATGTAATCGTAGCAGAGGTATCCTACGAGAAATCCTGCAAAAAAAGGCTGAACCCAGGTATCCCCCAGAGGCAACCTAAACAAAGAATAAAGAACGAGACCCAAAAAAAGGCTTGCCGTGGGGGGCATAACAAGTCGAGTAGGATCTACTGGATCAGCGTGATGGAGCCCATGGATCAGGAAATGCAACCGCTGAGTCAAAGGAGTCTTTCCTTCGATATGAAAAACAAATCGGTGCAAAATATATTCAGCCAACGTCCAAGAAAATATCCCCACAAATACTACTGGAACCATCCACACTACAGAAAGGTGGTTGACAGAGTATGAACGCCAGATTAGAAACCCGATCACCGGGCACCACACTAACAAAGGCGTAATAGGGTGGACGTGA
>JACPOE010000037.1:727-1919 GCA_016185105.1 Bdellovibrio sp.
TCACTCCTTGGTCCGTCTCGTTGTCGTACTTCCCTTGATATGTGAGGGCCTTTTTAAATAGGAAGTAAATCGTAAATGATTTTAGAAATCAAATGGCTGATGATCGGATTCTGTTTTGTTGGGCTGCTGCTCATTGTGCAGACTGTTATATTTTTTAAAATTCAGCGGAATTGGGCTAAAGAATTCCTACTCACGCATCTTTCTGACTTAGTGCAAAAACCCTTTCAGGAATTTACGGAGCGCGCAAATCGAAACACTTCTGAGCTCAAGGACAGTCTTACAACCCACTTATCGCAACAATTTTTTGCCTCTCAGGAGCGGACTGAGCGCTCGTTGAGTCAAAATCGTTTGGAGCTGCAGAATGGGCTCTTTAAATCAACGCAAGCCCTCGAATCCCGTTTTCAGTCTTTGGAACAGCAGACTAGCCTTCGGCTCGAGACGATTGGAAAAAATGTTGAAGACAAGTTGAATCAAAATCTCAAGGAAGGATTTAAACACTTTGAGAAGGTGCAAGAACATCTGATGGCGGCTGAGCTGAAGTTAGCCTCGCTGAACACCGTAGGCCAATCGATTTCAGATTTGAATCAGCTATTAAAACTGCCCCATCTTCGTGGCGGTTTTGGAGAAGCTACTCTTGAAAGGTTGTTAGCCGATTTCCTGCCCGCTGCGTCGTTTGAGCTTCAATACCAGATTGTTCCCGGCTCAACCGAGCGAGTAGATGCCATTGTTCGCCTGGCGTCTCAAGTTCTGCCAATTGACAGCAAATTTCCCCGAGAGCAGGTCCTTCCGTTATTTGAATCTCAGGACCCGGCGGCTTTGGAAACCGCAAGAAAAACTCTCGCAGACTTTATAAAGACCCAGGCTAAAGCGATTTCGTCTAAATACATTCGACCTGACTTTGTAACCACAGACCTGGCTCTGCTCTTTCTTCCAAGCGAGACTCTCTATTTTGAAGTGATTCGAAACGGCGCAGTATTTGAAGCGATGTCTCGTCTCCACGTCTTTCCGGTTTCCCCCAACACTCTGGCCATCTCATTACACTCAATTTCTATTGCCCAAGAATATTATACAATGGCACGCGGCGTAGAAAAAACGATAGAGGATGTGCGTAAAGCCCGTAGACACTTCGAACACTTTGAAAAAAGATTCGAAGACGTGGGTAAAGGATTGAGGAAGGCACAAGAAGCTTACG
>JACPOE010000037.1:1924-3786 GCA_016185105.1 Bdellovibrio sp.
AGGAAGGCACAAGAAGCTTACGAAACTGCACACACCCACCTGGGCCATTATGTGGCAAGTGCTTATCGTTTAACTGGGGAAGACCCGAATCCTTTGCTTTCCGATCCTCCCCAAAACCAATCTTAACTTTTGATTTTTGAGATCTCTGAGAAAAGATAAATTTGGCTTAAACAAGCGCTTCTCAAGTCCTGAATTAAGACACTTTCATTTTCACCATGGGCATTGGTGTAGGGATCTTCAACTCCAATCAAAAGAGCGGGCGCACCGCCCAAGGCCTCAGCAAAGGGTTTAACAAAAGGAATACTTCCTCCGCAGCCCATCATTTGGGGTGCCTTTCCATAGCCTAGCGTTAAAGCTTTTTCAGCAGCCTCAAAAACGGGGCCCTTGGGTTCGGTCGACCAGGGCGGCGTTAGCCCATGAGGAGTTAAATTAAGTTCAAGACCCCAGGGCACAAGGCTCTTTAAAAAGTCTTCCAACTGATTCTGAACTCTTTGTGGATCCATGTCGGCAACCAAACGAATGGTGACTCGAGCCCAAGCGCTGTCATTGATTGTATTTCCAGCCTGTGCACGAGAAGAAGACTGAAGCGCATTCACAGTCAGACTTGGCTTGCGCCAAACTTGGACGACCGGAGAAACTTCGTCCTTCAAAAGACTTACTTTTGGAAGAACACCGGCTTGCCGACGAAAATCAGCTTCGTTATACGGAACCTGGTTCAGGTACTTTTTCTCATCTGCACTCAAAGGACGAACCTGTTCCATCACGCCTGGAATAGCAATCTGCCCATTTTCATCGACTAATTTCGATAAAACCTTGCTCAATGCCATAGCTGGATCAGGAACTGGACCACCCCACATTCCAGAATGCACTGTTTTGGAAAGGGATTTTAACTCGATATCTACGCCGACCATGCCTCTCAAAGCAATCGTCAGACCCGGCACTCCACAATCAAAGTTCGTCGTGTCTGTCAAAACAAGAATGTCGGCCTTAAGCTCATCACGGTATTTAGAAAGAAATTCTTCCAGGTGGCCACTTCCAATTTCCTCTTCGCCTTCAATAATCACTTTTACATTTACCGGAAGCTCACCGATCGTTTTCAAATAAGCATCAATGGCAGAAGTGTGAACCACAATCCCGGTCTTATCGTCCGCAGATCCTCTGGCAAACATCCGAAGACCACCGGGCCCATCTTTAAGCGTGGGTTCAAAAGGAGGAGTCTCCCAGCGCTCGATCCTTCCGGGAGGCTGAACATCATGGTGAGCGTACAAAAGCAAAGTGGGCTTTCCGGGAGCGCGGAGACGTTCTCCGACGACATAGGGATGCGCGCCGTCTAGACTGAGAATTCTTACATTTTCGAGGCCTCTTTTACGAAGAAGATCCGCAACGGCATGCGCACTCTTGGTGACCTCCTCCTCAGGAAATCCTGGAAAACTGACACTTGGAATTCGAACCAGTTTTTTAAGATCTTCCAAATAAGTGGATTCAAAATTTTCCTTAAAATGATTGAGGGCTTGAGTGGGTTGAGAATTGGTGCTCATAGATGACCTGCCTTCCTAATTATAGGGATTTAAGGTGACGGAGATTGCCGGGAGTGTCTGTTCTTGACAACTGAAAATGTTCCAGCAATGGTGTTTTTCAAATGAAACCCTCGACTGCAACCCGAATCAAGCTCAATGCTTCCTTTTGGCGACACACCAGCTGCGTCCCGTTTTCAGAGGACGTCGTACCTTCTAGCCTTTTTTTAAAGCACCGCCACTTTCTCGTCATTGACGTTGAAACCCAGAAGCTGGTTCAAGAAGTGGGGGGCTGGGATCATGTGGACAAGTTGGGAATTTCGGTAGCGTGTGCTTATGACAGCAAGA
>JACPOE010000038.1 GCA_016185105.1 Bdellovibrio sp.
AGGAATACGATTTTTCTTAGCTTTGCCCTATCCCTTGCTGAATCTATCGAAGCATTTGATATTTTTATGGGCGGAAATCGAATGGATCGGGATAATTACCCCGATTGCACTGCTGAGTATTTGGAAAGTTTTGAGGCGATGGCGAATCAAGCTACAGGGGCTAGTCGAGATCCAAATCGGAGATTCCGTTTTCATGCACCCCTCAGTCGGTTAGATAAAGGCCAAACGATACAGCTGGGTCTCCAACTGGGCGTGAACTATGGCTCTACGTCAAGCTGTTACGATCCTTCGCCCGAGGGGACTGCCTGTGGACACTGCTTGGCCTGTCATCTGCGCATTGAAGGATTCAAGGCTGTTGGTGTGAGAGATCCAATTCCCTATCAAAACCTTTAGGTGCGTTTGCGGCGTAAGAATGTGCTAACAGGGACGCATGAATCCTACGACGCTCACAGGACTCTTGGATCAACTTGTAAACCTGGAAGCCGATTCAAAAACTTTAGACCCAGCACCAGATGTTTCAACAGCGTGGCTTTCAGCGCTGGCGAGCGAAACTACCCAGTTTTTGACTGAGCTTCCGCAAGCCCCTGCGTGGGTCAATCCGGAAAGCGAATCCAAAGGAAATTTAGAATATCGAAGTCTTTTTGAGAGCCCCCCGGCTTTTTTCCCAAAAATTTTATCTCAGGTAATGGGCGAGCTCCAAGCATCTGGAATTGATACGGCCGGGGGACGCTATTTTGGCTATATTCCTGGAGGTGGGATTCTTCCGGCGGCCTTCGGCGATTTTCTCGCATCGTTAACCAATCGTTACGCGGGTCTGTACTTAGCTAGTCCCGCCGCAGTCGAATGCGAAAATCGAGTGATACAAAGCTTTCTCGATCTCTTTCAGTTTACGAGGGACGCATGGGGAACGCTGACAAGCGGAGGATCTATCGCCACCTTGTCTGCGATTCTTACGGCTCGGGAAACACGGCCCCGCGAAGAATGGGATCGTTCTCCTGTTTATGTCAGTACGTTGGTGCATTCCGCAGTTTTGCGAGCGATCAAAGCCGCGGGATTAGATCCTCGGCTGGTTCGAACGATTCCGGTAGACAGCGCCACCCAAAAAATGGCCCTTGGACAGCTGGTGCAAGCCATGGAGGACGATCTTCGGAGCGGGCGAAAACCTTGGATTGTTGTTGGAAGTCTCGGAACGACTGGTGCCGGTAGTGTGGATTCGGTTTCAGAGCTTTTGGGATTGAAGGAGAAATATAAATTTTGGCTCCACCTTGACGGTGCGTATGGCGGGTTTTTTGCGTTGACTCAGTCGGGGCGTCAGCTCTTTCAAGGGTGTGAAATGGCGGATTCGATTGTTTTGGATCCTCATAAGAGTCTTTTCATGCCTTATGGAATTGGTGCGGTCCTAGTCAGAAACGGCGCCCTTTTGAAAAGAGCATTCAGTGTTTCGGACCGGATCTTGGCAGACTTAGAAGACCCCCATCCATCTCCAGCCGATTATTCTCCTGAGCTGACTCGGCCCTATCGAGCCATCCGGGTCGAGCTAGCATTGAGAGCTTTCGGTGGTAAAGCCTTTCAAGCCGCTCTGGAAGAAAAGCTACTTTTGGCTCGCTATGCCTATTTCAGGCTCAGCGAAATGGCTGAAATAGAATTGTTAAATGAGCCTGAGTTGAGTGTTGTACCTTTCCGGATCAAAAACGCCGATGATGAAAAAACGAAGGCTCTCTTAGTGAGAATTCTAGCTAGACAGAGTGTGCATATGAGTTCCATTCAGTTGAATGGAAAGTTTTTCATTCGTCTTTGTGTACTCAGCTTTCGAAGTCACCTTGCCGAGGTGAATTTAGCTTTAGACGAAATTCGCCAGGCTATGGCCGAGGTCTAAAAGTTTTGTTCAAAGCTTTCGTTAACCCGCAGGCTCCTGAACCAGATCCAAGAAGTGATTAGGACTAACGCGATCCCTAACACACCATGAAAAGAGCCTCCTGTGTAAGGGTGGATGCGAATTTGTTTGATGATTTGAACAACGGAAACCGAGGCCGTAGCAAGAGGAACTAGGCTGAGGTGAGTTCGAAGTATCAAACTGTAGGTCAGAACTGAAAAGACGGCTAACCCTAAAGACAACCCTACCCATACAGAAAGGCTTTCTGCGGTGATCGCACAGACACAAAACGAAAATCCTGTAAGTAAAAGAACCCCTAATTTCCTTTGATGTGTCCAATGTCGAGTGAGATGATTTGCGAAGTGCACCACTACCAAGCAAAGTGCTGTGAACGGAAAATAGCTCATCAAAGACTGTAGGGGACGTAAGACGGGGAGGTAGTAATCCAGGCCATCAAACTTCCCCCAGGTGGGGGACTCCGATGGAAAGACTCGAAAAATTAACGAAATCCAACCGGCACCGATAAGTCCCGTACCATAACCGAGAGTTGCTGAGAGGGAGGTTGCATAGGTTTTGCTCCTTCTGCTTTGAAAGGTAACGTATCCGGCTAGAAGACCCAGAATGCTGGAAATCGAAAAAACCTTGAGACCTCCAAATAAGAAAAAATTTGCTAGCTGATTATATTTAGGGAGGGCAGTTGAAAAACCAGCAGCTGCCGAGGGCAGAGAGTTGAGTAGGTCAATTGTTTCTATAAGGAGCAACCCCGTAAAGGAGAAAATAAAAGTTTTAACTGCGAACCTCTTTTTAGACCAGTTTATCAGCGCAAAAATCATTCCAAAAATGGAAACACAAATCAAAGCCACATAAGCTAAGGGTTTTAGGCTCTGGACATAAGCTTTCTCCGCGCGGTAAGAGCGTTGCCACTCTTCGGGCACAAAAATAAATTTACCCCATGCAGCGGGTTCGTTTCCGGCAATAACGATCGCGACACGGGCATCTCCCGATTTCAGATTTTCGCGAGTATCGGAAAAAACAAACATCCAGTCGACTCGGTTGGGTAGTTTGCTAGAGGAACTACTCACTTTTTTATAGGACGCTGTGGCGACGGAACCGAATTCCTTGACCAAACTCTCCTTTGCGATTTCAAATGCCTCAGCCTGAGAAAGTTTTGCCCCGGGTCGGCTTTCTGGGAGGATATGTTTGAATTCAATCAGTTTCCCACTCATCCCCAGACGCACCAGGTATTCTTCTGCTCGATCAATAGGATTTGCCTGAAACCGCACAAAACGAATATTCCAGGTGGGTGGATCAATGGTGTCCTTGGTCATTCGTCGATAGGTCTTTTGCCCTTCAGTTCGCCAAACAAAGCGATCTTCGACTCCTGTCTCAGCTGAAACTGAGGCAAGAGGTTGCCAACCCTCCTCTAAATGAACCCCTCTTTGCTTCAGAATTGCTTCGGCAGTACTTACTGCATCTTTTCTAGATAAGTTCAGCTTAGGAGCGTCATTTTCGATGGGAAAAAAGAAAGTCATCCCGAGCAATACAACTCCACCCAATATCCCCACTGGAATCCAAAGGGTTGCCTTGGGAGGCGTAAACTCATGGGGAACATCTTTGTGAAGATCGTCGCGGCGTTTTTTCTGGCCGGGGGTCCAGGATTCATTGAGCTGAGAACGACTCAGAGAACTCCATTTTCCTGCTCTCAAACGTCCCAACAGAACAATCCACAAAGGGATCAACCCCAACAAGATCACACCCAGTTTATCTATCCACACACCAGGCGTATCAGCTGAAAAAATAGGAAGTGCAAAGCAAACAACGTCGAACGTGAAATGAAGAATGATTCCCGGTAAAAGGCCAAAGGTCAGATACAGAGAGCCAAACAAAAGTGACGGAAAGATTAGTTCGACCAGCCGTGCATAATAGGGTTGGGCAGGATAATTCGCATGGGCGGCGGCAAAAATTAGAGCCTGGAGGAGAAAAGCGCCCGCGATCCATTTCTTCCTTCCGCCAAAGCGGTTTCCAAGCAAAGCGGCGCTTGCGATGGGAATAGCGCGGAACAAGCATTCTTCCCAAAACCCAGCATGGAGTGAGTTGGCCAATGGAGTAAGAAAAGGGAAGTAGCTTGCCAGGCTGTTTGGTTGGTAGAGGGATTCGGAAGGATTCCACCAATTCAGATAGCGAGTCCCAAAATAATAGGCAAAAACAACATAGGCTGCAAAAATCCCTACAGTGAGGTAGCCGCCCACAGTTCTTCCGAGGACGGAGACAGAGTTTAAATTTCCTCTCGCCCAGACTCGCCAAAGCTGGGGATGTTCGGGAAAGGCTTTACGAGTCAATGACTCTGCCGCCATAAAGCTAAAGACAAGAAGAAGACCATCGAGCACGAAAGTCTGGGCGACTCCCGATGCAAAGCTAATCAGGAATTCACGAGTCCCGATCGCAGTGTCATAGCTCATCCAATGCAATGGAAGTTGATTGACCCTCTCTAACGCTTGTAATGCAGAGACAAAAACCCCGCAGAAAACAGGAGTCTTCCATACAACCCATCGAATACGGCCTAAAAAGAAGAGTCCTAAGATCACACCCCCACCGAGGTACAAGACAGCCATGAGGATCGAAGCGACTCCGGCAAGAGTGTCATTGAACGATCTCATTTCATGATATTTGCGAATGAATTCATCTGGGATTTTTACAAAATGCTTTGCAAAAGAAAGTCTGTCTCCACGGATTTCTAGCGCAAAGCGAAATTTGCCTTCGCCAAGCGCGACTTTGTCCCTTTCGTAAATGAATAAATGGTCAATTCGGCCGCTGAGCTTTTTTTCCTGGGTATTTTCAACAAGTTTAAAAGGACTCAAGTCCAGTGCCCACACCTTTTTTAAACTCTCTTCAGCGATTTTCCTGGCTTCGTTCGCGCTGAGGGCGGGTCCTTTTTGATCTTCGGGAATTTTTTCGGCAAATCCGTAGAAGTCCCCATCCGGAGTAAAATAGACTCTTGATTCATGAGTCTCACCTTGGGCAAAGTTTCGAACTTCCCAGGTGTATGGAAAGTAGACGTGGTCTTGAAGAAGCTTCTTGAAGGCTTGGCTCCCACCCGACGAAAGCTCCACAAAAGTCTGGGTCATTTGATCCAGTCCGAAGCTGGCAGTTTGGAGCGAGTTTTTAGGGGCCCAACTGTAGGTATCACTCAGTTCACGTGCTCGCTTCAACGCTCCCTTTCGGTCCATTTGGATTTTCAAATCGACGGTAGGAAAAGCCTGAGAAAAATACTGAATACAAAAAAGGATGCAGGCTCCAAAAAGGACTAGCTGAAAAATCCAAAAACCAGGGTGACGAGTCAATTTTTTCAGATTGAAATAAGCATGAGTCATTTTCATATCTTAACTCGACCCATCAATCAGTCGAGGTTTATTTGGGGGTGTGTTATTTTACCGGGATGACGCAACCAAAGGCTCGGCAAACTCTTTCGGATTCGGTGATAAAAGCAATTCAAGCGAAGTACCCTCAGGGATTCTTAAGTGTTTTGCCAGAGGATCTTGTGAACTATGGAAAAGACTGGACTCGTGTTTTTCCTCCCAATCCTTCCGCAATTGTTTTTCCAAGGAGCACAGCTGAGGTGGCATCCTTTCTGGCTTTTTGTAATGAAAACTCAATACAGGTTGTTCCGTCAGGTGGAAGGACCGGGCTTTCTGGGGGAGCCGTGGCTACCCAAGGAGAAGTGGTGCTGAGTCTGGTGCGAATGAATCGAATGGGAAAGCTAGATACGTTGGCTCATACGTTGGAAGTCGAAGCAGGTGTAGTGACTGAGGCAGTTCATGAAAGGTGTCACGCTGAAAATTTAACTTGGCCTGTAGATTTCGCATCGAAAGGGTCAAGTCACGTGGGTGGGAATATTGCGACCAATGCTGGCGGAGTCAAGGTGATCCGATACGGCTTAACTCGAAATTGGATTTTAGGTCTGACCGCCGTCACCATGGAGGGGCAAGTATTAAAGCTCAATGGAGCACTGGAGAAAAACAATACTGGACTTGATCTTCGCCACCTTCTCATTGGAAGCGAAGGGGTTTTGGCAGTAATTACAGAAGCTACTCTAAAGTTGGTCAAGAACCCCGAGTCCTTAGACGTATTCTTTTTCGCCTTAGAAGATATTCCAGCTGTATTGAAACTTTTTCATGAGGTGAGACGAGGTCCGTTTCAAACAATGGCTTTTGAATTTTTGACTAGAAATTGTTTAAGAGTTTTAGATGAAATCAAGTCCCTCCGTCCGCCGTTTAGCGACTTAGATTCTCATCAAGCCTACGTCTTGCTCGAAGTGGAACGCCCGGAGTCTTCTAATGGCCAGAAACTTCTGGATGAGTGGTTAGCGGGGCTATTTGAAAGAGGGTTGGTTCATGATGGGGTTCTTGCCCAATCGCCTAAAGAGGCGAAAGAGCTCTGGGGTCTCCGAGAAAATATCAGTGAGAGCTTGGCGCATCGAGGTTTTGTTCACAAAAACGATATTGCCCTGCCTGTTGCATCTCTAGAGAGTTTTATCGATGACTTAAAAAATTACTTTTCAGATCAGCACTCTGGTTTTGAAGTTTTTATTTTCGGTCACATCGGAGATGGCAATCTCCACGTCAATACAATGAAGCCCGACAAAATGGATCAGGATGAATTTGTAAAAAGATGCAAAAAAATAGACCAGGGCCTTTTTGCACTCATTCAAAAGTACCGTGGAAGTATTTCCGCAGAGCATGGAATCGGCCTGCTGAAAAAGGACGCTCTTGGGTTTTCAAGAACACACGAAGAGATTGTCCTAATGAAACAGATCAAAAAAGTCTTTGATCCAAAAGGCCTATTGAATCTCAATATTGGCCCCTAAGTCTGAAACAATCCGGGTGATCTTACTCAAGACCCCAGGCACATTCTTGTGGACGTTCAATATTCGGTTCGTCCCCGCATTAGGGGTCAAATCGACAGACGGGAAGTTAACCGAACCGGAAGTCGAGCCAGAATTTACAAACCGAATTAGGGCAGCTGGGACCTCAGTTCCAATATTAGCCTGAGCTTCCTCTGTGGCCCCACCAATATGAGGAGTTAAAATCACATTGGGGATTTTTTGCAAATCTGTGTAGAAATCGTTGCTGTTTTTCTCAGGTTCCTCTGGAAAAACGTCCAGGGCTGCACCCGCCAAGTGTCCGGATTTCAATGCTTCGACCAGAGCCGGTATTTCTACTACCGTCCCTCGACTTGCATTAATGAGATAGCTTCCTTTTTTCATGGCCCTAAACTCAGGAGTATCCATCATTTTCTCAGTCTGAGGAGTTGCAGGGACGTGAAGTGTGACGAAATCACTCTCTTTGAAAAGCTCGTTCAGGGAGTTACAGCTTTTGGCATTTCCCAAGGGTAATTTTGAAATAATATCAAAGAATAGAACCCGAAGGCCCAATCCTTCTGCCAGTGTGCTGACCTGAGAACCAATATGACCGTACCCTATAATTCCCAGTGTTTTTCCTCGAACCTCAAAACAGCCATTGGAAATCTTCTTCCAAACCTTTTGATGCATTTCTGAATTTCGCTGCCCTAACTGTCTTGCCAGGCAGATGATTTCGGCGAGAGTCATTTCGGCGACGCTTCGGGTATTTCCGAAAGGCGCATTAAATACTGGGATTCCCTTCATTTTGGCGGCTCGGAGGTCTACTTGATTAGTCCCAATACAAAAACAACCAATGGTAAGCAATCGAGATGCATTTTTCAGAGCGGCGTCAGTGATTTGAGTCTTGCTTCGAATCCCAAGGACGTGAACGTCTTTTAACTTTTCTTTCAACTCATCTTCATTGAGTGCTACACTGAGGGCCTCCACCTGAAAGCCCTCTGCTTGAAATGCTTCTAAGGCGAGCGGATGGATGTTTTCCAACAAAAGGACTTTGATTTGATTTTTAGGAAAAGATGTTCGTCTCATAAGGAGACCAATCATACTCTAAAAGGGGCTGAGGCTTAAGAGAATGTCACCAAAATTTCGTGGGAACTCAAAAAACTGGCAAAGCGATTGGCTAGACAACACGGAGAATACCCAATCCCTAAGAGGACCAAAAAAAGGAAAAAAACCCCAAGGGTTCATTCGTCTTGAAGGGGACTCTGTTCCGATCGACCAAGCCAATGGAATAGTCGAAGAAGTCTTTCCGAATCTTTGTCGGGTCATTGGCCTGGATCCTCAGCAGCCTGGTGTTCTTTGTAGCTATAGGCGAGTCGGGGTTAAAGGAGGGCGAAAAGATAAAAGAGAAAGAAGTCCCGTCACTGTGGGTGACCGAGTTTTGTTTGAAACAACGGGCGCGAATTCTGGGGTCGTTTTGAGTATATGCGAACGAAGGAATACTCTGACTCGCCCCGCTCCTGGTGGAGAAAGCAATCGGATTCATGTTTTGGCCGCGAACATAGAAAAGCTTGTGATTGTAGCTTCCGCAGTAGAACCCGAATTCACCTGCGGGTTGGTCGATCGTTTTGCAGTCGCGGCTCAGGCCGAGGGGATTCCAGTGCTGATTTGTGTGACTAAGATGGATCTCGTCAATGCAGATTCTGATCTCGCCTGGAAGAATTACAAGACTCTAGGATTTTCAGTTGTCGAGGTCAGTATCAAGCGCGATCAGGGAGTCCAGGACCTGCTCGAGGCGCTCGGTAAGAGTGAGGCAGTTTTTTGTGGTCACTCTGGTGTCGGAAAAACTTCCTTATTGCAAAAGCTTTTAGGCCGCCCTGTTGGAAAAACAGGAGAAGTCAACCAACAGACAGGAAGAGGAAGACATACCACCACCTCTGCCGTTCGGTATCTGGGGCCCCTCTTACAAGGTTGGATTGACACGCCAGGGGTAAAAGAGTTTGGACTTGCCGATATTTCTTCTCAGAGTCTTTTGGCTTTTTTCCCGGAGATGCAAGGTTTGGGGTGTCCGTCCCCTGTGTGTATTCACAACGGCGAAACAGGCTGCAAAGCCACCCATCTTTTCAGGTACCCTAGCTACCGAAGAATTTTGCAGTCTTTACTAGAATCCGAGTCGAACCGTTAAGATCTTTCAAAAATCTCTTTGGCGATAATCAGCCTTTGAATCTGAGACGTGCCTTCATAGATTTGGTAGATCTTGGCATCCCTCATTAGCTTCTCAACTGGGTATTCCTCAGAGTAACCATAGCCTCCGAAGACCTGTACGGCATCGGTTGTGACTCTCATTACCATGTCTGCGGCGAATGCTTTTCCGATAGCCGCCCATCGAGTGTTTCTTTCTCCTTGGTCAATGGTCCATGCAGCTTTGTGAACCAAGAGTCTTGCCGCTTCAATATCCTTTGCCATATCAGCAATCATAAAGCTGATCGCCTGGTACGATGCAATTGGCTGTCCAAAGGTTTTACGGGTCTTTGCATACTCAATCGCTTCATCCATAGATCGTCTAGCCAGTCCTACTGCACCAGCAGATACGGCAGGCCGGGTGTGGTCAAAGGCGCTCATGGCGATTTTGAAACCATCCCCTTCTTTTCCAAGTCGATAAGCCTCAGGAACTTTCACCTCATCAAATGAAATGCCCCGAGTGTCGCTGGCCCTTTGCCCCATATTCCACTCTTTTTTGCCAACGGTAATTCCTGGAGTATTGGCGGGGACGACAAAACCACTCATCCCTTTATGTTTAAGAGTAGGGTCCGTGTATGCGAGAACGAAATACCAATCTGCAACGCTCCCATTGGTAATCCACATTTTAGACCCATTCAAAACGTACTCATTGCCTACTTTTTTGGCGGTAGTTCTGATTCCGCTGACATCTGAGCCTGCACCTGGTTCGGTGACACAATAGGCGGCGAAAAGGGGTTCCTGAGTTAACCTTCCCAAAAATTTCTTCTTCTGTTCTTCATTTCCAGCCACGATGATGGGGGCCGCAGCCAAAGTGTTGGCTTCCATCGCTGTCGCGATTCCGGTACAGCCATAAGCGAGCTCCTCGGTAATAATACACCCCTCAAGAACTCCCAGTCCCAGCCCTCCACAGTCTTGTGGAATATGAGTGTTCATCAGGCCCAAATCCCAGGCTTTCTTGGCAATTTCCCTAGGATATTCGCCGGTCTTATCGTGGTGGGCAGCCTTAGGGATGATTTCCTCTTTGGCAAATTTTCGAGCGAGATCTTGCAGTTGTTTTTGTTCATCCGAGAGTGAAAAATTCAGCATAGTGTCAGGACTCTAAGCAGAGGATTCTAAGTTGTAAAGCGTTTTGCCTGATACCGATTCCGGTTGTGCTTTGCCCTGGCAGTCTCTAAAACGGTAATTCGAGGAAAAAATGCCGGGAAAAAATTACAGGAAAACTTCAGATCGGAAGTTTGGTAGAAAGTTTGGTTCAAAATCAGGCTCCCCTTACGGACAAAAATTTGGCCGCAAGGCGCGGGAGGATTTCGCTGAGGATCGGGACGACGAGGATGTCCCCTCTGCAGCGCCCGCTCCGAGTCAGCGGCTTTCTTCGGTCGAGTCTTCTTTTGCAAAGCTTTGGGAAAGCCTTTTTTCAAGTCCGATTCATCTCGATTCAGCTTTATCTAAACTCCCGGTGCGAATGAAATCGATTTTGGCTCAGTTGGTGCCGCCGGTCCTTTTGCGTCCAGCCTCCCTGGCCGAAAAGATGGGGATTGGTGTTCCACGAGATGAGCCTTGGTCTTTATCTTCGGAAAAGAAAGCAAAATGGCGTCCGGCTCAGCTGATCGTTGCACGTTCCTACACCCAAATGAGTGCTGGAAAGATTGAAACGGATCCGGTGGCCGAAGACTATCCTTCTTGGATGATTCAGGAGTGGGAGAAGGATTGGGGAAAAGAGTCGGCTGCAGATCTTGTTCGCCTTCTGGCCGTCGAACCCCCTCTAAGTCTCAGAGTTTCTTCTAAAAAGAACCGTCAGGAAATCCTCAGCGCATTAACCAATGAAGATCGACTGCCAGTTCGGGTGGAGACCTCGCGATTTTCTCCAGTGGGGATTCGGTTGTCCGGTTACGCTCCAGTTTTACACACAGAATCATTTAAACGGGGAGAGTTTGAAATTCAGGATGAGGGTTCTCAGGTGCTGGCGGCATTTGCCCTTTGGCCCGAGATTTTTAAAGACCTTCTTCAAAAACAGCCGGGATCAGTATCGTCCAGCTTTTCTTTAAAGGAACTCCCTTCGGCAAAAGAGTTCTATTCCAAAACTTTGGTGGACGCTTGTGCTGGAGCGGGGGGGAAATCCCTGGCAATGGGTGACCTCATTAAGGGTAAAGGACGCATTTTCTCCTATGATGTAAGCGCAACTAAGCTTCAGGCTTTGAAAAGGCGAGCTACCCGAGCTGGTTTGAATAATATTAAGACCTTGGTTCTTTCCGAAGGACAGGAATCTTCGGCCCTCGAATCCTTTAAAGCAAAAGCAGATCTAGTCTTGGTCGATGCACCCTGTAGTGGCTGGGGAGTTTTGCGAAGGAATCCTGACATTAAATGGCGGCAGGACCCTAAAGTCTTGGAGCGCATGCCCGTTTTGCAATCCAGGCTATTAGATACTTACTCGACCCTAGTGGCCCCAGGGGGCAGACTCGTTTACGGGCTCTGTACGTTTCGCAGAGCCGAAACCATTGCAGTCGTCGAGAATTTTAACCAAACTCACCCCGATTTCGAACCCATTCTAGGTGGATTTGTAGGCCCCGGTCCCTGCGATGGGTTTTTTATGTATTCTTGGAAAAAGAAATGAGCAGTTTGACGGCGGTGATCTGGTTTTTTTTTCGACGAGTGGTCTTCTTTTTTGACGCGGAATTTGCTCACCGACTCACTGTTAACCTGATTCGAATGGGGGGAGGACTTAGCAAAAAGGCGCTCCTCACCGTCAGCGACTCGAAAGATCTGTTCAACAAGTCCCAAAATGGGAATGAGTCGGGCGATCTCCCGAAGGTGATGGGGATGGTTTTCAGCTCGCGGGTAGGATTAGCTGCTGGCTTTGATAAAGACTGCGAGATTTTGGAATTTCTTCCGTACCTAGGGTTTGGTTTTGCCGAAATTGGGACCGTAACTCGCCTTCCTCAGGAGGGTAACCCCAAGCCGAGACTCTTCCGTGATATTTCTCGGGAAGCCATTTTTAATCGGATGGGCTTTAACGGAATGGGATCTCAGCGTGTCTCAGAAAATCTAAAAAGAGTTCGGCATAAATTACCTGCCCACTTTCGGGTGGGGGTCAATATTGGGAAAAACAAAAATACGCCGCCAGAGAAAACTCCAGAAGACTATCTAGAGGCGTTACGCCCTTTCGAGGGCATGGTGGATTACGCCGTGGTGAACGTAAGTTCCCCGAATACTCCTGGGCTAAGATCGCTTCAGACTGTGGAAACTTTAAAGCCGATCCTGGGAAGTCTCCAAAATCTTTGTGCTAAGTGGCAAAGTGCACCTCCTTTGCTCTTAAAGCTGGCTCCGGAATTGATCGAAGATGAGATTTCGCCAATTATTGTTGAAATGGAAAAGTTCGGGGTACAGGGTTGGGTACTGACCAACACTCTTGCCGGTGTCTTTACTCAGGCCAAAGGCGAAATAGAGTTAAGCGGTGGATGGAGCGGCAGAGTTTTGGCGGAAGGTTCGCGCCGCTCTCTTGAGGTTGCAAGGAAGTATACTTCAAGGACGGTGATTTCGGTCGGAGGCATTCACTCACCCGAAGAAGCATTGGAAAGAGTAAAACTGGGCGCCGATCTAGTCCAACTCTACACTGGGTGGGTTTACGGTGGGCCCCATTTCCCATCTCGTGTCACAAGATCCCTTTTTCCTAGAAATGCAGGTTTTAGGCCCTAAAAACGCAAAAGCCCCAAGCCGAAGCTTGAGGCTCTTGTGAATCAAAACACAAAGAAGAGTTATTTCTTTTTCTTCTTGGTGGATTTTTTCTTGGTTGTTTTCTTTTTTGTAGCTTTTTTCTTTGTAGCCATTTGTTTTTCCTCCGTTAGAACGACGAAAATTGCGTCGCTCAATTTTGATGTTACCTGGAAGTTGTCCGATATCAAGTAAAGAACTCAAATATATCAATTTTTTTTAAAAAAAACTTCCCATCAAGTGTCCGGATCATGTCGATCGTTCAAAATTTTCAGTCGGTTCGTAAAAAAATTTCCTATCTATCTCTTTTTACAACAAATAGAGTTGAAGAAATTTGTTTAAAATCAGATCATCAAGTCGTCGCAAACCCTGATCCAATCTGGGTCTGCACCTGGGAGACGAGATCTTATGAAAAGAATTTTAATTTTAGACTCCGAAAGTGGTCCTTTAAAGAGAACCATTCAGATTTTGACCTCTGATAAGCACGTTATCCAGGTTGCGGATGACCGTGATGCCGCTTTGCGGTGCCTCCGTGCATGGAAACCTCATGTTTTTGTTTTCGGCCTTCCCTCTGAGAGTACTGAAAATAAGGATTGGAAGGGTTTTATTCAAAAAGTCCGCTCGGTAATAGCCGAGGAGTACTCAACCTTGCTGTTGATTAGTGACCGGCAATCTCTTGAGGATCTTTTGGAAGTGATAGAAGTGGGTGTCGATGCCGTTCTGCCCAGAAATTTCCAACCGAAGGACCTAATTTTGGCAGTTCAGGGACTCATTAAGCATAAGGAAGTCCGAGACTCACTAAAACGAGCTAACCATAGAATCGAGGAGCTGAGTTCGATCGACGAATTGACCGGTTTGTTAAATATGAAGGCCGCGTATCGAAGGGGTGAAGAGGAAGTTCTGCGCCTTAGGACATCAGGCCGTCCTGTTTCGGCTGCGATGCTCAATATTGACGGATTTTCCGGAGTTAATCAGAGTTATGGGTTCATGATTGGAAGCTTAGTCCTGCAAGAGGTCGGTCGGAGGGTCAAAGCAAGTGTTCGAATGTCCGATTTGGTTGCTCGAGTAGGGGCAGATGAGTTTTTTATCCTGTTTCCGGATACTCCGACGGAGGTTGCTCAACAAATTGTTGAACAAGTTCGTAGCGCTATTCAATCCACCCCATTTAAGACGGAGAAGTACTCGATCGGGTTAACTTCTACGTTTGGGATCGCTAGTTTAACCCAGGGGCACCCTAAACAAAGGATGAGTGATTTGTTACACATTACTTCTGAAGCGCTCCGTTCTGCTAAGGGGGATGGTCCAAATCGTGTGCAAACCTACGCTTTGACCTGATTTCGAGTACCTTATGCGTTTGTGAACCGGGTGCATCTGTGCGAAAACCGGGAAATGGAACAAAACAAGCCGCAAATCCTGTCGATGGAGGGTGAACCTCCCCTCGATTCCCGTGAACGCAGAAAACGAAAACGCGAAGGTATCTTAATCATTTTTTTGACGGTGCTCTTTCTTTCTTTGACCGCGGCTGAGTTTCACCTAACGAAAATTTTTGGAAATTACCGGGACCTATTATCGCAATACAGAACAAACAGCGATGCACTTTGCGACCCATGTTGCGCATGGCGTTGCCACCCGGTTAGCAGCTCACCGAGTCCATGATGACAAAGTATTGGCAAATACCGAGACTTTGGGGAAATGGCTGAATGAGTATTTGAACAGCCAGCGTGACCTTTTAGCCCTGGATGCCGTTGAGTTTTACGCGAGTGAATCAGCGGACCGATTGATTTCTGAAAAGCGGGTGCCTAACGATTTGCCTCGTTATTATCCTCGGCTGTCCAAGGAACTCTTGGAGCGCGCTTTTTCTGGAGAAAAGGTTTCTGTTGTGCAGCACATAGGACAAGGGGACTTGATTCGCTGTCTAGTTCCTGTGGATATGGGATTCGTCCGCGCTAAACCTGTCATCGGCGTTATTGCAATCGACGCATATATTCCGATTGGACTCAGAAATAAGGTGGACGAGATTGCCAGTGTTTTCGACGATTATAAGGACACCAACCCCCTAAAATATCCAATGAAGACCACCTATTCGGTGATTTTAGTGATGATTACCTTGGTCATTTTGTTTGTGGTGATTTGGGTTGGGCTCTACATGGCTAGGGAGCTCACTGTGCCGGTCGAAAGACTTGTGGAGGGGGCTAAGGCTGTTGGTTCGGGTAACTTAGATGTTTCGATTTCTGCTACCGGTCATGATGAGATTGCAGTCTTAGTAGATTCGTTTAACAAGATGACCCGAGACCTAAAAGATAATCGGGAGAGGCTCATTCAAGCCAGTGCGGACCTAGAAAAAAGACGACTGCAGCTTGAGGCCGTCCTTGCCAATATCGGTACGGGCGTGATCGCTGTGGATAATCTAGGTGCAATTACGACCTTCAATCGTGCCGTATCCAAGTTTCTTCAAATCTCGGTTGACGCTACCGTCGGTAAGTCCTACGCAGCTGTTTTGTCAGGCGAGGCTGCACCCCTCGTTGAAGTGATTGATCGAGCTTTTGCGGCAACCCAGCAAGGGGGAATTGTTGCGCCTGAAACCGGACAGTGGACGTTTCGTTCAGGTGAGAGCATGCGAGTACTTGCCGCAGTTGCCACTTCACTAAAAGAAGGGGGCTCAAACTGGGGTGTTGTTGTTGTGATTGATGACATGACTCACCTAATTAAGGGTCAAAGAGAAATGGCGTGGCGAGAAGTAGCAAGAAGGATCGCCCATGAGATTAAAAACCCGCTCACACCGATTAAACTTTCAGCACAAAGGCTCCAAAGAAGATTTAGTGAAATGCGAGGAAAAGATGGGGCCCTACTCAAGGAATGCACCCACACCATTATTAAACATACGGATGAACTTAAGGAAATGGTGAATGAGTTTTCAAATTTTGCCAGGTTCCCTCAGTCATCTCCCGCTCCTCATGACTTGAATGAAGTCTTGAAGGAGGCAGTCGCTCTCTATGAACAGGCCCATCCAGGGGTTAATATCCATGCAGGATTTGAAAGCAAAATGCCTATCTGTGAGTTTGATCGGGATCAGATTAAAAGGGTAATGATTAATCTTTTTGATAATGCGATGGCGGCACTTCAGGACAATCTGCCGGGACGGATAAAAAAGATTAGAGTGGCTAGCCATTACAATGAGCAGCTCCAAATGGCTGTAATTGAGATGGAGGATAATGGGCTAGGAATGACTGAAGAGGTGAAGGCGAGGGTCTTTGAACCTTACTTTTCAACAAAAAGAGATGGCACCGGGTTAGGGCTCTCAATTGTGAAACGAATTGTTAATGACCACGATGGATTTATTCGAGTAAGATCAGCTCCCGGTGAAGGGACCCTATTTGTAATCGAAATTCCGACTCAGCTTCACCACCGGCTCGACCCCCCTAGGTATGATGCTAGAGGCGAGATGATTGCAAAGGGTCCGTTGCTAGGTTCCGAAGGAAGGGTTCCTTCAAGTTCAGATGAATCCAAAGGTAGGACGTTGTAGAAAGGGAGAAGATGATGTCTAGATCTGTTTTGATCATTGATGATGAAGCTTCTATTCGCCAATCACTCACCGGTGCTCTTAAAGACGAGGGGTATCGAACCGCCGTTGCTGGTTCGGGCAAAGAGGGGCTTGAGCAGATCCGCATCGAGAGACCGGATATCGTCTTATTGGATATCTGGATGCCAGAGATGGATGGCATCGAAGTTCTTAGAACGATTAAGAGTGAGTGGCCCGATCAGGTTGTCGTAGTGATGTCAGGACACGGTAATATCGAAACTGCAGTCAAGGCAACGAAGTTGGGTGCCTTTGATTTTATTGAAAAACCCCTTTCTTTAGAGAGGCTCTTGCTTCTTTTAAAGAATGTTTCGAGTGCTCAAGATTTAGCCAGGGAAAATCAAGCACTTCGAAAACAAGTTCACAAAAGCCGAAATTTGGTGGGACAGAGCCCATCAATGAAGCTGATTCAAGAATTGATTCGAAGGGTGGCACCCACGACCGGGTCTGTTCTCATTACCGGAGAAAACGGAACAGGCAAGGAGTTGGTTGCTCAAAGCATCCATGCGTTGTCGCCAAGGTTCAATAAACCTTTTGTTGAGGTCAATTGTGCCGCAATCCCCGAAGAGTTGATTGAGAGCGAACTTTTTGGGCATGAAAAGGGCTCTTTTACCGGTGCAACGCAGCTTCGCCGTGGAAAGTTTGACCTGGCCAACGGTGGGACTCTTTTTCTTGATGAAATTGGCGATATGTCCTTAAAAACGCAGGCAAAAATATTGCGAATTCTTCAGGAACAAAAATTTGAGAGGGTTGGGGGAGCCCAAACTATTTCTGTGGACGTAAGGATCGTAGCCGCCACGAATAAGGATTTGAAAAATGAGATTCAAGAGGGAAATTTTCGCGAGGACCTTTATTATCGACTCAATGTAATTCCTTTCAATATTCCTCCTCTTAGGGAGCGTAAGGAGGACATTTCGGTTCTTGCTGCTCACTATCTGAAGGAATTTGCTACCCTCCATGGACGAGCGTTGAGGGATCTTTCTCCTGAGGCGTCCCAAGTTTTAAGTGCTTACTCATGGCCAGGAAATGTCAGGGAACTCAAGAATTTGATCGAAAGAGTGGTGATTCTTACCCCTGAGTCCGAAGAAGGGTTTGGAATCTCCGCTGCCGACTTGCTCCGCAATCTTCAAGATGATGGATTCACGGTAAGAATGGAGGAGGCTGGAATCTTAGGGAGAACGCCTCCTCAGAGCCCCGAAGTGGGGGTGGCTGAAGATACCGGTGGCAAGAACTTAAGGGATGCTCGCCAGGAGTTCGAAAAAGATTTCATTCTACAGACTTTGAAAAAGAATGAGTGGAATATCTCGAGAACTGCTCAAGCCCTTGGAATCGAGCGGAGTCATCTCCACCGAAAGATCAGGTCCTACACGCTGACCGACCCGGAAGCATAAATTTCCAAACCCATTCCCTTTTTTGTCGTCCTGGAATAGGGTGGGCAGGCTATGGCAGACAAAATTACCCCAAGAAGTGAAGACTTTTCTCTTTGGTACTGCCCGATTGGCTGATTACAGTCCCGTAAAGGGATGTATGGTGATCCGCCCTAATGGTTACTCTATTTGGGAGGCTATTCAACGGGATTTGGACCGCAGAATTAAGGAAACCGGTGCTAGGAACGCTTATTTCCCGTTGTTTATTCCCGAAAGCTTTTTGAAGAAGGAGGCTGAGCATGTTGAAGGATTTGCGCCCCAATGTGCTGTGGTCACTTACGCTGGAGCAAAGGACCTCGAGGAAAAGTTAATCGTTCGTCCGACCTCTGAGACGATCATTAACAGTATGTTTGCCAAATGGATTCAATCTTATCGGGATCTTCCATTGATGATCAATCAGTGGGCCAACGTAGTTCGTTGGGAAATGAGGACCCGACTCTTCTTAAGAACCACTGAATTTCTTTGGCAAGAAGGTCATACCTGTCATGCTTTACCTGAGGAAGCTGAAGCAGAAGCCAGGACAATGTTGCTAGTGTATCAAAGTTTTGCTGAGGAAGTTTTGGCGATGCCGGTGTTGGCAGGCCTTAAGAGTGAAAGTGAAAAGTTTGCGGGAGCATTGCGGACCTATTGCATCGAAGCCATGATGCAGGACAAGAAAGCTTTGCAAGCGGGGACCTCCCACAATTTATCTACGAATTTTGCTAAAGCATTCGACACGCTCTTCTTGGATAAAGATGGAAAACAAAAGGTTGTCCATCAGACAAGCTGGGGAGTTTCGACGCGTCTGATTGGGGGAATGATCATGACCCATTCTGACGACAAGGGATTAGTTCTTCCTCCTAGGTTGGCTTCAACTCATGTGGTGATTGTGCCGATTTTGGCGAATGCGTCCATGAAGGCTTCAGTGATTGAAGCCTCTGAGAAGCTTCGAAAAGAGATAGCGGGCGCTGCTCAGGTTTCTGATCTACCTTATTCGGTTGGGGTTTCGGTAGACACGGATGAAACCAAACAAGCCGGCTGGAAGTTCCATGAATATGAATTGCTCGGAATTCCACTAAGGATTGAAATTGGTCCAAGAGACCTCGAAAAGCAGCAAGTTGTCCTTACGCGTAGAGACACTGGAAAGAAGGAGTTTATCCCCCTGAGTGAGGTTCCTCAAAAAGTGGTACATACTCTGGCCCAAATGCAGAAAGACCTGTTAGAGCGAGCCAAATCCCTTCGCGATCAAAATACTTTTACCGTGGAATCCTACCAGGAATTTAAAGAAAAGCTGGAACAGCCCGGTGGATTTATGGTCGCTCCCTGGTGTGAAGACGCAAAATGTGAAGCAAAAGTGAAGGAAGAGACTAAGGCAACTATTCGATGCCTTTTGCTGGATGAGAAATTTCAGAAAATTCCGGAACAGAAGCACTGTATTTTCTGCGACAATAAAGGACCGGCGGTGCGCGCGGTTTTTGCCCGCAGCTATTAAAACTGGAGAAAAGCGACTATGTCTCTCTCGGAACCTACTCAGTTGATTGTTGCTTTGGATTTTCCAAAGCCAAATGCAGCTCTCGAGTTCGTCGATGAAATGAAGGGGTTGCCTCTCGTTTTTAAAGTAGGTCTCGAACTTTTCATGTCGGGAGGCCCAGATCTAGTGCGAGAGTTGGTGCATAGAAAACAGCGGGTTTTTCTCGATTTGAAGATGTACGACATTCCAAATCAGGTGGCCAAGGCTGCTCAACAGTTGGCCTTTTTACATGTAGAAATGATGACATTGCACATTGCTGGGGGCAGCGTCATGGTCAAGCAAGTTGCAAAGGAATTATCTGAGATTCCAAACTTGCGTCCTAAAATTTTGGGTGTCACGGTTTTGACCTCCTTTGACGATACTCATTGGGCTGAAGTGACCAAGAGCTTAACAGGGCATCCGGCAAGACCTGGAGACTCAGTGAGTGGAATGATTGCCGCTGCTTCGGACTGGGGTTTGGATGGAGTCGTTTGTTCTGCCAAAGAACTGAGTTATGTCCGAAAGAATTTTCCAAGTCTGTACACGGTTGTGCCCGGCATTCGTCCACAGGGCTCTGACCAAAATGACCAAGCCCGTGTGGTGACACCGGCAGAAGCCCACCAGCTGGGCGCTCATGCAGTTGTTGTGGGACGACCCATTACGGCAAGCAGCCAGCCTAGAAAGTCTGCGGAAGCCATTTTGAAGGATTTATGCTGATTTCAATTCGTAACCCTCATAGTGTTGAGGCCGTACTTCGAACGCGGCCCAAAGATGTCCAAAGGATTCAGCTCGCTGGTAGAGGTATTCATGCCTCTTGGGAAAGAGTGGAAAGCCTAGCTAAGGAGTTAAAAATTCCGCTGAGCTTTGGCGGCGGCTCCGAAAAGGACTTTCGTTCCATTGGCAGAGGGCCAAAGGGGAATCCAAAAAATTCTAACGATGATCCGGGACGCCAGGGTGGAAGTCACGCCATGGTCCAGGAAAAGACTGGCGTGCCTTTGGAAGAGCTTTTTCAAGGCGCTGCTTCAAGAAAAAATGGCCACGGACTTTGGTTGGCTCTAGATCAGATCCAGGACCCTCATAATCTTGGAGCTATTTTTAGATCTGCGGCCTTTTTCGGAGTGCAAGGGATTATCCTGACCCAGGAGCGCTCAGCCCCCCTTTCAAACGCTGTTTACGATGTTGCTTCTGGTGGGGTCGAGTACGTACCTTTTGTAGTTCAGCCGAATTTGAAACAGGCGCTGGACTATGCAAAAAAAGCGGGTGTTTGGGTGCTAGGAACCTCCGAACACGCTTCTGATACTCTCAATACTGTAGGCAAAGACCGCCCCTGGTTGGTAGTGCTCGGAAACGAAGAGACGGGTCTAAGACGACTTACAGAAGAGTCCTGTGATGTTCTTTGTCGAATTCCTGCAAGTGGTTCGATCGGGTCTCTCAATGTGGCGGTTTCGGCTGGAATTTTGATTTCTACTTTGACGGGCTAGGAGTGCTCTTAGGCCGGGATCGTTTTTTTGAGGCGGGTTCAATTCTCTGAAGGTCCCTGACCCTTAACGGCCACAACGCGTTGTCTTTGCTTTTGAATAAGATAAATTTGCCACCAGGTAGGTCGAAACTCCCGAGAATCCAACCAGAGAGACGGTACTGCACTCTAGGTCCTTTGAATTGAACTTTGAGCAACGTCCGAGTCTCTTGCCAAGTTTTCAACTCTTCAACGGCGGCAGGCATTTTTCGCCACTTTTCGCCCGTCTGAAAGAGGCTTCCGATGGTCGCCGAAAACGTGGCACTAATGCTCTCTGCCGTATGCGCTTGAGATCTTTGAACGTCGGGATCCTGGACGGGCGCATTGGGAAAGCGCTTCTGAAAAGCTCGTATTTCATCCTCTGCTCCAGCCTCCCCAAGCCAGATATCGATGAGCTCAGCATCGACTTCAGGGTGGAACTGGAGTCCGTAAGCGCGGGTACCAATTCTATAGGCTTGCCGAGGACATCCGGCTGTTTTGGCCAACAAAACTGCGCCTTCAGGAAGGTGGAAGGTATCCTGATGCCACTGATAGACGAGGATTTCAGAGCCCAGAAGTTCGGATATCGGCCCGAAAATGGGGTCTTCTTTTCCCGCAGTATTGATTTCAAGGGGATGCCAGCCCATCTCGGGCTGGTGAGCTCGCTCGACATGGCCCCCCATTGCTTTAGCTAAAAGTTGCCCGCCCAAACAAATGCCGAGGATTGGGAGATTCTGATCAAACGCCTCACGTAGAAAATTGCATTCAAAAGTAATCCAAGGATGTTCGGATTCCTCGTAAGCGCTCATTGGGCCACCCAAAGAGACAACACCAGAGAGTTCGCGAGGGCTTGGAAATGCTTCGCCAAGATAAGGGCGAAGTACGAGGCTTCTGACAGCCTGCCCTTCAAATATTCTTTCGAAAAGAGCAGGCTGTTCAGAAGGAGAATGGACAATAATCAGTACC
The DNA here is from genome assembly GCA_016185105.1 of Bdellovibrio sp. GTDB lineage: Bacteria > Bdellovibrionota > UBA1018 > UBA1018 > UBA1018 > JACPOE01. The sequence goes on from JACPOE010000038.1 coordinate 21,632, forward strand.
GGACGGGGCTTCCTAGAGTTCGTTCTCTTCCTTGGGAGCCTTCTTCGCTTCGACGGCATCGATTATTATTGTACCATATTATTACACTAATTTAGTTAAAAAATGTAAACGATGCTGGCACCAAGAGCAGGAGACAATGGTTGCAGCATAAACTGGGTCGTAGAAGCCACAGGTGTATTTACAAAGGTAAAGCTGGGGCCCCCATCAAGATGGAAGCGAACCTGGGATAGGCCGGGAATAGAAAAGTGAAATCCTGCTAGCGCAGACAAGTTAAACGCAAAAAGGGTTCCCGGATTTCCGAGGGCAAAACCACCACCGACGTGAAAACCAGTTTCCTGGCTGCCAGAAACGGTTCTCTTATAGATGGCGCCAGCCGAAAACTGGAAGGGATTGGTAGAGCCGATTGAAGCTAGGGCTTGGACCGTATCCATTTCCGTTAGGTCAATCGTCATCGTCAGAGATGGACTGGTCAAAACCCCAGTCAACGTCGAAAAGCCAAATCCTACGCTTTTTCCAGAGGCTGACGAAGCAGAAGACTGGCGGTAAGTAACGTGAGATTCAACGGCATTTCCGTGTTTTTTTTCAGAGTGATGCTCTTTTGCAAAAGCATTTAGGCCGAAAAGGCTGGCTAAAAGGACACCTGTCATCAAAGCTGTTTTTGTTTTATGCATGAAACTTCTTTAAGTCTTTGCGAGAACAAAAGTCAAGGTACCTAGGTCTACCGAAAAAATCTGATCGAATAGTCGTTGACATTTCCCTGGAACGGTGGAATTTTGCAGACCTAAAATGTCGGCAAGGCGCATTGTACGCTAGCTCTGTTCTTGTAAAAGTTTCGCTGGAGTAGCTCAGTTGGTAGAGCAGCGGTTTTGTAAACCGCAGGTCGTGGGTTCGAGTCCCTTCTCCAGCTCCATTTTTGTAAGTATTTTAGCTAGTTAAGGCATAGAAGTATTGAAAAGTTAAAGGGAGAGATACCCGAGTGGCCAAAGGGACTTAGAGTACACATTCAAATCTGCTCTTGAAGATGAAGTGATGATTGCTCTTGTAGCTCAGTTGGCCAGAGCACTCCCTTGGTAAGGGAGAGGTCACGGGTTCGAATCCCGTCAAGAGCTCCAGATTTAACCACGGTTGTTAGGTACCGAAAATTACTTAACCAAACAGCGGAGGCCTAGAAGAGGTATGTCGAAAGAGAAATTTGAAAGGAATAAGCCCCATTGCAATATCGGGACAATTGGTCACGTTGACCACGGAAAAACTACGCTCACAGCAGCGATTACTACCGTTTTGGCAAAGAAAGGTTGGGCGCAAGCTAGAGCTTATGACCAAATCGACAATGCCCCCGAAGAAAAAGCACGCGGGATTACGATCAATACAACCCATGTGGAGTATCAGACTGCGAATCGTCACTATGCACACGTGGATTGCCCAGGCCACGCCGACTACGTTAAGAACATGATTACAGGCGCCGCACAGATGGACGGCGCGATTCTTGTTGTTTCTGCTGCTGACGGCCCAATGCCTCAGACACGTGAACATATCCTTTTAGCTCGTCAGGTTGGCGTTCCAGCTGTTGTTGTGTTTTTGAATAAATGCGACATGGTTGACGACAAGGAGCTTCTGGATCTCGTTGAGATGGAAGTTCGTGACTTGTTGACTTCCTATAAGTTCCCCGGCAGCGATATTCCTGTCATTAAGGGTTCTGCTTTGAAGGCAATGGAAGGCGACCAGGGAGAGCTTGGCGAACCTTCAATTCTGAAATTGATGGAATCCGTGGATCAGTATGTTCCACAGCCAAAGCGTGAAAAAGATAAGCCATTCTTGATGCCTGTTGAAGACGTTTTCTCGATCTCTGGTCGTGGAACTGTCGTGACTGGCCGAGTTGAGAGAGGCGTCATCAAGGTCGGTGAAGAATGTGAAATCATCGGTCTTCGCCCCACCACCAAAACAGTGGTGACTGGTGTTGAAATGTTCCGTAAACTTCTTGATCAGGGTGAGGCTGGCGACAATATCGGTGCCTTGCTCCGTGGTACCAAGAAGGAAGAAGTTGAACGTGGACAGGTTCTGGCTCACGTTGGAACAGTTACACCTCACAAGAAATTTAAAGGATCAGCCTATATTCTTACTAAAGAAGAAGGCGGCCGTCACACTCCATTCTTCAATGGATACAGACCTCAGTTCTACTTCCGTACAACTGACGTGACTGGTGTTGTTAAGTTGCCACCAAATGTGGAAATGGTTATGCCCGGTGATAACGTAGCCATTGAAGTTGAACTCATCACCCCCATCGCCATGGAAAAAGAACTTCGCTTCGCTATTCGTGAAGGCGGAAGAACTGTGGGTGCTGTAGTTGTCGCTGAAATTATTGAATAATTTCAGATGAGTAAGACAGGTGTGATGCCTGTCAAAAAGGATTCCGCTTTTTAGGGGAGGCTGCAAAGTCTCCCCTAAGTTTGGAACCCCGGATTGAGGTAATGCTATGCGAGTGACGGTAAGCTTAGATTGCACTGCGTGCAAAAGAAAAAACTATTCTACGAGCAAGAATAAGCAAAAAACTACCGATAAATTGGAGTTTAAGAAATTTTGCAAATTTTGCAGAAAGCATACTCCGCATCGCGAAGGTAAATAGGGCAGTAGCTCCAACGGCTAGAGCAACGGATTCCAAATCCGTGGGTTGTGGGTTCGAATCCCTCCTGCCCTGCCATTTGACTTAAACAGACGGGAACCAGTAATCTATGGAAAGTCAGCACCAGAAATGGGTCAACTTAAGTTACCTGCTAGCTGCGGTTCTATTAGGATACATTGTTTTTTCTGTTGCGGGTAAGGTTGTGGCTGCTTATGACCTGGAGACTCGGGTAAGAAATGTAGAACTCATTCTCCGCGGGGCTTCCGTCGGGGTTGGGGCTCTACTTTTCATCGGGCTCTACCGGAACCAGCAGGCCAACCAGTTTATGAATGAAGTTGTGGTTGAGCTATCGCGGGTGGTCTGGCCTCCGCAGAAAGATACCACTTCGAGCACTTTTATAGTTATCATAATGGTACTAGTTTCTGGTTTGTTCTTAGCATTGCTGGATTACACATGGGTCCAGTTAATGAAGTGGATACTGTAAAAAGAGGAGAAGGGCGTGTCTGAATCGCAAGTGCAACAAACAAATGAGATGGCATGGTACGTAGTGCATACGTATTCCGGCTTTGAAAACAAAGCTAAGATTGCACTTGAAGAGCGGATTAAATCCCTGAAGAAGGAGTCGCTTTTCGGTGAGGTAATTGTTCCGGAGGAGAACGTCGTCGAGTTGGTTAAGGGTCAAAAGAAGACCACCAAACGTCGATTTTTCCCTGGGTACATCCTCGTGAAGATGATTCTCAGTGATGAGACTTGGCATATCGTCAAAAATACCCCTAAAATTACAGGGTTTGTTGGAGATAAGGTACGCCCAGTTCCTGTTCCTGAGTCTGATGTTCAAAAAATGACAAATCGAATTGCCGAGGGCCAAGTCAAGCCACGGCCTAGGATTTCATTTCATGAGGGCGAAAACGTTAGGGTTATCGACGGACCTTTTTCGAACTTTAACGGTGTGGTCGAAGACGTTAACCCTGATAAAGGAAAAGTTAAGGTCCTTGTAAGTATCTTTGGTCGTTCCACCCCAGTGGAACTCGATTTTATTCAGGTTGAAAAAATCTAAACAGGTGTGTTAAGAGGAGCGTTTCAGGATTTAGAACGCGTCTTGCAAGCCGGAATTGGCGATTTTGTACAGGAAGTACTGTTAGGAAGGTAGATTATGGCAAAAAAAGTAGTTGGGCAAATCAAATTGCAAATTCCCGGTGGACAGGCAAATCCAGCTCCCCCAGTAGGGCCAGCTTTGGGTCAACGTGGCGTGAACATTATGGAGTTTTGCAAGGCTTTCAATGCAAAAACTCAAGATCAAAAGGGAATGGTGATCCCGGTCATTATTACGGTTTATTCGGACCGTTCTTTTACCTTTATTACCAAAACTCCTCCCGCTTCTATTTTGCTTTTTAAAGCTGCAAAAATTGAAAAGGGTTCAGGCGAGCCAAACAAAAACAAAGTCGGCAAAGTGAGTCGCAAGCAAGTCGAAGAGATTGCAACCTTGAAAATGCCGGACCTAAATGCAGGTAGTCTTGAAGCAGCAGTCAGAATTATTTCTGGGACTGCTCGAAGCGCCGGAATTACAATCGTAGATTAAGAGAAGATTTTGTTCGGGGACGCCACGCGGAAGCATGGCCAGGTCCTTTAAATTGAGTGGGAGCTTGGGTGATCTAAGCGTTTGAACCACGGAGGTAAGTATGGCTGAAAAAAAGAAGAAGCTTAAGAATCGCGGCAAAAAATATTCTGATGCTGCTACCAAAGTAGATCCTGCAAAAAAATACACAGTAGCTGAAGCCTTCACACTGTTGCCTGAAGTGGCCTTTGCGAAGTTTGATGAGACTGTTGATGCAGCATTTAGCTTAGGGGTAGACCCGAAACATGCGGACCAGATGGTCCGAGGCGCTGTTGTTCTTCCTCATGGTATTGGGAAGACACTCCGTATTGCTGTTCTCGCTAAAGGCGACAAGGCTAAAGAAGCCACAGCTGCCGGCGCTGATTTTGTGGGCGCGGATGACCTCATTGAGAAGATTGCTGGGGGTTGGTTCGAATTCGATAAGATGATTGCTACCCCAGATATGATGGTTGCTGTTTCCAAAATTGGTAAGGTCTTGGGCCCTCGTGGTTTGATGCCGAATCCAAAGCTAGGGACTGTCACTTTCGATGTATCTAAGGCTGTTAAGGAGCAAAAGCTCGGGAAAGTTGAATACCGAACAGAGAAGACCGGCATTATCCACGTAGCCATCGGAAAGAAGTCTTTTGGCTCTGATAAATTGAGAGATAACTTCCTGGCGTTGGCTTCTGTGATTGTGAAGGCTAAGCCTCCCACCAGCAAGGGCACATATCTTAAAAATATCACTCTGTCCTCAACCATGAGTCCTGGCATTGCAATGGATGCTCAGGATGTTTTGGCTGCTGCTGGATTGGCCTGATTAAAATTTCCGGTTAGAGGTTTATATGAATCGTAATGAAAAAGTTGAATTAGCTGGTGCTCTAAAAGAAAAGTTTATGAAGGCCCAGGTCGCAATTTTTGCAGACTATAAGGGACTTTCAGCAACTCAAGCTGACAATTTGCGTAAAGCATTGAGAGCTACTAAAGCTGAAGTAAAGGTTTTGAAAAACAACGTTGCTCGTCTGATTACTAAAGACGGCAGCATGGGAGCTGAAGCGAAGGAATTGATGGATTCCGTCGTTGGCCCCACTTTGGTCGCATTTGCAATGGAAGATCCTGCAGCTGCTGCTAAGGTTGTTTACAAGTTTGCTCAGGACAATGAGGCTCTCAAACTGAAAGATAGCCTTATGGGCCAAAGGCGAGTCGATGCGTCTGGGATCGAAGCGCTTGCAAAGCTTCCGAGCAAGGAAGTTCTTATCGGGAAGTTGTTGGCTACAATGAACGCTCCTGCTTCGAACTTAGTTGGTGTGCTTGCCGCGGTGCCGCGTAGTTTGGTTACCGTTTTGGCTGCTATCGAGAAAAAGAAAGCGAATCCCCAGGCGTGATGCCTCGGTTGGGGAGATCGATTTCAACTAACAACTAGGGATGGCTGTTAGAAATTAGGGTCCTAATTAAATGAACTAGAGGGACCTATCCCAATGTCAAGATGGCAGCGGGTGTGAAGTAAAAGAGGTATAAGCATGTCTACCGCAATCACAAAGGAACAAGTTGTTTCTTTTATCAAAAATTCGTCCGTTCTCGAAATCGCCGAACTCGTAAAACAGTTGGAAACTGAACTGGGTGTTTCTGCTGCAGCTCCTGTAGCAGTAGCTGCTGGTCCAGCCGCTGCTGGTCCTGCTGCTGAAGCAAAGACCGAGTTCACCGTGGTTCTAGCTGCGGCCGGCGAGAAGAAAATCAATGTGATCAAAGAAGTCCGTGCGATCACAGGCCTTGGCTTGAAAGAAGCTAAGGATCTCGTAGAAGGCGCTCCTAAGACCTTGAAAGAGGGCGTCAATAAGCAGGAAGCCGAAGAAATGAAGAAGAAGCTGGAAGCTGAGGGAGCTAAGGTCGAGATTAAGTGATCGGACTTTGCTCGCATTTTTTTGTACCTCTGGTTCAAAAATCGTACCGCGCCCTTGCCTTACTGAAAAAATCAGGTAGGCTGGGTGCGGTAACGAATTTCTATAGCCTTTATTAGGAGCAAGCATGGGATCCCTGTTTTCGGAAAACCACCGAGTTCGTAAGGATTTCTCAAAAATTACCTCCCCGGTAGAGATTCCGAATCTGATAGAGCTTCAAAGAAAATCTTACGAGAAATTCTTGCAAGCTGAAGTCGAGCCTACAAAACGTGACAACTCCGGCCTACAGGCTGTGTTTAAGTCCGTTTTTCCAATTGAAGATTTTAACCGGACTGCTTCATTGGAGTTTGAAAGTTACGTCTTAGAAAAGCCAAAATATGACGTAATTGAGTGTCGGCAGCGAGGGATGACCTTTGCGGCTCCGTTAAAAATTACGGTTCGTCTTGTGGTCTACGATGTTGATGAGGAAGCCGGCACTCGTAACATCAGGGATATTAAAGAACAAGAAGTGTACATGGGTGAGATTCCGCTGATGACTGAAGCGGGGTCCTTTATCATCAATGGCACTGAACGTGTTATTGTTTCCCAGCTTCACCGTTCGCCTGGTGTGATTTTTGACCACGACCAGGGAAAGAGCCATTCCAGCGGGAAGATCCTCTATTCAGCAAGGGTCATTCCTCATCGTGGTTCGTGGTTGGATTTTGAATTCGATCACAAAGATATTTTGCATGCTCGAATTGACCGGAAGCGAAAGTTGCCGGCGACGATCATCTTGCGCGCAATGGGGATGTCCAATCAAGAAGTGTTAAATTACTTCTATCGAATTGAGAAAATCATCCTGGAAAAAGATGGCAAGTACTTCAAACTTGTTGACCTAGATATTTTAGCTGGGCAACGAGCAGAAGATGACATCCTTGATCCTAAAACAGGCGAAGTGATTGTTCGGAAGAATCGAAAATTTACAAAGGCTGTAATCAAGAAGATTCAAGACGCGGGTATCAAGCGACTTGAAATTCCTGTTGAAGCTGTAGTAGGACGCGTAGCGTCCGAAGACATTGTTGACGAGAAGACTGGAGAAGTACTTCTCGAGACTAATCAAGAACTTTCAGAAGCCAAAGTTGAGGAACTAAAAAACCGAGGTGTTAAAGAACTTCGTGTTATTTTTACCGATAACTTGACCTATGGCGCGTTTATTCGCGATACATTGTCGCTGGATAAAATCTCGAGTCCTGAAGAGGCGTTGATCGAGATTTATAAGCGGATGCGTCCCGGTGATCCTCCGACTGTTGAGGCCGCTAAGCAACTTTTTGAAAACTTGTTTTTCAATGCTGACCGGTATGACTTGTCGCGGGTTGGTCGTCTTAAGTTAAATTATAAATTCCCAGAGAATGCGATTTCCGCTGAAACTACCATTCTTACCAAGCAGGATATCCTGTCGACTCTGTACTATTTGTGCGAGTTGAATAATGGTCGTGGAACGATTGACGATATCGATCATTTGGGGAATCGACGAGTTCGCGCCGTAGGCGAATTGATCGAAAATCAATACAGAATCGGCTTAGTTCGCATGGAGCGAGCCATCAAAGAACGCATGAGCATTCAGGAAATTGAAACACTGATGCCTCATGATTTGATTAACCAGAAGCCAGTCTCGGCCGTGGTTAAGGAGTTTTTCGGATCCAGTCAGCTGTCTCAGTTTATGGATCAGACCAACCCCTTGTCAGAAGTCACTCATAAGAGACGGCTTTCTGCTCTTGGTCCAGGCGGCTTGACACGTGAGAGAGCGGGTTTCGAGGTTCGAGACGTTCATAACACTCACTACGGTCGTATTTGTCCGATTGAGACTCCCGAAGGTCCGAACATTGGTTTGATCGCTAGCTTGTCTACCTATGCAAGGGTGAATGAGTTTGGATTTATTGAAACGCCTTATCGCTTAGTACAAACGCGAAAGGTGATGGAAGACATTAAGTTTTTCACGGCCACCGAGGAAGAAAACAAGATTATTGCTCAAGTCGCGCCTGACGCGTTGAGGAGTGGTAAGCTTCCGGCGGAGTCCGTGTCTGCTCGACGAAAAGGGGACTTTGCATTGGTTAACCCCGATGATGTCGAGTTAATGGATGTTTCTCCAAATCAGCTCGTTTCTATTGCTGCATCCTTGATCCCATTCCTAGAGCATGATGACGCGAACCGCGCTCTGATGGGTTCTAATATGCAGCGCCAAGCTGTTCCCTTGATTCGTACCCACGCACCTTTGGTGGGAACTGGGATTGAGCGAGTGGTTGCGAGGGATTCTGGTCAAATCATTGTGAACAAGCATGATGGTGAAGTCATCATGGTTGATGGCACGAAGATTGTTGTCCGGAGAAACCACAGCAAGGGTGAAGAAGTCGGTTCAGATGTCGATATTTACAATCTGACCAAATATCAACGCTCCAACCAGAATACCTGTGTGACTCAGAGACCAGTGGTCAACGTGAACGACAAGGTTAAGGCCGGAGACGTTCTAGCTGACGGTCCGGGCACTGATGCGGGTGAGTTGGCGTTAGGTCAGAATATCTTGATCGCCTTCATGCCTTGGAGTGGTTACAACTTTGAGGACTCCATCCTGATTTCTGAGCGTCTGATCAAGGAAGACACCTTCACCTCGATTCATATCGAAGAGTTTGAATGTGTTGCTCGCGATACGAAACTCGGTAAGGAAGAAATTACTCGCGATATTCCGAATGTCGGGGAAGAAGCCCTGAAGGATTTGGATCAAAGCGGTATTATCCGTATTGGTGCGGAAGTAAAACCAGGCGATATCTTGGTCGGTAAGGTGACGCCTAAGGGTGAAACTCAGCTCTCTCCAGAAGAGAAACTCTTGCGAGCTATCTTTGGAGAAAAAGCAGGCGACGTTCGCGATACCTCTTTACGCGTGCCATCAGGTGTCCAAGGGATTGTGATTAATGCGCAGGTTTTTGCTCGGGAAGGAACTGAAGCAGACGAGCGCAGCAAGTCAATTCTAGAAGAGCAAGTGACTCGAATTCGCCGCGACGAGAGGATTGAAACCGATGCGATTCGGCAGTCCGCATTCGTTAAGATTGCGAGTTTGTTAGCGGGTTCTGCCACCACTGGCAAATTGCTTTCTGAGGACGGATCTGAAGAGCTTCTGAAAAAAGGTCAGAAGCTAGATGATGATGTTCTTAAAGCGATTCCCTTTGATCTCTTGGGCTTTATTCCCGTGAAGGACGAGCTTGAGCAAGAAGTCACCGGGATTATGCGAGTCGCAAAAGAGAAGATTGAAGCGGTCCGGTTCGTTTTCAAAGAGAAGACGGACAAGCTGAAGCGCGGCGATGAGTTGGCTCCTGGCGTGATCAAGATGGTTAAAGTTCAGATTGCCATTAAACGTCGTCTTCAGGTTGGCGATAAAATGGCAGGTCGACACGGTAATAAAGGTGTGATCAGCCGAATTCTGCCAATGGAAGATATGCCGTTTATGGCAAACGGTACCGCAGTGGATATGGTTTTGAATCCGCTAGGGGTTCCTTCCCGAATGAACATCGGTCAGCTGCTCGAGGTCACTCTCGGTTGGGCTGCTCATGGCATCGGTGAAAAAATCAATGCCTACCTAGATAACTTTAACTCGGAAAGACTTCGGAAGTTGCTGAAGGATACCTACGCTCACCCTGAGGTGGATAAGTATCTTGAGAAGGCTTCTGAGGCCGATCTGAAGCGAATGGCCTACCATATTCGGAGCGGTGTCCATGTGGCGACTCCTGTGTTCGATGGGGCTAGCGAGAAGGATATCGAACGGATGCTTAGCCTGGCAGATTTGCCAGCTCGTGGTCAGACCACCCTTTATGATGGTGTCACTGGCGAGCCGTTCGCTGAAGAAGTTACAGTCGGGATCATGTACATGCTGAAGCTTCACCATCTGGTTGAAGAAAAAATTCATGCACGAAGTATCGGACCTTATAGCTTAGTTACACAGCAGCCACTGGGCGGGAAAGCTCAGTTCGGGGGTCAGCGCCTTGGAGAAATGGAAGTGTGGGCATTGGAAGCCTACGGTGCTGCCTACGGTCTGCAGGAATTCTTAACTGTTAAGTCTGATGACGTTACAGGAAGAAACCGAATGTACGAGGCTATTGTTAAGGGCGAGCAGTTACTTGAGCCCGGATTGCCTGAGTCGTTTAACGTTCTAGTAAAAGAGCTCCAGAGTTTAGCTTTGAACGTCGAATTGATTGAGGATGAAGACAAGGAAATGAAAAGCGAACTGATTTGAAGAATGCGGTAGTTCATAACCGCACTGGGACACACCCGTGCGGTTATGAACGCCATGCATTATAGAAGTGTACGAGACACGAAGGAGCAATAATGAAAGACCTGCTCAATTTTTTTGATAAACCAAAGGACCCCTTAAGTTTTACCGGGATTCGAATTTCCTTGGCTTCGCCCGAGAAGATTCGGGAATGGTCCTTCGGTGAGGTTAAAAAGCCCGAGACCATCAACTACCGTACCTTTAAGCCCGAGCGGGACGGCTTGTTCTGCGCGAAGATTTTTGGTCCTGTAAAGGACTACGAGTGTTTTGGTTTCTTCGCTCGTTACCCTCAAGAATTGGGGCGCTTTTAGATATTACTTTAAAAGATCTCGAGAAGGTTCTTTACTGCGAAGCTTACCTGGTTCTTGATCCAGGAAATAGCGGTGTTGAAGAAAACTCTGTTGTCTCTGAAGAGAAGTATTCTCAATTGATTCGCGATGGTTTCAGCTTCACGGGCGCAATGGGCGGCGAAGCTATTCGGGACATGTTGAAGAAAGTAGACGTGGAAGTCTTGTCTCGCCAGCTCCGCAGAGAGTTGAAGCAGACCACGTCCGAAGCGCAAAGAACGAAGCTTTCTAAGCGATTGAAAGTTGTTGAAGCTTTTAAAGTCAGTGTGAGCAACCGTCCGGAATGGATGATGCTCGAAGTGATTCCGGTGATTCCACCTGAATTGCGCCCATTGGTTCCTTTGGATGGGGGTCGTTTTGCAACCTCAGATTTGAATGACCTGTACCGACGAGTGATCAATCGTAATAACCGATTGAAGAGATTGATGGAGCTCAATGCCCCAGAAATTATCATTCGAAATGAAAAGCGAATGCTCCAAGAGTCGGTGGATGCGCTTTTTGACAACGGCAGAAGAGGAAAGACTTTCACGGGCCCAAATAAGCGTCCGCTTCGTTCCCTTTCTGACATGTTGAAAGGAAAGCAAGGTCGTTTCAGGCAGAACTTGCTTGGAAAACGCGTGGACTACTCTGGACGTTCCGTCATCGTAGTGGGTCCGGAATTGAAGCTGCATCAGTGTGGCTTGCCCAAGGTGATGGCTCTCGAGCTATTCAAGCCTTTCATTTACAATAAATTGTCCGAGTACGGCTATGTGACCACCATCAAGTCAGCTAAGAAGATGGTTGAGAAACAACGCCAAGAAGTTTGGGACATTCTTGAAGAAGTCGTGAAAGAGCACCCAGTGTTGCTGAACCGAGCACCTACTCTGCACAGACTTGGTATTCAAGCTTTTGAACCCATTCTGATTGAAGGAAAAGCAATCCAGCTGCATCCGCTGGTTTGTGCCGCTTTCAACGCCGACTTTGACGGCGACCAAATGGCGGTTCACGTTCCTTTGTCCATTGAGGCACAAATTGAAGCCCGCGTATTGATGATGTCTACCAACAACATCTTGTCGCCTGCGCACGGTAAACCTATTATCGTTCCATCTCAGGACATTGTGTTGGGTCTGTATTACATGACCCGCGAGCGTCCCTTTGGAAAGGGAGAAGGCAAGACCTTCTCAAGTCCTACCGAAGTTCATTTTGCATACGACTCGGGCGTAGTTGGATTACAAACCAAGGTCAAATGCCGGATTCATGGCAAGATTTTCGAAACCACTGTAGGTCGTTCCTTGCTTTCCGAAATCGTGCCGAATGAAATCCCATTCAGCGCCTACAATAAAGTGCTAGGTAAGAAGGATTTAGCTGAACTGATCGACCTTTGTTATCGTTTGACCGGTAATAAGAAGACCGTTCTTTTAGCCGACCACTTGATGCAGACTGGCTTCCGGGAAGCTATGAGAGCCGGGATCTCGATTTCAGTCCACGATATGTTGATGCCTCCAGAGAAGACTGAGTACCTGGACAAGGCTTATCAGCAGGTTCAAGAAATCGAAAACCAATATATTGAAGGTCTCATCACCGACGGTGAACGTTACAATAAGGTAATTGACATCTGGGCGCAAACATCTGAACAGATTGCCAGCGCCATGATGAAGCGATTGTCTGTACAGACCTTCAAAGCACCTCAGGGATGGCATGGCAAAGAGGCCGAGCTTACAGGCCCAGCGTTTAACTCCATCTTTATGATGGCAGATTCTGGAGCCCGAGGAAGCAACGCTCAGATTAGACAGCTGGCTGGTATGCGAGGTTTGATGGCTAAGCCATCAGGCGAAATTATTGAAACACCGATTGTTGCAAACTTCCGTGAGGGGTTGTCTGTGTTGCAGTACTTCGTTTCCACCCACGGTGCCCGAAAAGGTTTGGCTGATACCGCTCTGAAAACAGCCAACTCTGGTTACTTGACACGACGTCTCGTTGACGTTTCTCAAGATGTCATTGTTACCGAAGTGGATTGCGGCACATTAGACGGTCTTTATGTCACTGCTCTCATTGAGGGTGGTGAAGTGATCGAGAAGATGGGCGATCGTATCCTCGGTCGAGTTGTCCTCGATGATGTCATTGATACTGTGACAAGCGAAGTTTTCGTGAGAGCGAATGAGGAAATCACAGAAGATCTCATGAGAAAAATTGAAGAAGCAGGGATTGATCGAGTTCGAATTCGATCCGTGCTGACCTGTCAGTCCAAGAAGGGTATTTGTAGCGCCTGTTACGGTCGTGACTTGGCTCGAGGACGCATGGTTAACATCGGTGAGGCTGTGGGCGTGATCGCTGCTCAGTCAATCGGTGAACCTGGTACTCAGTTGACGATGAGAACGTTCCACATCGGTGGTACGGCTTCTAGACGTGCTGAACAATCGAGCTTGGAAGCAAAGACTAAGGGTCGAGTTAAGTTCCATAACGTGGTCACTGTTCTAAATAAAGAAGGCCATCTGACTGTGATGAACCGAAACGGGGAAATCGCAGTAGTCGACGCTACGAGCCGTGAGCGTGAAAAGTATCCAGTCGTCTACGGTGCTAAGCTTCTTGTTAAGGAAGGGGACCCAGTAGAAAAAGGTCAGTTGATGGCCGAG
>JACPOE010000040.1 GCA_016185105.1 Bdellovibrio sp.
CTTTGTCTTTACTAGTGGCTCGAGTGACCTGACGTCTGGAGATCTCTATCTTTATACAGGTTCATCAAAAAACATAATTCTCCAAGCTGGAGGCGGTACTACTGGGAACGTCGGGATCGGCACGAGCGCACCGACAGAACGGTTGAATGTGTACGGTGGGAACCTACTAGTAGATGGTCCGTGGCCTGGATCTGGAACACATTCCAGGGAAATGACCGTTAAATCAGGCCAGGGAACTCTGTATCAACGTTCTTGGAGCGTTAATGGCGGCGGGGATTATGGAGAAATTTCCTTCTCTGACTACTTTAGCGGTGCGGATCACTTCAAGACCCTTGCTCTGAATCCTCAGGGTGGAAGGGTTGGGATTGGGACGAACGCTCCTACGACTAAGCTGTCGATTAATGATGTTGTAGGTAACGGAGGTGAAGCTGACAGTTCCACGGCACTCACTATGGGATACGGGGGGCGTTATGGAATCGGATTTAATACGGCAAGCTATGGATTCCTAAATATCTTTGGACACCAATCGTCAAATTCTATTAACATCGGATTTGATACAGGTAGTTATGGAACCTTTAGTCCTAAGTTAACTGTTACAAGCGGAGGCATGGTCGGGATTGGCACGAATACTCCGAATTCACGTTTAGCGGTGCAAACCTCTGGTGGGTCTATTTCAATAGCCGGCCTAACCAGTTGGGATGGACGATTTGCCACGATAGGCTACGCAAATGGAGCGGCATCGCCTGGAATTGGTATTGGGTATGATGCTCCGAGTGGCGTTAATTACATATTATCATTAGAACCAGGCGTTGCCTGGAAACCTCTCACCATAAATGCAGGAAATATAGCTCTCAATCCAAGCGGTACTGGATCGGTTGGAATTGGAACGACATCTCCAGTCTCTGCCTTGCATGTAGTTGGGATAGTAACTGCATCTGGATTTAATGGCCCCTTTAGTGGAACGAGTGGAAGTTTTTCGTCTGGAATTACTGTAAGTTCAGGTGGAGCTAATCTCACAGGTGGAATCAATAACAACAATGGAGGAATTACTAACGCTGGTGATATTGGCGCAAGTTCATTGTCCGTCAGCAATGCGAATTCCAAAATCTCTTTGGGAACCACAGATGCAGCGAGTGGTGCTTGGCTGAGGAACGATGGTTCCAATACGGTGTTAAGTACGAACGTTGGAGACTTATACCTGGGTTACGGAGGCAATACCGGCAAGACGATTCGAATTGGCAATGGCGGTGGAGCTGTTCAAATTACGGGATCAGCTCCTGAGGGTAGCCTCTTTATGGACAGCAGTGGACGGGTTGGCTTGGGAACCTCTTCTCCGAATGCAAGACTATCTATTGATCAAGGTGCTACGAACAATGTTGCTTTGACTCTTTCTTCGTCCGGACCGGGCTGGGGATCGGGGATGTCCTTCGTGAACTCCGGTGCTTCAGGCCGAAGTTATGGAGTCTATTCTGGGTCAGATGGTTATTTCCACGTCGCGGACAATTACGCAGCACTCGATCGTCTTCGAATTGCGCCAGATGGTAGTACTGTCGTAGGTGTTTCTGGAAACGGTGCCCTTGCTATTGGAAATATAAATACAGGGCTCTCTTCAGGTCAGAGTGTAGGTCTTCAATTCCTGAATCTTGGAACACAACATGCCGGTTTGCGCTGGGCCAATGATGGGACTAGTAACCTTTATGTTGAAAATGCATCTGCGAGTTTTGCTGCCGATTCTTGGTATTCAGCGGCCCTTCCTTTGAACCTCATTGTTAGAAATGGAAGTCTTGGGGTGGGTACAACAGCCCCGGCTGCTAAAGTCGATGTAGTAGGCGGCGGAGGAATTAACTTAGGTCTGCGCGTTTCTGCAGGAAATGGCTCCGGTTATGGCTACATGCAATTTGGTCAGGACACGACCCTAAGTAATAACTATCATATGGGCTCAAA
>JACPOE010000041.1:0-9920 GCA_016185105.1 Bdellovibrio sp.
GCCAAGAGGACTGCGGCCAAGCAAAGGGTTCAGGCCAGATTGCAGGCCAAGGCAGCCGAAAACGCTTCCGCTTCCGGTGAAACGACTCAAAATCTAGAAGCCCGTATCGCTAAGTTACAAGCTAGTCTAGACAACTCTGGGAATTATACCGCTGAACGCAAGCAGGCCCTTCAAGGTGCAATAGACAGTTTAAAACAAAAATTGCAGCAGAAGGCCGAACCCGTTCCTCCGAAAACACAATCCGAAGCCGAGAATAAAAAGCCCGAAGCCGCAAAGAAACAGCCTGCCGATCCGCTTATGGCCGATTTAGTCAGCGAAGTTGATTCGCACAACGAAAGAGTTAACGAAGGGAACAAAGCTCTCAAGTCAAAAATCGGTGGACCGTCTTTTACTGCACAATTAAATCCACCGCCGCCACCACCTCCACCGCCGGTTGGTCAAGGCAAAGACCTCTCTGATAATAAAGCGGAAGAATACGCGGACTTTTTGTTGGGTAAGACGGACTATTTAAAGGACGTCCTAAAAGCGCCCCAAAGCCTTTCCAATAAGAACGCATTTCTCGAGTACATTGAAAATCAGAACAAATATGACCCTGAAAAGAAAAAGGCAGAGTTAAAAAAGCTGTTCAAAGCCGAACCCGCGCTTAGACCTTTCATAGATCAGGCATTAAAGGATCACCCAAATTGGCTCCAGAAGCGCCGCCAAAACAATGAACCCTAACAGGAGAAATGTGAAAAAAACTTCTGACTCATTTCAATTTTTGTTGTTGATTACCGCACTCAGTCTGGGGCTGGGATCAAGAGCATTCGCCGACAACGACCCGGTCCGTGCGATTTTCGTTGAGCTCCAACAAAAACAACGCGAAGTAGCTCAGGAAATAGGTGAACGCGAAAAGACTGACTCAGAAGACTCTGCTCAACTTGGAGACATAAAGGACGCTAAAAAAACTCAAAAAAAAGCAGGTGGGTATTTCAAACGGACCTTCGGAGCTAACAAACAAGAAGCGAAAGAAGCCCATGCTGAAGCCAAGGGATTTACTAGGGGCGAGCAGGCCATTCAAACCGAAATCCGCAAAAACAAAGAAAAGCTAAAATCTCTCGAAAAAATGAGACTCGACCTGATTTCCGACGAAGCGTTTTTAATGTCGCTTTGTCCAGAGATGGATCGCTGTTCGAAAACAGTCTCGAGACTGAGGCTGAAATCGGCTGCCCTGAGATATCACCACTCTCGCCCGACGGCGGAGACACGGCCCACTTCGCAGGAACAAAGAACTTCGGGTCTCGATCAGAAAATTAAAGTTTGTAACGAAAGAGCCTTGGTTTATGCACAGGGTTCAACCATTGTCTTTACAGGCAAGGATGCCCACTCACAGCTCACACAGGGGGAACTGAGCTTTATACCTAAAATTCAAAATTCTCAGCTTCGCAGTCTTGCACTGTTTGGCGCTCGTCTCGGTAATCGGCCTTGGGCGGCCGCAATGTCCAAAGCCGCAATCCAATCGGCCCTCAGTTCCGGCGAAGCAAATGGCAGGCGTGACGCTTTCATGGCTGAGCGGCTACAAAAGTTTGCTTCATGCGTGAGCGAGGCTCTGTCTCAACCTTCGACCCTGGTTCAAAATGCGGAACTCGTCCAGGCGCCATGCAGTGTCGAAAAGCCTGATCCTAAAGCCATCGCAGACCTGAGTCACGACTCTGAAGGAATTGCTGCGGCCCTTCAATCCGAAGAGTTTCATCCTTCCTCTTGGGACTCTCTTAGCGAAGGAAGCGCTGGGCGGAAATCTCAATCCAAAGCTAAACAACAGCCTTTGGTCGAAAGCAAGCATTCCACCGATTCCGAAAATAGTTTCAAGTCCCATTCCGAGAGTCTCCCAGGATCGAGAGATCGATCAAACTCTGAAAGAAGTTCGAATAAGAGCCGAGGTTCAGCTGATTTCCGGTCGGAGGAACTCCAAAGTGAAAGCGAGTCTTCCACTCTCTCGTCACTTTCTGTAGAGGGTCAGCGATCTAATGAAGAAACGGCCAAAATCTACTCGACACTTGCCAAGCACCTTGACGATCTAAAAAAGCAGGCATCGGATGAAACACAGAAAGAGTACCTCGACAGTCTTTCTCAGAAAGACGAGTCAAACAGGGCCAAAATAGTCAAATTGACGGGTATGTTGAGAGAACAAGGCTTTGCAAGCTTTCTAAAAAACCACCTCCCTAAAGAGGACTGGGCGGTACTCGCAGCTCTGAACAGTTCAAGTAGAACAAACAGTACGACCTCCCAAAAAACTTCCAAAGATTCTGAATCCTCTGAGTACGATCTTCTTTTTTCAAAATCCTCCTCTAGCGATAGCAAAGGGAAGACGAGTCAGGAAAAAAGTCATTCTCCAAAGAATGATACAAGAACAACGAGTGAAATTTTAGAGTCAGCGTTCGACTCCACCGAAAGCGGTAAGTCCTCTGCTGAAAAAAGATCTTCCAGCGAAGGTAGAAGTAGTCGCAAGTCTAGTAGTCTCCAAACCGCTCTAAATGGAGTAGAAGTGGCGCTGGAGAATGTCCAAGAATCTACCAGCCAAGTCGGCAGCAGCCACAGCGAGGGGAGTGTAGAGCTTTCGGCGGACACAGATCATTACATCTACCAAGAACTTCTTAAGGAAATCCAAAAGACAGAAAACTTTAAGGCCCTTCAACAACCCACACAACGCCTTTTCTCAGACTGGCTTAACGAGCTTGAACCTAAGACGAAGACAAGAAACGCAGAACGTCTGCTCGACCAACACCCTCAAGATACGAAACTTCTCCCATTCATAAAGTTTCTACCCGACTTCGTAAAAAAGAAGCACCAGGAGCTAATTGATACTCTCCTAACCGAGGATTCCTCGGAACATCATAGTACGAGTCAATCGCGTTCATATGAAGGTGTCTCCGACAGTGACCAGACGATCAGCTCCACCGGAGAGAAAGACAGTGCTACGCACGAGTCTGAAAAGGTCCAGCATAAAACCCGTACTCCGCAAGAACTTCTCGCCGGCAACTTGAACCCGTCGAAAAATCCATGGAAACCCAGCAACTCACAACCGGCCGCTGTCCAAAAGACGCCCAGTCAACTCCGTTTAGCCATCACCAGCCAAGATCCGATCAGCGCCCCCCCTGTTGTCCCGCAGGAGCCTAAGAAACCTGTCGAGCCACCGAAAGATGACTCCACCAAAAACACCCGCCCTGACCGAAAGGTCGAGCCGGAAAAACCTACTCTTCTTCAAAGGATCTTCAAGAAAAAGGCTCATGAGAAACCCTACACGCTGAATAAAGGCGAGGTGGAAATCCAAGCTGTTGAAATAGATCCTTTTGGGACCGCACGTTGGGTTGTAAGCTTTCCTGAGTCGGGAATTCCTAACACGGAACGCCTGGAAACTAGTTGGATCACTAGTGCAATCGAAGGCTACACAGAAGCCTGTCGAAACTTCCCGACAACCTCAGTGAAACGGCAGATCAAGCTAGGGAATTTTGGAATGAGCCCACCAGCCTCCAGGGAGTTCGCTGACCTAGTCTGTGAACAGGCAAAGACGATCCCAGCAAAAGGCGCAAATGGCAACAACACGAAGGAAGCAATGAAAGAGCTTCGGAGTGCTTGTAAAGATTTAGATAGAGTCCTAAATCCTACACCTCCTAAAAAGACCCGTCAGCTCTTCAAGAAGAGCGTTCCTGAGGACGACCCTAATGGTTCCGGTGAAAAAAAAACTCTAGAGACAGCTTCTGAACCAAGGAACGCTACCCTTTTTCAAAGAGTCTCAACTCGGAAACCCAAACTTCATGAAATCGAACATGTACTCAACGACGGAGAGATCATAGTAAGAAAGGCTTACATCTCGAACCTTTCCTACTTGGGTTGGATTGTGAGTTTTGACCCTGGCGCTAAAGACCTGAGGGTGTCTTCCTGGGAACTTAAGAATGGATTAGAAGATTACATCAAGCAGTTAAACGCTTTCAAGGGCCCGCTCAGCGAACCTCCTCGGATAAAACTACAAGGCCGCGAGATGTCGCAAAACGGCTCGATCCAATTCGCAGACCTAGTCTGCAAACAAACAGGAGCAGTGGATACTTACTGGGATCAAACGAAATACAAACGTGGGGTAAAATATCAAGGTACAGTACCAGAGGCCACAGAGTCCGAACGACGCAAGCTCCTCGAAGTCTGCGAAAATCTGAAAAAAGCTCAAAGAAAATCTACTTCGAAGAAGATCTCTTTCGAGCGAAAAAAGTCTTCAAAATCTCTCGACACGACTCCGTTGGATGCAAGCGCGTCTGAAACCGATGATTCGTTCTAGTATCCTCATTCAATCGATATCCTAGACTCAAGGCGCCGCCTTTAGGGTCCTCGGTACCGTAAACGATTTGTTCGATTCTAGCCTGCTGCGCAGCAGCCAAACACATAGGACAGGGCTCTAGAGTGACATAGAGAACGCATCCCAGCAGGCGCCAGCTTCCCAAAATCTTTGCTGCTTCCTCGATTGCGAGCACTTCGGCATGTGCAGTTGGACTCTGAAGTCGCTCCCGTTGATTTAACCCCCGGCCAATCACCCGGCCTTGATGAATCACCACAGCACCGACAGGAACCTCATCCTGCGCGCCTGCTTGTTCCGCCAATGCTAAAGCTTCTTTCATCCAATCTTGATCGGACTCGATTTTATCGGGGTCCTGAGTTTTAGAATCTTTTTTCATTTTTGATTTAATTCTTTCAAATCTTTTAAATCAACACGTTCGCCCGACTCGAGCTGTTCTAGTTTTTTCAAAAAATCATCTTGTGACAAAAGATACCTGAACTTTCTATAAAGAAGTCCAATCTTTCGAAGTCTCTTTTGAATGAGCCTGAGTGTCTTCTTTTGCGACTTTTCCTTTGGAAAAAACTTGATCCCCACTCCTTTAGGATGAGTCACGGTGCTATCCGCCAGCCAAACTACCGTACCCTCACAACTCAGATGTTGCCCAAAAATTTCAAATTCAGTGATTAGGCTTTCGCCTTCCTGGAGGTCATCTTTCAATTTCACAAAACAGCCCAAATGGGAAAGATCTAGAATTGTCCCTTCTAACTCGTCAGCTGATTTCAGAACTAGCTTGATAGGCACCAAGAGCCTATACCTGGGATTACTTTCCCACCAACGTATTTTAGGTAGAAAGTAGGGAACTCGAACTTCTCGGGCCACTCGATACACCAGTGCTAGCTGAAGTAGAATTGATATAATAAAAGACAATAACTTGTTATGGCTCTCGGAAAACCGCTGAACAAGACTGGCATTTTCATAAGTCAAAATAAACTGAGAGACTACAAAAAGGTACCAAGCCCATCGTTTCATTTCCCAAAAACCGTAACCTACAATCAAAATAACAATCGAAACAATGTAATAAAAAGGGGAGAGTAAAATTCCAATCGTATTATCTAACGGGATATCAAAAAGAGAAGCTGCAATAAAGATATACAAAACTGGAAATGCCAAAAAGAAGACCGAAACAGATTTAAGGAATTTTGAAATATACTGCTTCACAGGG
The DNA here is from genome assembly GCA_016185105.1 of Bdellovibrio sp. GTDB lineage: Bacteria > Bdellovibrionota > UBA1018 > UBA1018 > UBA1018 > JACPOE01. Next base: position 5,529 of record JACPOE010000041.1, read on the forward strand.
CCTCAATTTGCCACTTTTTTAAAGGATTAGCCAGCCTCATTAAGCTGCGTCCAATCCCCAGATCCAGATCGAGTTACCGGCTTTAGGGTCAGCCACCGAGTCATCCCACGGATCTTGAAGGGACTTTGCCAAACACATCTCCTCGACAGGAAAACGTGTGACCTGCTCACCTAGGAAATATTTCAAAACATCAGGGTGTCCAAGCAGAACTAAATTGCTGAGCTGGGATTTAAGATAGGTCAAGATTTGTAAAACTCCACGGGGTGCGCCACCCCACTCGTGGATGTGACCTTTAAGATCAATCCCTCGGCCAATCGCTGCATAGGCGGTCGGACTCTCGGGTTTACCTGTAAAGAACCACTGAACGTTTTGATGGGCGGTATACCAGGTTCGATCTGCGTCTCTTAACTTAAGTCCACTGCTGCGTGCCTGAATCAGCCCGTAAAGAGCGGGTGTCCATCCTTCATAGACAGGCTCTACTTATTTAAAGTAGCTACGTCGCAAACCCGTAATCCCGCACAAGCCGCAAGGTGGCCCTTCATAAACACGCCCACAAGATCAGCCCCAGACGATTCTTTAAATCGAGGATTCCAAACCGGGAAATCATCGAAGTAGTGGTGTCCCCTAGGCACGTTGAAGCTCTGGTCCAGCAAGTTGCGCAGCTCATCGGGGCGTTCTCTAATATCGTGTAGAAGTTCTGACTGAGAGTGATTCAGTTCCATAGGAAAATTGTATCTGGTGAGATATTTTTCTTCAATTATTGTTTAATTTAACACGTCAATTTTTCAACGCTTTGACTAGTTCAGCCAGGCATTAAATCCCCGGCAGAATTGACCGATAGGAAGACAGGAGCTTGGGGCAGAACGCTTTGCCCCCTCCAAAACTAAAAAGGAGCCTAATGTGTCTCGAAAACATAAGTTCGACTTAACTCACCTAGTTCATCAAGGTTCACTCAAAGATGGTGAAACCCTCAGCTACGTTAGCGATCCCAAGATGACCTGCGTCGTGACTAAGCAACCCAATGGAGAGTTTAAAGTCGTCGCAAACAAAGAGACCATGACCGTCCACGCTTTTGCTCAAAAATGCTTAGGCCAAGAACCGCCTGATCATGCAACGAAATGGTTAAAAGCTTCGAACGGGAAGACTTTGTACGAACTTTGGCACGCTGACGACTACCAAGAAGCCGCCTAAGTTGGCGGACTTCTTTCACTCCTGAGCCCGAAGGTAGCAAATCGAGCCGTAGCGCTCTTTTTGCAAAAAATTATTTAAAGCTTTTTTCCCATATGCCGATCCATTAATTGGAAGCAGGATTGCCAGGCCCATTCTCCAAGACGGAAAGTGAGCTGCGCAGAGTTTAAACCTGCTCCCATAGGGTCTAGGATTGACCAGATTTACCTTCATGGAGGAAGGGTATGGGACTGCGGATCAAAACAAATGTGCCGGCGCTGATCGCTCAGCGAAACTTGCGCACTACCCGCGGCAACCTCGATCACACCCTCGAAAGGCTTAGCTCTGGTTTAAGAATCAATCACGCCGGTGATGACGCGGCTGGACTCGCAGTATCGGAAATTCTGCGTGCTCAAAACCGCGGCCTTGCTCAGGCGGAACGCAACACACAAGACGGCGTTTCCGTTGTTCAAATCGCCGAAGGGGCCCTTTCAGAAGTTTCAAATATTCTAATCAGATTAAGAGAACTCGGGGTTCAAGCGGCCTCGGACACCATCGGTCAAACCGAGCGCCAATTCCTAAATATTGAATTTCAACAGTCCTTGGCAGAGCTAGATAGAATTGCAAATGGAACAGAGTTCAATCACGTTCCTTTGTTGAATGGCTCAGCAGGTACTTTCGATGTCCAAGTCGGAATTGGCAACAATCCATCGCTTGATCGAATTGCCCTTTTTGATGCAAATTCAGCTGATGTAGGAACCGTTGCCCTTGGCGTAAATCTGGCTTCGGTCGACGACAAAATTTCAGCACAAAACAGCCTGGCCTCGATTGATGCTGCAATCGCAAAAGTGGTCTCAATTCGAGCCCATTTCGGTGCAGTCCAAAACCGGCTGCAAACTATTATTAATACGAACCAAATTTCTCGTGAAAACCTTTCAACTGCCATTAGTCGAATTCGTGACATGGATATGGCGGAAGAAACCACTGAACTCACTAAGAATCAGATTCTGATGCAATCAGGCATCTCGGTTCTTGGACAAGCCAACACCACCATCAAGAGCGCGCTCAACTTGCTAGGAGGTTCAAATGGCTAAACTCGTTTTTTACACGAAAGGGGGCTACCCCCCTGACCCGTATCTGATGAGGATTCCTATCCCGCTTGGAGGTCGGGAATCCCCACCAGGAAGAAAGGAGAATCGTGATGACTGAGAGGGTATACCTGCGCACGAATTAGACATCAGGTCTCAAAGAAAATTTTGACCAAAGCAAAGGCACGTTGCCTGCGCTTGTTTCCTGGATGAGGAAAGGGCTTGTGTCCGAGGACCACGACGGATCCAAAGACATAAGCCCCACCTCGAATCACTCAAGCCCGAAGGGCTGAGCCCAGAACCAGCGCAATGAAGTCGCAATTTGCCGTGGCGAGGTCGACCGGTTTTTACCGAGGGCTCTAAGGTCGTGTTTCCTTTGCCGGGAATGCAAAGCCCGAGTCTTCGATAAAAAGATCTGCGGAATCCAGTCCGCTCACCTTGGCTCCACTTTTGTGGAGTTCGAGGAGGGGCGCACATGGAAGAAAGACTGCGAAACCGCAGATTGAAATGCAGTCCCGAAGTACCCAGTCATTGTTCATGGTGAACTTTGACTGACAAACTAACTTTTGAGCACGGATGCTCGTCACCGCAATGGAAAGCGGTGAGCACAAGGAGGATAGCGCTTATGAATGGAGACTAGTATGGGTTTACGAATAGCGACCAATGTAACTTCTCTGAATGCTCAGAGACAAATGGCCGTCACAAGGATGAATTTGGATAAGTCCTTAGAAAGATTGGCCAGTGGTAGTCGAATTAATCACGCCGGAGACGATGCGGCGGGTTTGGCCATTTCCGAAAACTTGCGAGCGCAAGTTCGAGGATTAAGACAGGCAAAAAGAAACGCGCAGGACGGGGTATCCCTGATCCAGGTTTCAGAAGGCGGTCTTAACGAAATATCGAATATGTTGATTCGATTGCGCGAATTGGCGATCCAAGCAGCATCAGATACGATCGGCGATACCGAACGACAGTTCACAGATCGCGAGTTTCAATCTCTGAAACAAGAAATTGATCGTATCGCGAATATGACACAATTCAACGGAACTCCTCTGTTGAACGGTAAAGCAGGGATCTTCGAAATCCAAGTAGGTACACACAACAACCCAATTTTGGACCGTGTCGTGTACAACGGGGAAAGAGCTGATGCCTCGCTGGATGCCCTAAAACTCGGTGGGGAATCTGTAGCTACCAAGCAGGGTGCACAGCTGACCTTGCAACAGGTGGACGATGCTCTCGTCAAGGTCAATAGTATTCGTGCTGACCTTGGAGCCATGCAAAACCGGTTACAATCGACGATTAACAACTTGGCAATCACAGATGAAAATCTGACCACTGCCAACAGCCGAATCAGAGATACCGATATGGCCGAAGAAGTGTCAGAAATGACGAAACAAAACATCTTGATGCAAGCTGGCACCGCGGTCTTATCCCAAGCCAATAACACGAACTCTCACGCCCTTAAACTTCTAGCTTAATCGTTGAAGTGAAATGAATTGAAGGGAGAGGTTTGGTGAAAACTTGAAACGGAGGATGTTATGTAATCGATAACCTAGGGAATAGGTCTACCCTGAAGCGCCTGCCTGAGCGGATGAATGGATTCATCTCACTGAAAACGGTGTGGTTTGCATGGACGCTGGCATGGACAAAGGCAAGAGCCTATTTCAGCAAGCAAGAAAGAAAGTAGGAAATTATTTTTAATTAAATAGAGGAGAAGCGTATGGGATTAAGAATCGCCACGAATACCGCTTCCATTAATGGACAGCGGCAGCTGGCAAATACGAAACTCGAATTGGACCGAACTCTTGAGAGATTATCTAGCGGAAATAGAATTAATCACGCAGCTGACGATGCTGCAGGCTTAGCTATTTCCGAAAACCTGAGGGCCTCGATTCGGGGCATCCGGCAGGCTAGGCGAAATGCTCAGGATGGGGTCTCTTTGATTCAGGTTTCCGAGGGTGGTTTGAACGAAATTTCCAACATGATTATTCGTTTAAGAGAGCTAGCCATTCAAGCTGCATCAGACACGATTGGAGATATAGAAAGGCAGTTCACTGATCGTGAATTTCAGGCATTGAAATCGGAAATCGAACGAATCGCTAACGCCACGCAGTATAACAATACTCCGTTATTGAATGGA
>JACPOE010000041.1:9939-13775 GCA_016185105.1 Bdellovibrio sp.
TATTGAATGGAAAGGCAGGAGCCTTTGAAATTCAGGTAGGGATTCATAACGATCCGCTTGTAGATCGGATTGTCTATGATGCTGCTAAGGCGGATGCTTCGTTAGATTCCCTGAAGCTCGGATCTGAGTCGATTTCAACCAAACAGGGAGCCCAGTTGACCCTAGAAGTAGTGGACTCAGCGTTATACCGAGTCAATAGTATCCGATCGGATTTGGGAGCGATGCAAAACCGGCTGCAAACGAATATTAACAGTCAGGCGATTTCCGATGAAAATCTCTCGGCTGCGAATAGTCGAATCCGAGATGCAGATATGGCGGATGAGGTCTCCCAAATGACCAAGTCCAACATTCTTTTGCAATCTGGTATCTCGGTGCTCGGCCATGCAAACAACGTAAATTCAGCTGTACTTAAATTGTTGTCATAGAGGGTCTGAGATAGAATCATCGATATGACACATACAAAGTCGGTATTGATAGTGGGAGGCAGCGGATACCTGGGCAGCTACCTAGCCAAGAGGCTAAGGGATGGCTACAAGGTTTACGCAACCTACTTCAAAAAACCAGCTGCAATTCCCGGAGTCTCGTTCATACCCATGGACGTAGAAAATCGAAACTGGGTTAAACGAGTCGTTTATACCACTCAACCCAGCGTGGTCATTTACGTAGCCGGAAGCAATGACATGCAAGAGGCAGAGAAAAATGCAAGAAACTGCGAAAGGTTGCACGCCGATGGACCCACGACTCTTGCTGGATCAACTGACATCATGCAACCCAGATTCATCTATTTATCCAACAGCTATGTCTTCGATGGCACCAAAGGAAACTATCACGAACAGGATACCATTCTGCCTGGAACCGTTCTGGGACGTATGAAATCTGGCGGAGAAAACGCGATGAAGAGTAAGTGTTTGAACTATATCATCTTGCGTTCCAGCCCGACCTTCGGACGGAGCAATGGTCTTAATCTTTCATTTTTTGATCGTCTTCGCATGACCCTAGACCGAGGAAAACGAATCGAATTGTCTACAGACGAACTTCATGCGTTTGCACCCTTGGACGGCCTTTGTGATCTGATTATCAAACTGATTGGCTCCGGCGTAAAAAATCGAGTTTTGCACTACGGAGGCCTCACGAAAATGAACCACTTCGAATTTGGGCAAGCATTTGCTAAGCGGTTTGGTTACGACCCCAACCTAGTCGTCGCCCGTACCGCTTCCCAAAACACAGATGGACAACCCCTTTTTGATTTTTCACTAAACTTTACTCAAGCGGTAGACATTCTAAAGATTAAGCCCTTTCTCCTCGAGGAGGGCTTTGATCTGATCGAGCAGCAGCTGATTCCCAAGTCTTGACTTTTTTATATCTCGAGTCACTTTAATAAATTCAACGAAGTAGAACTTAGCCACTTGCTCACATGTGATTTTTTCACCCTGGAAAGTCCAATAGACATCTCGAAACGGACTCATTTGGGCCAAAAGATCCTGTGCCGCTCCGGGAACTGGAACTCCAGCAGACTGGGGCGCTGAAGATGACAAAGACTCCTGACCATTTATGGCAAGATTACTCCGTGAATGTTGAGCAAAAGAAATCTGAATCACGCCGTGAGTCGAATTAGAGAAAATAAGTTTGATCTGGTTTCTGAAGAGCATGAAATCCGCAGCAGTCTGTGCGACGGAATAGACTTTTACATCAGAAAATTTCGTATTTTCTTCGGAATAGCCATTAAAAATTTTTGCAAACTGAGTCAGCTTTTCTCTCAGCTCCGTCAAAAATTCGATGGCGCTCTCCTCCACCAATTGTTGAGGATCAAAACTCCGTCCTAACTGTAAAAGCTTCTCGGCGTCGGGGTGAATCTCCCCCCTGGCGAGGTCATGAATCCATCCTTCTCGATCTGGCAATCCATCTTCAAATCGCGCCATTTATTTGTCTCCCCCCAGGAAATGTTGGACTTCAGGAGCACGACGAAGTCAATTGGAACCCAGAAAGTAACGTGGGCGCCGTATGACAGCTTTAGGCTTCCTGGACGCGCCAGGCATGCACACCACTGATCAGGGACAGCCCCCTGGGTAATTGACTGTAGGGTCCAAATGTATAATCGCCGACCCCTGAAGCCTTTTTCATTATAGCGGTTTTAGAAGGCGAAAGAAAGCCCGCATCTTTACAGAAATCAAATGAAATGACACACTTTTATAAGATGCCTGGAAAAAAACTGTTGGTGGCGGACGACAGTCTTACTATTCAAAAAGTAATAAGACTTGCACTCACAAACGAGGGATACGAAATCCAGACCGTCTCGGACGGCATGGATGCCGTACAACAAATTTCTTTGTTCCGCCCTGACCTAGTATTGATCGATGTTTCCCTTCCTGGGAAAACTGCCTTTGAGGTAAAACGAGAGATCAATCACTCCAACGACCATGAAGAAGTCAGATTCATACTTATGTCCAGCGCCTTTGAAAAGGTTGATGAAGATCAAGCGAAAGAAGTTGGTTTTCATGGGCGCCTGACAAAGCCGTTTGATCCTGCGAATCTCAGACAGGTCTTATCAGCCGGATTAGAACAGGTGACAGCGAAGAGGATGGAGAAAACCGCTTTTGTTTCCCGCCCACCAACAACACCTCCAGGATTTCCACCAGGACCGCCTCCATTGCAAGTTTCACCTCCGCCTCCCAATGCAGCGATGAAAGGAAGCTTCGCTGAACCTCCTCCTTTTCCAAGTGTCGCCCCCCCTCAAGGTTCAGAAATGATGCCTCCGCCTCCTATGGCACCCAGTTCCTTCGAGGCACCGCTGCCTACGCCTGAATCAGTTTCCATTTTCCCGCCCCTCACCGCACTGTCTACGCCGCCCCCGCCACCAGAAACTTCAGTAAGTGAAACAGCCTCTCAACTCTGGGACGGTGAGGGACCGCTAACCGGACAACCAGACCCAATACTGAATGCCAGCGGGGATGGGGAGTCAGACATTCAATCCCTTACCGAGTCCACAATTCGTGCAACCCACCTCGATGATTATGAGTGGAACGTAAAAGAGCCTACACTAAAGCCATTTCCTTCACTCACGGAACAACCTGGTTCCACTTTTAGAATTGAACCACCCAAGTATTCATCCGAGGGCGAGACTAAACTTGCACCTCCATCTAGTGAAGACTTCCCACACGATGAGCAAATGCCTCCCTTTATCCCCGAAACGGCGGAAGCTCGCGGGACACCCATGATCACTCAAGACTTTAGTGAAGCAACAAGTTTGAACCTAAGTAAAATTGCTTCAACAGAACTGCCCGCGATGAACCCCTTAGCGGACCCAGGAACGCCGGAATACAAGGCGGACCTTTCATCAACGGCCACCAATACCTTGGATAAAACTGAGGTGGAAACAATGGTGAAGGACCAAGTTCAAGCCCTCTTAGAAAAAATGGCTCAACAGCTTCTTCCTGAAATGGCTGAAAAAATTATTAAGGAAGAGATTCATAAGATGCTTTCCGAAACTTCGTGACGTCCTCGGCAAAAAGCCCTACCCGCTCACCGGAATTCATTTGAACTAGAAGCTCTCCCATCTGTCCCAAGCCCCTGACGATCCCCCATTTTACCGGCTCACCCCATTGGACTTCGGTACCCACAGGTAGAACGCTGAATTTTTCAAAATCTTTTGCTAGCCGACCGGCCCCATCCTTCCACAGAGTATCCGTTTCAGATACGAGAGACTCAATAAAGGAAACTCGAATGAGCTCGTTAAGGTCGGCTTTAGTCGAAGGTGTAGAAACACTATCCGAAAGCGCGATCGACCCGGGATAGGAGGCGACCCGGGTATTCAAACCGATTCCCACCACTACATATGG
>JACPOE010000042.1 GCA_016185105.1 Bdellovibrio sp.
TTGGAATTTATCCAGACTGAATGTTTTACCCAGAATTAGGAATGAACGGCCGACCCAAACCGGGTAAGTTTTTCCTAGATCCGAAATTTCTGAAGGGATTGATTTTGGGGCCGTTGGACGGCTGGACCTTGCTGCTGTGAGGCCAGAAATGCTTCTCCAGAGCGGAATATGGAATACATAGCCCCGAGAGTCTCCTCCATGCTGGAGCCTTCTTCTATTCCTTGCCGGAGGAACTGCTCAATTCGATCATGGACGATTACTGCCTGGTCAATCACGGGACTGGTCCCTTTGACATAGGCACCGATATTAATCAAATCCTCAGCCTGCGCATAGGTTGCCATCCAATCTTTGATCTGACTTGCCCATGCTTGATGATCTTTACTGGTGACTGCTCTCATCACTCGGCTTGCACTCTGTAAGATATCTACGGCTGGAAATCGATTTTGTTGCGCGATTTTTCGACTTAGAACAATGTGTCCGTCTAAAATGGCTCGGACGGCATCAGCGATAGGATCGTCCATATCGTCGCCTTCAACCAGAACGGAATAAAGTCCGGTGATGCTTCCTTTTTTTGGCGCCATGCCAGCCCGCTCCAAGAGCTTAGGAATAGTAGAAAACACACTGGGTGTATATCCTTTGGAGGCCGGAGGTTCCCCTAGCGACAGACCAATCTCTCTTTGGGCCATACAAAATCGGGTAATCGAATCCATCAGCAAGAGTACGTCTTTCCCTTGGTCTCTAAAATACTCTGCAATACTAGTGGCTAAAAAGGCTCCCCTCATTCTCAATAGAGGAGATTTATCAGAAGTGGACACGACGACTACAGACTTTTTCAACCCTTCCGGGCCTAAGTCGTTTTCAATAAACTCTCTTACTTCGCGACCTCGTTCTCCGATAAGGGCAATCACATTTACATCGGCTTGGGTATGCCGGGCAATCATCCCTAGAAGAACCGATTTCCCCACTCCCGAACCGGCCATAATACCAACCCGTTGTCCTTTACCGCAGGTCAACAAGCCATTGATCGATCGAATCCCCAAGTCTAGCGGCGCCTTTACCATCATTCTTTCTAGAGGATGCGTTGGCTTTTGGTAGAGACTCCGTTCTTCTAAGTGAGAAGCGCCACGCATCACCGAACCTAAACCATCAATAGGCTGCCCACGTCCATCGAGCACCCTACCCAGCAGCGACTCACTCACGGTCACCGTTGAAGACTTTTTCTTTAGAATGACCAAACTGTCATTGTTTAATCCCGAGACATCCTCAAAGGGCATCAAAAGAACACGTTTGTCCCGAAATCCTACAACTTCGGCCTCTACCCCTGTTTCCGCATGAGGATCCCCAGAGGTAATGATTTGACAGATACTCCCCAAGGCTGCTCCTGGTAAATGAGCTTCGAACGCCAATCCCATGCTGCGGGTGACCTTACCCCCTTCTGAGTAAAGGAGTGCGTGCCGAAGGAGATCGCTGTACCGGTTCTTATCAATTTCCCAGGTCATGAAGCTCCCTCATCGAATTAAACTCACTGATTATCCTGGCTCTTTTTTCCAAATAAACTCTCATAGACGCCCTGAAGCTGAGTTTCGATGGATGCATCAATCGCGTTCCACTCCGTTTCAACCTGACATCCCCCCTGTTGGACAGAGCGAGAAGCTTCAATATTCAAATTGTTCATTTTTCCAAAGGCCTTCTCGAGCCCGCCCCTGAGCTTCGCAATAGTCTCGGCGTCCTCAGTGTTTAATTTGATCTTAATATTATCTTTAAGACCCACGCGCGTCACTAGCTCGACGGCAAGGCGTGACAGATACTCTTGATCCGTCTGCAGCTCCCGGAGCAGAACCATTTTAGCGATTCGGAAAACCAGCTCGATTAGGAAACGCTCGTTCGCACGAAAAATTTCTACTTTCGCCTTCTCAGCTTCACTGACCATCTGATCAAATCGACTGAGACTGCCGGCGCTCTCGGACTGAACTTTCAAATAGGCCTCGTCATGGCCCCGTTTAAGCCCTTCTTGGTAACCTTTTTCGGCTGCCTCTTTTCGTGCTTCTTCTGCCACGGCAGCAATCTGATCCCGAACTTTTTCATCAATCACCCGGCGCTCTTCCTGCTCCACAGAAAGTGGGTTCCTCAAAAGTGGATTCAGGCTAAAGCGTCGATCCTTAATGGTTCACGCATTTCGCTCGGCATCGGTGGCGGCCAAGGGACCATACTTGGCTTTAATCGATTTATAATCTCCCTTGCCTTTTGTACTGACTTGAGTGAATTCAAAATCGCGAATCACCGGAACGGAGTCCGAGTCCATGTTCGCGACCTTTCTCTGAGAGAGTCCTTCCTCACCTTTAATTTGGAAGTCAGTTTTTTTAAATTCGGCCATAGTTTCCTATTTTCCAAATCGTTTGGTTACACCAGAGCGTCCGCATCCCCACCACGACTGACAATAATCTTGCCCTCAGCTTCGAGTTTCTTGGCAACGTTGATGATTTCCTGCTGAGCTGATTCGACATCCGAAAGACGAACAGGTCCCATTGCCTCGAGATCTTCTTTAAGCAATTCGCCGGCTCGCTTGGAAATATTTCGGAAGATCTTGTCTCGAATTTCCTCGGGTGCGGTTTTCAAAGCTATGACTAGCTTGTCGTTTGGAACTTCTTTGAGAAGCTGCTGCATTCCGCGATCGTCGATGTAGACAATGTCTTCAAATACGAACATCAACTTACGAATCTCCTCAGCCAGCTGAGGATCTTTTTCTTCGACCCGGGCCATAATGTTTTGTTCGCTGGATTTGTCCATGACGTTCAACATTTCGGCGATAGGCTGAATTCCTCCCAGCTGCTGGGTGTCGATGGAGCCGAGAGTTGCCAACTCCTGTTTCAAGACCTCGTCGACCTGTGCAATCAAATTTGGAGAAATAAAATCTAGGTTTGCGATACGCAATACGACTTCTGTCTGGATGGATTCCGGCAATCGTCGCAAAACTTCGCACTTCTTCATCGGCTCGAGATGAGCCAAAATCAAAGCCACAGTCTGTGGATGTTCGTTGACCAAGAAGTTGGCAAGAGTTCTGGGGTCAACAAGTTCGAGCGCTTCCAGTGTACGACTGCCTTCCAATACTGCAAGCTGCCCGAGAACCGTTTTTGCTCGATCCTCTCCGAGAGTGGTTAATACGAAATCCCGACCCGACGCATGTCCGAAGATCAAGTTGTCTTCTTCAGCAATTTCCGTATAAAACGCTTCTAAAACTTCCTTTACTGTAGGAATGGGAACCTTTGTGACTTGGCCCATCGCATTCACTAGACGCTTCACGTCGTTGTCTTTCATTTTTTTAAAGACCTGAGCTGTGACCTGGTTGCCCAAGATATTTAAAAGCAGGGCTGACCTTTCCAGCCCACTCATTTCGTCAAAGGTATCAAATGGCATAGGCTAGATCCTTCCCTTTAGGCGCTTTCTTTCTTCTTAGCTGCATTCGCCTCTTCCTTCTTCTTAGACTCTCCGTGCAACCAATCTCTCAAGATCAAGGCGGCCTTGTGCGGATTAGCTTCAATCAGAGTAATGATTTTTTCTTTAATCATTTCCCCTTCCACCTTCGCAGGGTCCATGTTCTCAGGTAAGACTGGGACCACTTCCTCAATCACTGGTAGAGCGGTGTTCTTTTGAATTCGTTCCAACTCCTCAATCGTCTGAGGAAGAAAGGTATCCACGCTATCAATTGTATTTTCCGTAACCCATTTAATAAAGGGCCGGACCACCCACATGAAGAAGAGCAGGATCGCAAGACCAATTACTCCGTACATAATCATGTTCTGGATGTAGCTCTTTGTTTCCTTCTCGGCGATAAAGCGTTGCGCTTCCTCGAAATCCTCGCGAGTGAACTCAATATTCTTAACATCCAGCGTATCGCCACGCTTCCGATCTAGCCCAACGGCACCCGCAGCAATCTCTTCAAATTCTTTCAGCTTCTCTGGTGGCCAAGCATCTAACTTCGTCGTGACTACCCCATCTTTCGCAGTCGTCTTCGTCGTCTTGCTATCTACCACCACGGCAACAGAAAGCTTTTTAACAGCACCGGTCGCGCGAGTGGTCCTTCTGACGGTTTGAGGAACCTCATAATTTGTGACTTCATTATTTTTAGAAGTCTCCGTCTTGACCTCGCCGTTACTTCCATTTGGCGTTTGGCCAGGAGCGTTTGCGGTATTTCCGGCGGCACCATAAGGTCCGGGACGCGAACCATTCATTGAATCGTTATGTTTTTCGACGGACCGTATGGCTGCGCCGTCTCCGTCAAAGATCGTCTGAGTCTCGTTCACCTGTGCGAAGTCTAACTCAGCAGTCACTTTGGCTACTACGTGCCCCTCGCCTACCACGCGAGACAGCATATTCTCGATTCGCCGTTCCATATCCCCTTGGAGTTTCTCCTGAAAATCCAATTGAGTTGCAGTTGATGCAGCCAGGGGGTCTGTCGGATTCTTCGAGAGCACTTTCCCTTCTGAATTCATGATCACTACGTCGGTAATGTCTAGACCTTCAATTGCTCTAGCTACTAGGTTCCCGATTCCAAAGACCTGTTTTTCAGCTAAAACCGTACCCGGCTCAAGGTCGACCACTACTGAGGCGGTGGATTTCTTTTGGTCTTCGACAAAAGCACTCTTCTGAGGAATAGCCAAATGCACTCGGGAACGGCGGACTCCACGAATCGTATTGATCGTCCGCATGAGTTCGCCTTCTTGAGCGCGCTTTTGATTCACCTTTTGAATAAAGCTGGTGGCCCCCAGCTGCTGCTTATCAAAAACTTCGTAGCCGACGATGCTGGACTGAGGTAAGCCGATCGTAGCTAATTCCAATCGAAGCTCGTACATACTCTCAGGCGGAATTGAAATATTCTTGCCCGTCGGATCAACTTTAAAGGGGATATGTTTGTCTCTGAGAATTCGGATGATGTTTGTGGAGTCTTCAGGACTAAGATTTGTCATTAGCGGAACAAAGTTCGTGTTTCCTGCCCACAACACCATCAATGCTAGGACAGCAACAATCCCGACAAAGACTCCGAATAAAGCAAACCGCTTCCCCGGACTCAGGGATTTTACAAATTCCCTAATTTGGACAAATACCTTATTTAAATATTCACCCACAGTTCAACCATTCCCTCTAGACCTGCATGCGCATAATTTCTCGATACGCATCCAAGATCTTGTTTCTCACTTGCATCATTAGCTTCAATGAAGTGTCTGCTCGTTCGATTGTTAACATCGTCTCGTGAATATTCTTGCTCCGACCGGCCACCAACTCCTTAATTGCGGTGTCTGCCTGTGCTTGCATTTCATTCACTTTCTCTACAGAATTTCTTAAAATATCTGAAAAAGACTTTCCTTGATCCGCGCCTAAAACCGCAGGACTGCCTTTGAGGTCCGGGTCCTGTGCAGAGTTGGGTCCCGAAAGTTCTCGACGAACTTTCCTGTCTCCACCAAAAAAACGTTCGGAATCGGCCGAGTCAATCGTCTGAGTCAGGTTTTCAACTGTCATATTAGCCATAAACTTCTACCTATCTCCCGATCTCCAGTGCCTTTTGTGCCATCGACTTTGCCGCTCCCATGGCTGTGACGTTGGCTTCGTACGAGCGCTGGGCGCTAATCATATTGGCCATCTCTTCCACAGGATTCACATTAGGCATGGCAACATAGCCCTCTGGGTTGGCATCTGGGTGGCGAGGATTGTAAACCAATCGGGGTGGTTTCGGATCCTCGGCAATATCGACGACCTGCACACCCTGGACATTTTCGTCCAGCGCGTTATCCAGGATCTCTCCAAAGCTTTCACGATCAGTCTGCGCACTCAGAATCGGATCTTTCTTCCGATAGGGGCCACCATTCGGACCCACTCCCCGAGTGGTTTCAGCATTTGCGATATTGCTGGAGATCGTGTTCATCCGCTTGGTCTGAGCATCCAACCCACTGGCACTAACTCGCATTGAAGAAAAGAAGTCCATTACCTATTCCCTCCCCCTTCAGTCACGGCGTATTTTAACATCCCTAACTTTCGTTTCAGCATTTCTGCCGAAGCATCGTACAGAAGCTGGTTCTCAGCCATTTTTGCCATCTCGGCCGAGCGATCCACAGTGTTACCATCCAAGGACTCAACCCCATTTGGGTCTTCATAGATTTCAGGCTCTACAGGTTCTGTTGATCGATGCTGAATGTGGTGAGGATCGGACTCAACAGGGGGGAGCTTCCCCCCTACCCCAAGAGCATCGCGGAGGGCGGATTCAAACTCGACTTTTTTTGCTTTATAGCCAGGCGTGTCTGCATTCGCGATATTCGAGCTGATCACGTTTTGGTTGACCAGCCTCAAATTCAGCGAAGTATTCAGAGCACCTATAATCGGATCAAATCCCCCGTCCGCCATGAAAGTGTCCCCTGTTTAGAGATGAATGCCCAGTCTCCGATAGTCGGCAATTTTATTTCTTAGAGTTCGAATCGAAATTCCCAATGCTCGAGCTGTGTGAGTCCGGTTTCCGTGATGGTATTTGAGCGCTTCGATGATTACGTTACGCTCGATATCATCCAAGGTTCTACCAGGAAGCCAATTCTTATCCTGTCCGTTCGCAGAGCCAGCCAACACCGATCCCCCCTGAACAAGACCTTGTGCATCGAGATCCTGCCCTGCCAGCCCGGCGTGACTCAAGCGCCCCTCTCTTCTTTCGATGTAGATGTCTGCCGCAGAAATCATATTGGTCTTGGCAGTCAAGACAGTCCGTTCGATCACATTTTCCAGTTCTCGAACATTACCTGGCCAAGAGTGGGACTCAAGTAGCCCTAAAGCTTCGGGTATAAACCCAGTCATCGATTTTCCGTTTTTATCTGAATACACTTTCATAAAGTGCACAGAAAGAAGACGAACGTCGCCTAGCCTCTCGCGCAAGGGTGGTAAGGTTAGGTTAACTACAGAAAAGGTCTTCTCTGAAGGTCCCTTCCTTGACACAGTCTCCCAGGTTCCGGTTCGTCGTTGCAATAATTCGGACATCAACCGGAATGGGCCTCCTGCCGCCAATGCGGTCGACTTCGGCTTCTTGAAGGACCCGCAAAAGCTTGGCTTGAAGGCGGATATCCATCTCCGAAATTTCGTCCAGCAGTAGGGTTCCCCCGTTTGCCATTTCAAACTTTCCGGTTTTGGCATTCATGGCTCCTGTGAAAGACCCTCTCTCATAGCCAAAGAGTTCAGACTCCAGCAGGTTGTCTGGAATAGCTGCGCAATTAATCGCAACAAAAGGTCTAGAGGCGCGGGTGCTTTGAGTGTGAATAAGATGAGCAACTAACTCCTTGCCCGTTCCACTCTCGCCTTGAATCAAGATCGTCGCCTTGCTCGGGGCGACCGTCTTAGCTAATTGAACTATATCCCGCATTCTACGGTCACCAGTCAAAATATCACTCATTTCGTGCCCTCCTTGGCATCTAATCGAGTTCCCATACTTCTTGCATCTGCGAGAGTTTCACTCGCCATTCTCTTCCAAAAACTTTCCGGTGTCTGGGTCAAGCCAGGCGTACCGCCGGCAGGAGCAGGCGCTGCCGGCGCGGCTGGGGTTGTACCCGCTGAAGTCGCTGGTACGGCTGGTGGCGGACTCCACTTAGAGAGTGTATTTAACTCCGACCCCGCTAAAACCACCTCAGCAGTGGTCCCCATTTTTTCTAATGCTCTTGCATAAGAGTAATGAATAGAAGGCTGGGTCAACCCGTATTCGAGCGCCCGCTGATAAACTTCTACCACTCCAGCCCATTCATTTTGCTTCTCTAAAATCTCAGCCTCTGCGCGCAATACCTCTTCAAGAGATGGCATTTCAGGTAGAGCTAACGGGTTGTCTATTGCATCTGCTGAATGCTCTGCTTGATGGGAAGGGGTTTTTCCTCTGAGGACCATTCTTTTTTCTAAGTCCCTAAAGACTTCCAACGCGGTTCGTAAGTCACCATGATCTTTTTGCAGGAGACCCTGCCACGCCTGCACTCTGACCGACGGGTTCAGACTCTCGGCGAGATTCACGTGTTTCAGAGCGCTTTCGAATTTTCCCTCACGCTGATCAATTAAGCCTAGGATCAACTCTTTTTCGAAGGAATAAGCTGACTCATCACGGACAGTCTCGAGAAGATTGCGTATTTTTCCAAAGCTCTCTGTGTCACCCGTGATTTTTGAATTGACCCAGAGCGCTTTCGCCTCAGTAAAGGCTCTCTCAGAAATTCGAATCTCGCTTTCGAAGCGATCAAGATCCACTACCAACGAGGCATTTCCCCCTGCTGCCGATCCCGATGAGGTTGCGACCGAGGCGATCTTACGGTTTCGGTGCAATTGATGATCGTAATTTTCGTAGAGTTTTTTTGCAAATCCGCCCATTCCAAGGTCTGACGCTGCCTGAGACAGTTTCAGAAGGTAGTCAATGTCTGTGACGGTTTCGGCTGGAGGGATAATAGGAGCAACTGACGTATAGTAGCTAATTGCTTCGTAGTTCTTATTCTCGTCTAAAAGACGACTAATCATCTTTTGAAAGAAGTCATTAGCAATTGTGCTCAACATTACCCGCGCAAAAGTACCCTTGGTGTTTTGGAGTTCATGGATCGCAGACAGTGCAATCTGGTCCTGCGTTCCCATGGTGATTAAAGTGCGAATATGTGCAATCGCTCGAAAGTCCTGATAGTTTTTCATCAGAACCTTGCCATCACCGTCAAAGTCTTTGGATTCTTCAAAGAATTTTTCAGCTTTTGACAAGCTAAAGCCACCATGGTCTCCACAGGGTAAGAGCCGAAGTCTAGCCAGCGTCGAGCCCGGACTGAACGGATAATGGTTAATTGTCTCGTAGTTCCATTTTCTAGCAACAGAGCTTGCGTCAGAAATGCTTTCCCTTCGGCCTACAATTTCTGCCAAACGGAGAGTCGCTCTCCAACCTTCAGGATGCCCTGGAAACTTTTCTAGATATTCCTTGAAGGCTTGCTCAGCGCGATCATATTGCTGCAGTTGATAAAGAGCTTCTGCGCGGTTCACGTGAAATCCGGGAAATCGTGAAGCCTGCTTTGGAAAATAATGAATCCCTTGAAAGTAGGCCGCGAGGCTTTGTTCATACTGAAATCTCAGCTGGTAAATATCCCCCATACGGTAGGCGGCTTCAGCTTTGTAGTCGTCGGTGGGGGCATTCTCAATTACCCATCGAAACTCTTTGGCCGCTCGGTCGGACTCGTGCATCGAATACAAACACTCCGCCGCCCCCAGATGGAACATCCACGCCGCATCATGATTTGAGTAGTTTTGAATGAGCCAGAAAAAAGTCTGTAGGGCCTGCTGATAACTTTGAATCTCCATTTCACGGCCTGCAAGATACATCGCAGAATGCAAAGCAACCGGGGATTCCTTTTTCTGTTGAATAAGTTTGCGCAAAATGGACTCACCCACCGCGGGGTGACCCAATTTGATCATGAGGTTTGCTCTCAGAAATTCCATTTCAAGCTGGTAGTCGGAGGAGGGATACTCTGACTCAAGAAAGTCCAGAGTTCTGACAGCCAAACCAAACTTTCCCTTTCCATAGAGATTAAGAGCAAGCCTTACATACTGAGCATCCTTGTTCTCGCTTTTGGGCTTAAAGTAGTGAAACTGTGTATCAGGAGAAGTCATTGGAAGAAATTTGGAAAATTTATAGGGAACATGAACCGGGAGAAATTCCAGGAATAAGTCGTTTTCTTCGGACATGGGCCGGTCACAAAAGCGGCTCGAATTCGCAGCTTCCGCGCGCTTACGTTCTGTGGCCAACCTGCGCTCAATTCTACTTTTAGCCTCTTCTCGGACTTTATTTAGTGCAGCCAAGTGCTGTTTTCGTCGCAACTCCAGTGCAGCGTCAATTCGAGTCGGTCCTTTTTTAACCCAAAAATCCACGACAAAACCTGGGGGATTTTTTTCCCGATAGTCAAATATTTCCATTTCAGGATTGGCTAAGGTTAGTGCGCCTTTGGGATATTTCCATTTCCCATGAATTAAAATTCCCTCAGCTTTTTCTTGAAACTCGATCCCCTCTACTCGGGTGTCAGCGATCCCTTTATAAAGACTCTTCCAACGAGCTTCCTCGCCCATGGGAGCACCCAAATCATTTAAGGTAATCCCTTTGAGAAGCAGCTCGAAGCCGGTAGGAGTTTTTTTCCAGCTCACCTGGACGGAATCGTCAATTTTAAATAACAGTCGACTGTGGGTTAGAAAAGTTTTGAGCTGAACAGCTTGTGACGCATCCCCAGCGCCGGGACTGGCCAGGGAGGGAAAGGCAAGACAAGTTAAGGAAATTAAATAACCAGTCTTGAGACATCTATTGAGACTCTTCCTGAGACTCTGCATTTCTATAAATACTCCCGGAGGATTAGCGAGCATCCTGCTCTACCCCTCAGAAAGGATAAAGCAAATCTGGTGCCAATTCTTTCCTATTTTCAATATTCTTTATCGCTCGTTCTAATGCCCTGATCATGCTAGGTAATCCTTGACTAGGTCTAAATTTTTTATGGGAAAGTTAGTCCAAGCTAATTTGACCCAGCGTCAACAAACCCAACAGAGCTCGTCGATAACTTGCCGGGTTCCCGTTTGAAAGTTGACACGATGAAGGAATGAACGGCGACTGAAATTTGATAAAAATTTGATAAATGGATCGCTGACGTGCTCAGGTTTGGTGCAAGTTCAGGCTAGGCAAGGTTCGCCTATTTATGGTTTCTCCTGCTCGGTCTAGACTGGGTATTGCACCTTATTTGGAACAAAAACGGTTGAAGCATCTGATGATGAAAGATCGAATGAGTAAAATTGGAAAAACGAAAAATATGAAACCGTCCCCATTTCAACGGTTTTTTGCGATTTTTTTCTTTTTATTTCTGCCCATCTTTTCGGGTTGTAGCCTATTTTTCGGAAATATCCGCCCAGTAGAAGAAAAATCCAAAGACTATTCGATTCAAGACCTAGCTGTGGACAATCCCAACTGGGTACTCATCAATAAGACTACTGAGGGCAGCGGTGCCGGCTCCGAGAGTGGAAAATCAGATCTTGCTTATCAGTCGAAGAAAAGCAAAGCCATAATCTCCGTTAGCTCTGCTTGCAGGAAATTTCCCAATGCAGAGGGAGAGGCGTCGTTGAAAGATCTGACGCGAGGCCTTCTTTTGGGTATGACTACTACCACTACGCCAGAGGAAAAAGAAATCCTTGTAAACGGCGCCAAGGGTCTCGAGACTACAGTTCGAGGAAAAATGCTCAATTCCGATGTTAAGATCCGGGCCGTAGTGCTTCGGGTAGATCAATGTCTTTTCGATCTGATGTACCTAGCTTCACCTCAAGTCTTTGACTCTGATTTAGAAGTCTTTTCCAAATTCGTCCGATCGATTCGAGTGGGGCCCTAATGGACGGAAACTCAGTGGCGATGGGCCTGAATACGGCCTCCCGGGGCCTCGTTCAGAAATTAGGAGCTCGAATCCTGGGCATGATTCGATTTGCAGGTGGATTTGGATTCCTCTGCTATCAGATCCTACGTGAGTGCGCCTACCCACCCTACTATTGGAAATTAGTTCTGCAGCAAGTCTTTTCCATTGGAGTTCAGTCCATCCTCCTAGTCGCCGTCACTGCATTAGCGACTGGGTCAGTGATGGCCCTCCAATTTGGATATGGATTGTCGAAGTTTGGGGGAAAACTCTACGTTCCTAAAATTGTTGCTCTAGCGATCTTACGAGAAATGGGTCCCGTCTTTACAAGCTTGCTGGTAGCCGGCCGTATCGGCTCCGGGATTGCTTCGGAAGTAGGGTCAATGAAGGTCACCCAGCAGATCGATGCAATTCGAGCCCTGGGGACCAGCCCAATCAAAAGGATCGTTATCCCCCGGCTTCTGGCCAGTCTGATTGCCCTCCCGATTCTTACCCTCTTTGCAGACTATATTGGGCTATTTGGCGCAATGGTCGTCTGCCTGAAAGACCTGTCTATTAACGGGGAGTTTTTCATAGCTAAAACGATTGAGACTCTAAAGATGTATGACCTGCTAACAGGCATGGCCAAAACTACCGTCTTTGCTTTTTTCATTTCCGTGACAGCTTGCTGGAAAGGCTTAAATACGGAAGGGGGAACTCAAGGGGTTGGAAATTCCACCACCTGGGTAGTTGTGACCTCAAGTATTTTCATCATGATTAGCGACTTCTTCCTGACAAAACTCTTTATCCTAACGGTGTACCCGAAATGAGCTCTACCCCTTCGCTAGAAAAGGTTCTCGAAGTCAGGGGTCTGCACAAGACTTTCGGCACAAAAGTGGTTTTAAACGGCTTGAACTTCGAGCTTTTTAAGGGCGAGATTTTAGGTCTCTTTGGAGGCTCTGGAACAGGTAAGAGTGTTATCCTACGGACCATTGTTGGCTTAGAACACGCAGATGAAGGCCAAGTTATTTTTGAGGGTCAAGACATTAGCCATTTTTCAGAAAGGGAATTGGTCAACGTTCGGACGAAAATTGGATATGTTTTTCAAAACGGGGCACTCTTTGATTCCCTCACAGTACAAGAAAACCTCGCTTATCCTCTTCAAGAACACACTCAGTTTTCCGAGTCCCAAATTCTCCAAAAAGTGAACTCAATGTTAAGTCTAATCGACATGAAAGGGTCCAACCTTCTTTTTCCCAACGAACTTTCCGGCGGGATGCAAAAAAGAGCCGGCCTGGCGAGGGCCATCATCATGGAACCCAAAATCATTCTTTTTGATGAACCTACTGCTGGCCTGGACCCTGTGAATACCCAGAGACTCCTCGATAATATCAAGAAACTTAAAAAAACTGGAATCACCGGAATCTTTGTCACTCACGACATTCCTAGCGCCTTTGAAATTGCTGACCGAATTGCAATTCTATACAATGGAAAGATACACGTGATCGACAGTGTGGATCAGATTAAGAAATCGAAAGACCCCCTTGTCCAAAGCTTTGTTAAGGGGGCATTGAACTCAGATGGCAAATAGGACGGCTAATATCGATGCGCAAACAGCTTGAAACAGAAATTAAAGTAGGAATTTTCATCACGATTGGATTGGCTCTAGTCATGTCTGCCGTCATCATGCTGGGTGGCACAGACAATCTCTTTGCCAGAAAAGTTCGATACCATTCTAAGTTTGATTCTGTGGATGGCCTAGTCAGCGGAGCCCGTGTCATCCTGGGTGGGGTACCCATTGGCACCGTCGAAGACATCGCTTTTGACAATCAACTGCGGAAAATTATTGTGACCCTCGCAGTTTCTAAGAATTCGGAAGATTGGATTCGCAAAGACTCGAGTGTTGAGATTGCAACCCAAGGAGTACTCGGAGACAAATATTTGACGGTCAACGTGGGAACCATGGAAAACCCAGTCATGCCTCCTGGGTCTGAAATCCCGGTAACCACCGGAAAAGACATTGCCCATTTTTTAAACAAAGGGGATCAGCTCATTGCTTCGTTACTCAGCATTTCCTCTAGTCTTGACCGCGTCCTCAAGAGCTTCGAAACAGACCATCGCAATGAGGCCTTTTTTAAGGGAATGGCTGAGAGTTCAAAGAACTTGGCCCAGCTAACCGATAAAATGAATCGTGAAATGGATAATATTCAACTTAAGAAAGCCATTTCAAATATGGCTCAGATCACAGACAAGCTAAATAACGGTAGCGGAACTATTGGTGCGTTTATCAATGACCCCAGCCTTTATGACGAGATCAAAGCCCTTTTTGGGGGCGTCAACCGAAACCGAATTATCCGAAATCTAGTTCGGCAGTCAGTCACAGAGTCGAGCAAACCCGCCGCCTCCGAAACGCCTAGTCCGCGCCCCTAGTCTTCCCAGCCCTAAGACTGCCGATTAAGACTCAGCGTCCGTTCCCGACGCTGGACCTATGTCCGAAGGTTCCGAGAACGTCTGGAGGTCCGGAGAATTCAATTCGCTCTCACTCGATGCAACGTCGGGGAGTCGCTCCTTCGATGAGAGAGGGACAATCATTCCCCGCTTTCGAAGTTTTTCAACAAGTGTGGTGCGATTCATACTTAGCAGTTCGCTAGCCCGATTCTTATTTCCATTTGTCCGCACCAGTGCCTGATCCACTAAGTGATTTTCAAAGGCAGCAACAATGGCTTTAAGATCTACCCCTGAATGAGGCAGCACCATCCGAGGGAACTCCCACTCAGAGAGTGCTCCAGCTCCTTGTGGGCGACCATCGGCATATTTCTGAAAAATTCTGTGAGGCAAGTCACCCAGATCGACCGTCCCCTGAACTTTAAGAATCACCAAACGCTCCATCAAATTTTCCAACTCGCGAACATTCCCCGGCCAATCGTAGGCCATGAGTGCCTCAAGAATCTGCCCGGAAGGGAATTCAACAGAGTACCCTGTAATTTCATTAAACTGTTGAATAAAGTGTTGAACCAAAATAGGGATGTCACTTTTTCTTTCGCGCAGCGCCGGAACTTTGAGCGGAATCACATTGAGACGATAATAGAGATCATCTCTAAATTCCTTCTTTGCTACCGCATCTTCCAGGTCTCTATTCGTGGCGGCGATAATTCGAACATCCACCTCGACGGTCCTCGATGACCCCACGGCCTCAAACTGGCGCGTCTGAAGAACTCGGAGTAGCTTAACCTGCAAATGCAAAGGAAGGTCACCGACTTCATCTAGAAAAAGTGTGCCGCCATGGGCCAATTCGAAACGCCCCTGACGACTCTGTGTCGCCCCTGTAAACGCTCCTTTTACGTGCCCAAAGAGTTCCGCCTCGAGCAGCTCCGACGGAATTGCACCACAATTCACGACGACAAAGGGCTTCGATGCACGTAGCGAATTCTCATGAACGGCCCTAGCCACCAGCTCTTTTCCTGTGCCACTTTCACCAGTGATGAGAACTGTGCTATCCGTCTGCGAGACTTTCTCGATTGTAATGAAGATATTTTGAATAGCCGGACTTTCACCAACCAACGGAGATCGAAATGCGAGCATCAATGCTCCCCCTTCACCCTTCCCTGAGTCGTGTTTTTGTTCCTAAACCCACAGAGTCGATTGAATCCCACCGCTGTTGATCACTTTGCGTATCATCGATATCTATAAGGCTAAGCAAATTCTGCCAACGTGTCAAAAAAATATTCTAAATGGATTGATTCACAGACGAAATAGAGCCTTCATCCAAACATCGGAATATAAATCACCACGATAGAAAAACCATAAGACCATCCCGAGAACCATAAACAGAATGGACCCCCAACATGAAAACTGAAGTGGGTGTTTCTTTCGTCTAAAAAAAACACCCACCTCAAAAGTGATTAAAATTACAGGGATAGCCCAAATGGGATAGGTCCGAGCTAAGATAAAAAGGAAGTGCACACTTAAAGTGTAACGGAATCCTTTAGTTTTTCAAGCTACGCAATGCACTGACTTGGTCCGTCTTCTCCCAGGTGAACTCGGGCTCGAGCCGACCAAAATGCCCGTATGCAGCAGTCTTGGTATAAATCGGACGGAGGAGATTCAAAGACTCGATAATCCCAGAGGGACGCAGCTGAAACAACTCCCGAGCTGCCGTTTCAAGCTTAGAAATGGCAATCTTCTCGGTTCCAAACCCATTCACCATGACGCTGACGGGTTCAGCCACGCCAATAGCATACGCCAACTGGACGAGACAACGGTCTGCAAGTCCTGCGGCTACAATGTTCTTGGCCAAGTATCGACCCATATAGCAAGCGGATCGGTCTACCTTTGAAGGATCTTTACCAGAGAACGCACCGCCCCCGTGGGCCCCATGTCCGCCGTAGGTATCTACAATAATCTTTCTTCCGGTAAGACCACAGTCGCCCATCGGACCACCGACCACAAACCTGCCCGTTGGGTTGACATAATATTTAGTTTTGGAATCCAAAAGATGCGCAGGGACGGTCTTCTTAATGACCTCCTCAATCAACGCTTCTTGAATCTGTTTGTGAGAAACACTGTCCTCATGCTGAGAACTTACAACGATGGTGTCTACACGCTTGGGACGGTCATTTTCGTATTCAACCGTGACCTGTGTTTTTCCGTCAGGTCGCAGCCAAGGCAAAGTCCCATCTTTTCGAACCTGAGATAACCTCAAGGCCAATTTATGAGAAAGATCGATCGACAGAGGCATTAGCTGCTCGGACTCGCGTGTTGCGTAACCGAACATCAACCCCTGGTCCCCTGCCCCTTGATCTTTCTGATTATGCATCCCTTGACCGGTGGTTACACCCTGGGAAATATCCGGAGACTGCCTATCAAGCGTGACAACTACGCCGCAGGTCTTGTAATCAAACCCTTTTTCGGATGAGTCATAGCCAATCTTTTTAACCGTCTGACGAGCCACATCAGCGTAGTCAATCCTAGCATTCGTGGTCACTTCTCCAGCAACAACGATCAGACCAGTGGTGACTAAAGTCTCGCAAGCAACTCGGGATTTTGGATCCTGAGTCAACAGAGCATCCAAAATGGAGTCTGAAATTTGGTCTGCGATTTTATCTGGATGGCCTTCGGTTACCGATTCGGACGTAAAAAGATATTGATTTGACATAGATGCATCCAATTTGTTTTTAGAAGTTGATTTTAATTTTCGACGTGAATCGGGAACTTTGGGGTAGTTCCTTTATTCTGCTGCTTACGTTTGCGAGGCTTTCCTTTGCGAGCTTTTCGAATTTTTCGAGCTGTCTTCGTTTTCATCATGCGTGATGGCATATAAATCTTGTCTCCAATATAGAAATTTCCAGATTTATCACTCAGAATGGTCAGGAAAGTCAATTGCCTTTCTCGGACTTCGAAAGGCGCGGTCTTTGCTTAAGCGGCCCTCATGCGATCCAGACTTCTTCTTATTTGCCTGTTCGTTGGATGGTTCCTCACCCGAAGCGCGTCCGCAAATATGCTGGACGGTCCACCCATAGTCCTGTCTCAGGGAGAGCAAAAAATCCTAACCATTCCAGATTTAAGAAGATTTTCAATCGGAAGTCCCATCTTACGAGCGACGCCCCCTCCTCAATTTAAGAGAGACCCAGGGAAAAACCTATTAATGATCAAGGGCGTTTCGCCCGGCTTGACTGACCTGGTCGTCTGGAAGGACGACGGAACGGTTGAAAAGCGGTCGGTGCAAGTTTTGAAAGGCGGCCGCGATGAGCTCAGTCCGGCACTCCTGAGATCCTTGAGTCGCTTGAACGAAGTCGAAATACTCTTCACAGGAAAAGGAGCCGTTCTGAGAGGAGAGGTTCAAAGCCACAAAGAAGCAGAAATTCTTAATGGAATCACTAAAAGCTTTCCTGACTTAATTCATGATGAAACCGAAATAAACGAAGAGCTTCTTCACCAGGCCACGGCAGATCTCAGAAAGTGGATCGACACCAGTCAATTGGGAGGGCGGCTAACCCTGGGCCAGACCGGAGCACAACTCTGGATTCGCGGCACCGCTTCTAGCCCCAGCGATAAACAAAGCCTCATCCGAAAAGCCAAAGCCATTTTTGGTGGCGTTCAAGTAGAGCTGGACACCCTGCCAGACCATGCTCCGACCGTCTATTTTAGAGTTTTTCTGTTAGAGCTGAAAAGAAATCACTTTCAGACGCTGGGCTTGTCCTGGCCCTTAGGAATCCCAGATGCAGTCCAAATTACTTCTGGATCCATTCAAGACCTGATGCAAATCCATTTAGCCATACAAAGCCTAGAAGGCACTGGCCACGCTCGGATCCTGTCCAAGCCAGAGGTTGTAGTTCGTGCACCTGGTGAAGCTGAGCTTTTCGTTGGAGGTGAGCTTCCCATCCAAATCCAAAACCGATACTTCTCTAACGTTTCGTGGAAAAACTACGGTCTTACGTTGAAGCTCAAAGTCTCCCACGTCACAGGGGAAAAAATTCGCCTGGATATCTTCACGGAGCTCAGTCATCTCGACCCCCAGATCTCACAAAGCCAAGTCCCAGGTTTCCAGTCGAATCGAATGAAAACCCAAGTCGATGCTACGTTCGGAGCCCCCCTTCTTTTATCGGGGCTCCTCCAGCAGAAGGTTCGAGAAGAAGTGAAGGGTCTTCCAATCTTGAAAAACATTCCCGTCCTCGGCGCCCTATTTGGCTCTACCGACTATTTAAATGAACAATCCGAACTGGTAGCGATTCTTTACCCAGGACTCGCCCCCCCTCCGGTGAAAATCGGCCACCGGTTCAACACCGTTGGTTCGGAAAAAATTCCAGCTCCACGAAATTGGAAAAATCCGACCGTCAAAACAAAACCCGGAGAAAGTGAGAACTACCCATGGAACCTTCTGGAATAGTCGCTCAGTGTCTTAAAGAAGCCCTAGCGAATGCTCAAGTCACGGATATCTGCGTTAATGGCTCCTCTGGAGTTTACATTGACCAGGGATTCGGAATGCAGCCGCTAAGCCCCCCCTACTCCACAAAGGACTTTACCCAAGAACAAGTACGAGAATGGGTTCTTGATCAGCTGACCTCAGTCGGTAAGACCTGGGACGCACGACACCCCTTTGTGGATGCCTCTCTTCCTTCGGGGCATCGCCTCCATGTTGCCTTCCCGCCGCTCTCTCAGCAGGGAATTTTGATCTCACTTCGAAAAATTCCGGTCTCGAATCCTAATGTCCCCCGTCAAAGTGGGATTAAACTCGCAAGGAATCGTTGGGCAAGCTCGCCTCTATTCGAACGTTTATTGGAAATTGTCCAATCTGGAGACTCGATCTTGCTAAGCGGAGCAACCGGTAGCGGCAAAACCACTCTTGCCAATGATCTTTTGTCGGCAGTGCCGGAATCGGAAAGAATTATCGCACTGGAAGATACTCGAGAACTCGCACCGGCCCATCCCCATTTTGTGTCTCTCAACAGCCGACCTGCAAACGCGGACGGTTTCGGTGAGGTGACTCTCAGAACGCTTCTTCGGCAAACTTTACGGATGCGGCCTGATCGCATCATTTTAGGAGAGTGCCGCGGTGCCGAAGTGCTTGAGCTTTTACAGGCTCTTAACACGGGGCATAGAGGGGCAATGGCTACTCTTCATGCGAATTCCCCTCGTGAAGCACTCCGCCGCATAGAACTCCTCTGTTTAATCGCTTCATCGGGCTCGGTCCCCATTCCCTGTATCCGAGAACTTCTAGCTGTCGGAGTCCAATGGATTGCCCAGGTCAAACGATTGAGCGAGGGACGGAGAATCCAAGAATTATGGAAAATTGAGGGCCGCGAAGGGGATACAATTCTTCTACGGCAAGTGCTAGGATCAACTCTACCGTGACGGATCAAAAGATGCTTCCACAGATGAACAAGTCTTCCTATGATAATTGGTTCCTAAAGATAAATGACCCAACCTCCCAAAGAGCGCTGTGGTTGCGGTTTTCTGCCCTGGTTAGCTCCAATGGATTTAGAAGGGTAGCAGATAATCTAGCGATTTATTCCCAACGAACTGCTCAAGATGAAGTAAAGAAAACAGCATTAAAACAAAGTTACGACTTGAGCGCTTCCGAACGTTCCGACCCAGAGCCAAGCATTCGCACCGGGGATTGTAGCCTCACTCCTGTATCCTCGCATGGCACAATCACCTCAAAAGGGAGCACCATCAGCTGGGACCTTACTTTCGCACCTTCGCGCCAGGTCGGCTTCGAGCCAATTCCTGAAAGGTTTCAGAAAATCGGTCTCATTAGAAATTCTTTTCGGACCCCCTTTGAGGACGTTGCTGTCAGCGGAAGAACAACCCTCAACGGAGAAACTTTCCACTGGAAGGATGCCCCTGGGATGTTGGGCCACCGCAGCGGAGTTAGAAACCCCTATTCTTGGACGTGGGGACACTGCAATACTTTTAAGGATGAGCAAGGGAATTATTCTGATTTTATATTTGAGGGTCTGAGCGCTCGATTCAAACTAGGCCCTTTTGTTACACCCCCAGCTTCGGCATTTTTTTTCTCCTACCGTGGAACTGAGTACGTATTCAACTCCCTGAGACGCCTGTTACAAATCAAGTCCAATCATAGTTTGAATGAGTGGACCTTTGAGGCGGGGAAAGACGATCTTTCGTTCCGAGGATACCTGAAGGCTGAACATAAAGATTTCGCAGGACTCTCATTTGAAGACACCAATGGATCATTGCTCTACTCATCGAACTCCCTCCTTTCCAATATGCGGATCTTAGTCTACCGTTCTGGAAAATTAGAGGCCACTCTACAATCCCAAGGGTCGGCGGCATTTGAGATCGCTTCAAGAGAGAGAAATCCTTACGTTCCCCTGATTTTTTAGAAAGAATCCAAAATCATGATTTTATGGAGCAGCGTTTTTTTATGCCTTTTTCTGGCTGTGCGTCTTCTTTATGCTGAATCAATCCAAAACAAGGGACTCTTTGGATTTGCAAAAAAGAAACTAGAGCTGGCTGAGGTCATTCTTTTGCTTAGAGAAATAGAGGATTGCCTCTCGGCAGGTCAAGTTCCAGAGCGCGAGGTTTGGGAAAACTTGAAAGAGCTTCCAGCTCCTTGGGGTGCACTTTCTTACGAAAGTATAACCGCTCTACGAGAGTCGGGTGGCTCCCTCCTCCCGACGTTAAAAAGGCTGCGCTCGCTAGCTGAAGACCAAGCAACTGCATTGCTGGACGCGAGATCAAAAACTTCTCAGGCTTTTGCGCAAGCCTTTGCTTGTGCGAGTCTAGTTCCTATCCTTGGGTACGGCCTCTATTCAATCGTCCCTGGAATGACCGATCAATCTCGCCCGTGGGCGTTCGCCTGTGGATGCGCCCTGCTTTTTACAGGCTTCGGTGCATTATGGATGGTGAGGCTTGCTGAAACCGCTAGATGGGGCGGACTGCCCAAAGAAAATCGAGTGTGGCTTCTGGGTGCTTTAATCGCAGGGGAACGTTTTTTAGCAGCAATTCGTTGTGGAACTCCTCCTGATTTGGCCTGGTCCAAAGCGGTGGATACACTCAGAGTCGACGCTTTGAACCTATCTATTGCTTGGGGGCATTCAGTCTGGGAAACCCCTCCAAACCCCTATCGACAGGCTGCCGAAAAATCGATCGTCTCAGCAGGCTCCTCAATTAAAAAGTCGATTCAAGTCAGTCTACTCGAAGGAAGGCCGTGCACCGATCGAATTGAATCCACACTCCTGGTGATGCGAAATGAGGTTTCAGCAATCATAGAAAGAGAATTGAGCCTTCTGACCACTAGGGCTCTAAAACCCCTTTTCATTTTCGTAGCGCCCTCTTTATTAGGATTGCTCTTTTATGGTCTCTGGCTAACCGCACAGGCAGGCCTTCAGGAAAGCCTAGCCGAAACTGGCTTATTTTAAACAATGACTACAAACACACAGAGAACAGAAAGGTGGATCTTCTATTGGGCTATTTTCACTCTTTTTTTAGCGGTTTGCATGGACCCAATACCCTGGATCTTTCCGTTGAATGGTGAGTATTGGTTGGATTCTCTTTCGAAAAAAGAAGCTTCTAGTTCCCAGCAGAATCCTTTTTCCAATAGGTCCCGACAGGCACCTCGCCCCCCACGGTCAACTCAGGAATTCGCAAGGTAGGCTGAGCATCTGTAACCGGAGCACCCTGGCCGTCCTTTCCGCAAGTACCTGTTGAAAAACCCAAATCATTCCCGACACGGTCAACAATGGAGAGGACTTTCGGCCCATTCCCCACCAAAGTCGCGCCTCGAATAGGCTCGGCAAGTTTTCCATTTCGAATCAGGTAGCCTTCCGTCACAGCAAAAACAAAATCTCCAGTGACAGTATTAACCTGGCCTCCGCCCATTGCTTTCACAAAAACTCCCCAGTCAGTGTCTTTAAGAATTTTTTCCGGATCATCCTTACCAGGAGCGATGTAGGTGTTTGTCATCCGAACAATCGGTTTATGACGAAAAGACTCTCTTCTACCATTTCCGGTAGCCATAAGATCAAATTTCAATGCCGAAAGCCGATCCACCATGTAGCTCTTCAACACGCCTTGTTCAATTAAAGTACTTGGCTGTGCGGGCGTTCCTTCATCATCAAAACTGTAACTGCCCCTCTTGCCCGCTAACGTACCGTCATCCATAACGGTAATTAAGGGGGAGGCCACTTTTTGCCCCAGCTTCCCTTCGTAAACAGAAAGACCATTGCAAGCAAGGTCGGCCTCAAGACCATGGCCAACAGCTTCATGAATCATGGTACCCCCGGCTTCGGAGGCCAAGACCACAGGCATCGTCCCTGAAGGCGCAGGCTTTGCACCGAGGAGGACACCTACCCGTTGGGCTGCCATTTTTCCAAGCTCTTTATAGTCGGCAATGCTCTTGTGCGATTGTCGCGCTGTTTGCCACTCTATCTCTTTTGCTGAATTCGATTTGGAAGACCCTTTCTTTCCAATTACCGCCTCAGATAGAGTCTCGGCTAAACGGAGCAAAGAAATCTCAGTCAACTCAGTGGTATAGCCGTAGACACTGCGGCCATCAAAAAGGATTCGCAGGCCTACGCCTCGGTCAATTCCGTCTGTAACGCGGTCTAGACGGCCACCCTCAAAAATGACCCGAGTCGAGGCAGTATTTTCAAAAAAAAGCTCGGCCAGCACGCCGCCATTTCTTAGTGCCGTCTTAAATACTTTCTCAATATCGACAGACTTAACTCCAAAACTATTGAGTGCCTGCTTTAATTTCATAAATGAGATCTCCTAGTTGCTGCAAAACTTCTTGTGTCTCGGTTACAAAATCTGGAGGAATCCTTAATTCAAGGTCTCTAAAAGCATCCCCCGTCTTAAAATCCAAGGTGGAATAGCTTGTTATTCCTTCATGAGATTCTAGGATGAAGTACACGAACGCGGAATCTTCTTTTCTCACTCGGATGATTTTTTTTTCAGACTTCAAAGGCGCACTTACCACTGACATCTCTACCTACCTCGATCGATTCACCCATTCGATCCAATTTTTGGCGATCACACTCAAAAAACCGTCAAAAACAAGACACTTTGACTTCAGCCTAAGGGATACCTCAGGTCCTCTCCTGGAAAAACTTGCTGATCCTCAGAGGGCACCTTATCCTATTGATATGAAACCAAGCTCCCTATCCAGGGCTGGGCTTACCATACTTCCTGCTATTTTTCTTGCCCCAATCAGTATGCTCGCTCTCTCAGGCTGTTCAACTCTTTTTAGAAAAACAGACGCGAATCCGTCCACTCTGGACACTCCAGCGATCCTTTCTCCCGAGAAAGCTCCTGAGAAAACTGAAACTGTGGACAAAGACAAAGCTTACGCAACCATCGATATGCGTCTTCAGATCATGGAAGCTAAACTGAACAGCCTGAACGACAAAATAGATGCGGCAAAGAGTGGGTTAGATACCCTCACTCTGAACATGAAGCATCGGGAAACTCCAGTGCTTCCGGCCCCTTCGCAAGGTTTCGGAAAAAAGGTCTCGCCGCCTTTGGCCGTCAATGACCCCCAGGTTGGGTTTGAAGACGATGATGCCATACAAGACTTTCGCAAGGCCCTGATTCTCTTTCACGCCCAAAAATATCCAGAGGCCATTGTCTCGCTTTCCGAATATATCTCGATGAACTCGGACCATCCCCTGGCTGCAAGTGCCCAGTACTACCTCGGGGAAAGTTATTTCAGACAAAAGGAATACCGTTTGGCCCGACAAGAGTACCGTCGAGTCCTCGACTCTTACCCAGCTTCAGCCCATATTTCAGATGCGCTTCGTGGCCTTGCTTCCTGCTCGGACCTACTCCAGGATCGCTCAGGCTCGGCTATGTATTGGCAAATGTTGAATATGGGGTTTCCACAGTCACCTGCAGCTGCCTTGCCGCTAAGCGCGATTGAGCCCAGCGCAGATACTCGAGAAAACCCGAAGCCCTCAAAAGATCTTGCCTCCGATCATACGTCAGCAATGCCAGCAACTGCTCCGATTGGAAGTCCTGAGCACCCATGAAAATTAAAGGCTGCTTTCGCAGAAGCTCCCTCGTACTGACCTTGATTTTCGGAGGGGGATTACTCAGCAGTGTGCCTTCCGTTGCCGCAAAAGACCCGCTGACTCCTGAGAAAGAGGCAGCACGCTTAGGAAGAATTCTTAAACCAATCTCCGATGACACCTGGCAAACCGTCGCTGGACCTCGGATCTCTGAAAAATACTCGGTCGTAAAAGGGGATACCCTTTTTGATATTTCGAAAAAACTCTTTGGCGACCCCAAATACTGGCCGAAAATTTGGGCGCTAAATAACGATACCATTTCAAATCCTCACTGGCTTAAGCCCGGGTATGTCATCGCATTTTCACCCGGATCTGGCAGTTCCCTCCCGTCCCTCTCACTCAAAGATCAGGCAGCAAATGTAGAAAAGACAACGGATGCTCCGGCGCCACTGGTAGTGTCTTCAAAGAGGTCTCAGGAATGGAAAGACCTACCTCAACAACCTTGGGAAATTTTTAAAATTACCCTTCCTCCCGAAGTAGATCCTCTAGGATTTGACCGGTCTGCTAGACAAAAGATCATCTATAAAGGAGGCTTCGAGCCTTTTGTTTTTCCTGCTACTGAGCAAATTCCTGTACTAGGACAGATAGTGGGAGGCAGGAACGAGGCGCAGTTCTTTACGCTCCATGATCTAGTTTACATTCAGGCAGATGAAAAACTCCAAGTCGGCGAAACCTACTCGCTTACTGGTCCTCCGGTGCTCCTTAAATCAAAAAAATCAGATCGAGTGGGGTATTCTTATCTCGCACTGGGTAAGGTCAAGATCGTGGGCGTTCGCGATCACCTTTTTCTCGGAAAGATCGTCAGCACCCGTGATTTCACTCCACGAGGATCCTTCGTTATAGCGGAACGTCCCAAGCTACCTGAGCTGACCCCAATTGCAGGTCCGAGACCTATTCCAGGGCTGCTTCTGATCGACCATAACGGCTCTATTTTCACAACAACCCAGCATAAAGAAGCCCTTGTTGACCGGGGATCTGATGATGGTGTCCAACCAGGAATGATTTTCAGAGCCTACCAACACCGTGATCCGGCCAATAATAAAAGAATCACTAATGGAAACTTCGTGATCATGGGTGACTTCATGGTCACCCAAGTCAGCCCCACTTTTTGTTCGGTCGTTGCCCTTCAGACCATCAGCACCATTAACGAGGAAAGCCCGGTTGTCCTATTGACGGACATTTCGGATCTTCAGAATAGTTCGGGATTTTCTGAGAAAACAGCTGATGACGACGAGCTCGACAAGCTTGACGAAAACGACGGGCTCTCCGCAGCCGAGCGCCGAGAACTAAAGCAATTAGAGAGATGGAAGAAAAACCCCACCCCATCCCCTAGCGCAAGTCCTACCCCTAGTCCGAGCATAAGCCCTAGCCCAGAGCCGACACCGACAGATACTCCTAGCCCAACCCCAAGCGACACGCCAACTCCGGCACCTAGCTCTGCAGAGCCAACCTCGGAACCTACCCCTGCGGTCACAAATGAACCGGCACCATCAGCGACTTCAGCAACTCCTGATAGCGCCTCAAGCTCTCCTTCTCTATCGTCTCCGGGAACGGAAACGCCACCGATTGCAGAGCCAACGCCGGCTCTACCGAGCGCGCCTGAAACAGCTCCTCCCACTGTTCCAACCACCAACCCAGCTCCCGAAAGCGGAACCACCGCCCCAGTTTCAAATTAACTTCGGTTTGGCCTGATTTCTGCACGAGACATCCGGCATGTACCAAACACTTGAACTTCGTAAGCACGACCTTCCTCAACTTGCTATTTGGAATGTTCCGTCACCGCCGGAAAAAATATATGTCATGGGAAGAACACATGCCTTTTCAATCCTAAACCGGCTTCCCCAGTGCGGATTAGCGGTTGTAGGGACCCGATATCCTCAAAGTCGAACTGTCCTCTGGACAGAAAACCTGATTCGCGACCTAGCGAAAACCGATTTAATAATTATCTCTGGCCTTGCCAGGGGGATCGATACCATCGCTCACACGACCGCCCTTCGCTTCGGCCTGCCCACGATTGCAGTTCTTGGAAGCGGTTTAAACCGGACTTACCCCAGGGAAAATCAGGGCCTGAGACAAGAAATCCTCAGCCAGGGAGGTCTAGTCATGACAGAATATGAGCCAAACACCCCTTCAAGACCCTTTCAGTTTCTTCAGCGCAATCGACTGATCGCTGGTTGGGCTAAAGCCATTTGTGTCATGGAAGCGGGATTTCGCTCCGGCGCACTCAATACGGCGAAATGGGCCCGCGAACAAAACAAGCTCACCTTCGCCATTCCATGTTACCCGGAAGACCCATTTCTTGCTGGCAACCAAGTTCTCCTTGATCGGGACCATGCCTTGCCTCTGTGGGGGCCCCACAGCCTCGGGGCCGCATGGCTAGAACTGGCTACTTTGTCTACCCCTCGAAAAAGCGTGCTCCCACCTCCAGCGGAAGACATTGAAAAACGAAATAGCCTCCTTAAATTGACCCTAGAAATCGAGCGACGGACTTTTGACGAAGGTGGAGTCTCTAGGCACCATCTTTTGGATTGGGCATTAAACAATGGCTGGAACAGCCACGAGTTCTTCGTTACACTGCGCGAAGCGATCCGCACTCAGGTAGTCCTAGAGCGGCTCGGCGTCCTAATAAAAAACCCTGATTTCGCATCGTTAGCGCAAGTGACTTGAAAATTACCAAAGTTTCCGACTATTGTAAGGCATGGCCAAGAAAGCACTAGTAATTGTTGAGTCACCCTCAAAAGCCAAGACTATTCAAAAGTACCTAGGCCGCGAATACATCGTTAAGGCGAGCGTGGGTCATATTATGGATCTTCCAAAGAGCAAGTTGGGTGTGGACCCGAAAAAAGGGTTCAAAGTCGACTACCAGCTCATTCCTACGAAGACCAAAGTGATTGAAGAGTTGAAAAAGGCCTCTAAACTTGTTCCAGAGCTTTACCTGGCCACAGACCCTGACCGTGAGGGTGAGGCCATTGCATGGCACATTCGCGAAGAGCTTAAACAAAAAGGAAAAAAAATTCATCGAGTCCTATTTAACGCAATTACCAAAGCGAACGTTCTAGAGGCGATGAAGAACCCATTAGAGCTCAATGAAGATAAATTCCACGCGCAACAGGCCCGACGCGTTCTAGACCGACTGGTGGGATACAAGATCAGCCCTTTGCTTTGGGATAAAGTAAAAAGAGGGCTCTCAGCAGGTAGAGTGCAATCCGTCGCACTCAGATTAGTGGTTGAAAGAGAAGCTGAGATCAAAGCATTCAAGCCAGAAGAATACTGGACCTTGCTTGGATTGTTTAAAAAAGACGGAGTTGAATTCGAGGCACGACTCTTTAAGAGCGAAGGCAAAGACCCGGTCCTCCCGAACAAGTCAGTCGTAGATGATCTGCTGAAAGACTTGAATGGGACAAAATGGAAGGTTGAATCTCTCGAGCAGAAAGAGAGATCTAGAAAACCAGCTCCACCTTTTATTACCAGTAGGCTGCAACAGGAAGGGGCACGCAAGTTAGGTTTCAGTGCAAAAAAAACGATGACCCTCGCCCAGCAACTTTATGAAGGGGTGGACCTAGGAGACTTGGGCACAACCGGTTTGATCACCTATATGAGAACGGACTCGGTCCGAGTTGAGCCGAATGCCCTGAATGCGGTTCGAGAACACATTGAGAAAACATACGGGAAGACCTACCTTCCGGCAGAGCCCAATATTTACAAAACCAAGAAAAGCGCGCAGGATGCTCACGAAGCGATTCGTCCCACCTCGCTAGAGTTTCCGCCTGAACGAATTATTCATTTCCTAGAAAAAGACGCCTTCCGCCTCTATCAATTAATTTGGAACCGTTTTGTTTCCTCTCAGATGAATCCAGCTGTATTTGATCAGACGACGTTAGATCTGACCGGTAAGGATAACGCGGGCACTTCTCAACAGTTTCGAGCCACTGGTTCCGTGATGAAATTTCCTGGCTTTACGGCAGTCTACTCTGAAACCGCTGAAGAGGGGGACAAGGCTGATGCAGACCATGACAATGCGCTAAAGCTTCCGTCGATCCGAGTGGGTGACTCAGTAGAGAACGAATCTTACAAACCTCTCCAACATTTTACTCAACCTCCACCCCGATACACCGATGCCTCGTTAATTCGGGATCTTGAAGAAAAAGGGATTGGACGCCCTTCCACCTACGCTACGATTCTTTCCAATCTTCAGGATCGCGAATATGTGGAAAAACGAGAAAATAAATATTTTCCAAGTGAGCTAGGCACTGTCGTAACAGAGCTGTTAGTGAGCTCTTTTCCTGACATTTTGAATGCAGAGTTCACCGCAGACATGGAAAACCAACTGGACGAAATTGAAGAAGGCAAGGCCGATTGGAAAAAGACCCTTTCAAAATTTTGGAAGCCTTTTGAAAAGACTCTAGAATCTGCCAAAAAGCACATGAAGAATGTGAAGCGGCAGGAAGTGCCAACCGATATTCCTTGCGACAAATGCGGCCATAAATTTGTTATTAAATGGGGAAAATTAGGCTCGTTCCTAGCTTGTTCAAACTATCCTGAATGCAAAGGAACGCAGGACTTCAAGAA
Organism: Bdellovibrio sp.; assembly: GCA_016185105.1. Taxonomy (GTDB): domain Bacteria; phylum Bdellovibrionota; class UBA1018; order UBA1018; family UBA1018; genus JACPOE01. Next base: position 28,484 of record JACPOE010000042.1, read on the forward strand.
AGACGACAACGGTAACATCGTTATCGTTCCAAAAGAATATACAGATAAAAAGTGTAAAAAATGTGAAAACCCGCTGATTGTAAAAAGTGGAAAGTACGGACGTTTTCTAGCCTGCTCGGATTACCCAAACTGTAAATACACAGCGGCGATCACCTTGGGAATCCCTTGCCCCACCTGTAACAAGGGAGAAATCGCTCAGCGAAGGTCTAGGTACGGACGAACTTTTTATAGCTGTGATCAATGGCCGGATTGCACCTATGCCCTTTGGGACAAGCCGATCCAAAAGCCTTGCCCAAAATGTGCCTTTCCGATCATTGCGGAAAAAATTACCAAAAGAGCAGGACTCATGCATAAATGCACTCGCAAAGAGTGTGACTATGTCGAGGTCATTGATCCAGATTATGGAAAAATGGAGACCGCAAAAGAAGTTACAGCAACCTAGCGGCCAAAAACCTTTTAGGTCTCGTTGTAGTCGCGAACCAATTTCTTTCGTCTCTCATGCCGAGCCACGGCAAGATCAATAAGACGAGTCAGCAGTTCTGGGTAAGGAATTCCGGAATACTCCCACATCTTCGGATACATACTAATGCTGGTAAATCCGGGAATGGTGTTGATCTCGTTAAAATAGAATTCACCGCTGATTTTATCTAAAAAGAGATCTACCCGCGCCATGCCTTCACATTCCAAAAGCTCAAATGCTTTTTTTGCAATGGCCTTGGCTTTTTCCATTTGTGCAGGCTCCAGCTTAGCAGGCAAGAGCAGCTCAGCGCCGTTCTCATCCAAATACTTAGCCTCATAGGAGTAAAACTCGTGCCCTGGTACAATTTCACCAGCAACACTCACTAAAGGCTCCGCGCCTTCAATCGGATTTTCCAGGACAGCTAATTCAATTTCTCGGGCAGGAACACCCTTTTCAACTAAGACTTTGGTATCAAATCTAAAAGCGTTTTCTAACGCCACCTCAAGATCTTTCCATTCTTTAACCTTGTAGACTCCAACACTCGATCCAAGATTGGCTGGTTTCACAAAAACAGGGAGATCGAAACTTTTTTTAACCTCTTGCAAAACCCCTGGCTTTTCTTTTTTCCATCTTCCCGATTTCACCGCTAGATAGGGCACGATAGGGAGACCGCCCTCTTTAACGACTCTCTTGGCCATGTCCTTGTCCATACCGACAGAGGAAGACAGCACACCGCAACCTACGTAGGCGACATCGGCCAACTCGAAAATTCCCTGAATCGATCCATCCTCGCAAAGTGGACCGTGCATCACAGGAAAAATAACATCCACGCTTTGAGGGGACTTGCTGCCCCCGAGTACGACCAAAGAAGCCTGTGAGTTTTCAGGGTTTGGCGGCAACAAAACTTTAGGAGCATCCTTAAAAACAGGCAATACATCACCCGAGTTTTGGATCAAGGAAAGATCATTCAGCAACCAGCGCCCTTGTTTGTCGATAGCAACAGGGATGACGTCGAAGCGACTGGGATCAAGATGCCGGATGACTGAAGCTGCCGATCTCAAAGAGATTTCGTGTTCACCCGAACGGCCTCCATAAAGGACTGCTACCCTGAGCTTTTTGGAATTCGACATTTCACAACCCTTCGTTTTGCTTGTTTTTACTTTCTTGATTCAGGACTGCTTTCCCAGTAATGTTCTCCATATTACAAAAAGAAGGAAGAGAAAACATGTCAGAAAATACTGGTACCCTGACCTCTCATCTCTGGAGTTCAAGCGATTTATATCGAAATGCAGTCTTGGAATTACAAGAAGCTGCAGAAACGATGAAGCTAGATCCTAATATTGCGAGTCGCCTCCAGGTTCCAAAAAGAGCCATGATTGTTAGCGTTCCCATCCGGTTGGACAACGGTAGCATTCGAGTGTTCGAAGGTTATCGCGTTCAGCACAATATGACTCTTGGACCTGGAAAAGGGGGAATTCGTTTCCATCCGGAAGTGAACCTTTCCGAAGTGGCCGGCCTTGCTATGTTGATGACCTTTAAGTGTTCACTGGTTGGACTGCCCTTGGGCGGCGCAAAAGGCGGCGTTCGGGTCGATCCTAATCAATTGTCGCGACAAGAAGCGCAAGCGCTGACCCGTCGATATACGACAGAAATCAATATGATCATTGGCCCTGACAAAGATATCCCTGCTCCAGACATCGGAACAGATGCGCAGCATATGGCCTGGATGATGGACACTTACTCTCAAGAGAAGGGCTTCGCCATTCCTGGAGTAGTGACCGGAAAGCCAATTGAAATTGGTGGATCCCTAGGCCGCGCGGAAAGTACAGGCCGTGGCGTCGTTTACACGATTCAACATGCCGCCAAGCATTTGAAGGACACGGGCAAACCGGGTCCAAAAATGGATGGCTCGACCACAGTGGCCGTCCATGGATTTGGTAAAGTTGGCGCAGTTGCAGCGTTGGAAATTCACCAGCTGGGCACCAAAGTGGTGGCTATCAGCGATGTTCATGGTGGTCTTTACAATAAGAATGGTCTCAATATTCCAGACATTCTCAGTTTCATGGGTAAGAATCGAACCTTCGTAGGTTACCCAGAGGCCGAAGCAATCACAAACGAAGAACTTCTGGCGACCCCGGTTGATATCCTGATCCCTGCTGCGATTGACGGTGTTATTACTGCTGAAAACGTAGGCCGAGTCAAAGCAACCATTATCGCTGAAGGTGCCAATGGGCCGATTACACTCCCCGCATTAAAACAGCTGGAAGAACGAGGATGCTTTATTATTCCAGACATTCTGTGTAACGCAGGGGGCGTGATAGTATCCTATTTTGAATGGGTACAAGGGATTCAAAATTTCTTCTGGAGTGAGCGCGAAGTAAACGCTAAACTTGCTGAAGTCATGGAAAACGCCTTCAAAAAAGTAATTGATGTACGAAGTCACTACAATTGCGGAATGAAGACGGCAGCCTTGATCGCTGGAGTGGACCGTTTGAACCGAGCCATGCTGCTCCGAGGTCTTTTCCCTTAAGTCGCAACGTCCGACTGGAAACCAGCTTTTTGTTCAAGTAAAATTTCTGGAAAGGTCATCTAAGAGTGATCTTTCCAGTTTTTTTAACTTTTTGTCATTGGCCTTCTGGGTCAAAAGATGTGGGGTCTTGAATGAAAAAATGCTGGATCGAATCGACGGGCGCTCGTCTTGTGCTAGGCTTTCTAGTGTTCCAGGCGGGATCAGCTTCTTTCGCATGGGATGTCCACCAGACGCTCATGCCCTCAATCCTGGAGTATATCGACGCCAGTTCTCCTGGGGCCCTAAAAGATACCCTTGGGAGGGTTTTCCCCACTCCGTGCGAAACCGACGATCAGACGCTATTAAAGCAAATCGTCCCAGACTTTCAGCTTAATCCAGCGGCAACCCTTCCCGCCTTTAAAGTCGCGCAAATCTCTCAGCAATGTGGGGTACAGGCTCCTATCACCATCCGGGAAATTTTACTTGGGCCTTCAGTAGATGATCCCGACAAGGGAATTGATCGAGACCTTCCAGATTCCTTTGACCCAACAAACGAAAGAGACTGGATGGGGGGTCGCACCGGTTCTTCAAGCCAAGGTTTCCGACATATGTACTTTGGAGGGTGGACTATCAAAAGCCCACTCACCACCTTTCAAATCCCTTTTCATGAAATCGGCCAAGCCGCCGAAAGAGCCGAACTCTTCGGAACAAAGTCAAAAAAATTTCTCAATGCTGGCGTCGGTGCTTGGAGCATTCGAATCCTGGGCTGGGCGTTACACTATATTCAAGACCTTTCTCAGCCCTTTCACACCTCTCAGATTATTAGCTTTAGAATCATTCCCCTTTACGAACTGCTAGCCTGGCCCCCCTCACAAGCTTGGGCGAATTTAAAAAAAGAATCATCACGGACGATCGCAAACTACCATTGGTCTCTTGAAGGTTATGTCAGAACACGATTGAAAGAGGGCGTAGCCTCACCCTTTGCAGAATGCTTGAGGAACCCAAAAGCCTACTCAACTCTGGATGTGGAAGCGCTATCAAGTCCACGAGAAATTGCTAAAGAAGTAGCCAAACAGTCGATTGGAATCGCCTCTCGTCTTGCGAAAGCCGAGACTGATTTTTTTTCTATGAAGCTGATGCAACCTGATTTTGATCTGTCGGCTTTCAAGGGAGAAATAGACTACAGCGACTACGGTTCCCGACCTCAGCTCACTGCGGAAAGAGAAGCACTGCATAGCGTAGTTTGTCAGGCTTTGGCAAATGCTTCAATTGCTAGCGAACGCCTCATTCGGGTCGCTCTTTCTCCTTAAAAAACCTTGTCGACGCTTCGGCAAAGAAGGGAACCCATGACTGGCAAAAAGATTCTAAAATTTGGACTTTTGGGGACGGGATGGTCTCTGGTGTTATTCTTGTGTTTTTATTTAACAAGGGATGGCGTCCAATCGTGGGACCTGTTCGAACACTACATGCATGCCCGTTGGCTTTTTGATTGGCTGGGACTAGAGGCGTTTCCTTCCTACTTCAGCCCGCCCAATTCAGTGGTAAAACACTATGGGCCTTTTTGGGAAGTTGTCCTGGCTTTTTTTAGTGAATTCGGGTTTGCCTTCCTAAGGGAGCCAGCTTGGGTTTGGAATGCAATGACTCTATTTTCTTTCCCCGCTTCCCTCTACCTATTGTTCAAGTGGTTAAAGAAAGCTGGGATTGAAACCTTTACCGCACTTCTTTCTCTTAGCATGCTACCCGCTTTTATTCGTTTGGGAGGTCATGCGTTAATGAATTACAAAGACTTTCCAGCCGCGATGGCCTATCTCTTGGTCATTGTCTTTCAGTATAATTGGATAAAAAAGGAATCCAAAAGTCGTAGGTTTTCGATTCCATCTTTGGCCATTCTAGGTGCCTTTAGTCTCTTACCTGCACTGATTCGGACTTCGATGTTCTTGCAGTGGCTAGTCAGTTTATGCCTCCCTCTCATCATCTGCTACCATCAGAAAATCAAAACTTCCTGGCGCCACGTCTTGGTGCCATTCTTGTCAGGCTCTTTTTTAATCTTTCTCTGTTTTCTCCCTCTATATGATGAAGGACTGCTTCAGTTTCTGACTGCTCCATTTTCTTTTATGCACTATCAGGCTGCCCATCATTGGCCGGTTCAGATCTTTGGAACAGAATACGCTTCTGAAGATCTTCCTTTTTGGTACCCGTTTGTTTGGATTTTAGTTGGCTTTCATCCCCTACTGTTTTTGTTAACGTTGGCTGGCCTTGGATTTCTGACTTTTCGATTTAGACCAAAAAGTCTGGCAAGCTGGATGCTTCTTTTTTTCATCCTACCCGTGATCAGCATATGGGTCACGAAACCTATTCTCTACAACGAGGAACGCCATATTTTATTTCTATATCCGCCATTGATTCTTGGCGCCGGCTTAGCATTAGGGGAACACTTGAAAGAAACTTTAAAGAAAGGGCTGATCTTTCTCTTAATCGCTTGCTCGGTGTACTCCTACAGTTTCTGGACTCGCTATTCTTACATTTATTTAAGCCCTTTGGTAGGGGAACAGAGCGTGGACCGGTTTAACGGAGACTATTGGGCCCTCAGTATCCCGCTGGTCGTGCGCAAGACGAAAGACTTACTCCCGGCGAATGCTCCGGTTTTTCTGCGGATCGCACCCACTAACGTCTATATCGAAGCAGACCGACTTACAAACAGTCTTCTCCACCAAGAGCCTGGCTACCAAAGGCTTCAGTGGATCTCATCCGAAGATGGCCTAAGCCCTGGTCAGACCTATTACAAAATAGAAGCCAATAAACATGATGCTCAAAAACAAATCCTAAAAGATATTGAAGCGGGTAAGGCAAAATTGATTTTCAAAACTGACTTACCGACAGGCGAACCGGGCGGCGTGCTGGCGCAATACACCAAATAGCCTTAAAAAAACGGTTCTCTACCTTCGACTCTTTAACAAAGATTTTAAGATAGCAGGGTGATTCGCTGAGTCCTTCATCAGTTCAGTGATCGCCCCAAGATCCTGCAAACCCTGTTGAACGAGCACTGACTCCTGTGGGCCTTGAACGACTTTGCCGTCCACATAGATCCATTCAGCCGTTTGAATTCGACGGGCAAATTCACCGAGCAATGCGATACTAGCCTTTTCTAAGACCTGAGGATTCTCCTGACCCGAAAATTTACCTATTCCTCTGAGACCATATTCACCTTTCGGAGCCAAGATCCCCTTGAGTCTCGGATGAAAGGATTCCCCTTTGGAATAGATTTGAACGTTAAGATCTCCCTTAGGAAGTAACCAGTTTTCTTCTGCCTCGGCAATTTCCTTCCGATCCAGGAAAATCGCATACACAAAAGAATTTCCAAGTCGATCAGGATGAGCATCTGAACCTACCCAATCCGCTAACGCTGGAACGAATTTCAGCGAGCCGAGGGTCCTGGGAATAGGCAAATAGGCACTCAAGATCATCTGCCTTCCAACGCGGTATAATGGGAAAGGTATCCAATTCAATGGCGGCTATTTCCGAAAGCAGTCTTTCAATAATCTCAGAATAGATTTTTTGCGCCAACTGCTCGTTGAACCCACGCTGACCAATCCATTCTAGAAACTCAGCGGACTTTTTTAAATGAATTCCGAGGTCGACGTAGTCATGCCATTCTCGCTGTTTAATCAAACGGGATCGAATATGAGAGCGGTACATGAAAAGATCCCACACCGTATTCGGAATCCACGTCGCTTTTAAATCGGGAATGCCACTCGAATCTGCCTGTTTCTGGTTGTATTCCTTTTCAGTATAGAGATGAGCCTCTTGCTGCACTCTCGTGTCAAAGACATTTCTAATTCCTTGATTTGAGGGATTCTCGTAAAAATAGGCTGCATTTGCAGATGTGGAGACAAATAGCGCCAGAACTAAAAATAGCTTCTTCATAATATTCCAATATTCCAATATTCCAACTTTTATTGCTCGGTCTCTTTACCACGAAAAAACTGAACCTCCGAGGCCATAATCGATGGCCGCTTACCGAGGATAAGCAATACCTATGCCACCCCTCATCTGTCCCCTACTTAAATTGATGAATAAATCTATATATTTATTTAAAAAACAGGAACCATACTACCAGAATGACTGTAAGTTCACCTTCATGTGCTTACGGATGTAAAAAACATTTACACTTATTTGAATGGTCAATTCGTGGCAAATAAACTACCTGGCCCAGCCTTGAATGCTTGAACAAAATGAGAAATACTACGACTCATCGGAAAGGGCCAATAAATGACTGCACTGAAAAAACTCTCTCACAAACTCGGACTACTTTTAATTCTGTGCTCACTCCCCGTAGAAGCTGCCCGATGGGATCCAGGAACAAACCTGGAACAGATTCCAATTTGGCCAAAAGACCTACCAGCAATCCCTTCCAATCCCAGTCTAGATGAATCCGTCACACCTGGAGAAAAACCCATAGGGGGAGGACCCATTTCTATCATTTGGAATGTTAGCCAGCCAACAATGACAGTCTATCCCCCAAAAGCGCCAAACTCGGGTGCTGCAGTAGTGGTGCTTCCAGGAGGAGGCTATCACGGCCTAGCCATTGACCTTGAAGGCACTGAAGTCTGCGATTGGTTAACTTCAAAAGGTATAACCTGTATTTTATTGAAATACCGCGTTCCAGCGTCGGGTCCATACTGGGACAAGAAATGTAGATGCCACGTCAAACCCAAAGTCTTTACCGCCTTACAGGACACTCAGCGTACCCTAGGTTTGGTGCGTGCAAACGCCGCGAAGCTTAGGGTCGACCCAAAAAAGATCGGGGTGATTGGCTTCTCAGCAGGAGGACACCTAGCCGCAGCAATCAGTACGAATTACAAATCGCGAACCTATCCGGTCATCGACGTCGCTGACAAAGAGAGTTGTCGTCCCGACTTCGCAATGGTGCTCTATCCTGGACACATGTCTGATAATGACGACAATTTATCCGATCGATCCAAATTAAATCCTGACATTCCTGTCACTAGTAATACGCCGCCGACCTTCATGGTGCATGCGATGGATGATCCCGTGGACACAGTTAAGTACTCCTTGCTTTACTTCAATGCCCTAAGAAAAGCGAAAGTTCCTGTGGAAATGCACCTCTTCGCTAACGGTGGGCACGCCTTCGCATTACGTCCAACTGAATCTTCAGTTTCTGACTGGACTGCTTTGGCGGATGGGTGGCTAAGGACAATCGGGATCGTCCCAAAACAATAGCTTTTGTGTAAAAATCTTGGAGATTTCGTCTGCAGTTTTAGAATCTGAACAGACTTTACGCCGATTAAAAGGAGTCGAGCTATGCTTAGCAGAACCCGATCTCGCTGATTCACCTGTTTACTGTCACCCCTGCCCGGATGGGACGCTGATATTCAGGGTAATCACCGCCGGATCAAGCCCAGCTCCTTAATTTTAAGCTGCAACCCTTTACGAGACAGACCTAGTTTCTCAGCAGCCCGAGTGACATTACCACCCGTCTCTTCCAAGGCCTTTTCAATCAGCTCCCGCTCTAAATTCTGGGTTTGTCGGCGAACAATAGCCTTAAATCCTTCGCTGCCCTCTTCTTCGGCACCGGGCATAGCAACCGGCTGAATTTCCTCTGGCAAATCAGCCAAGGTCAAGACACTGCCTTCACACATCAGAATCATACGCTCCAAGGCGTTCTCGAGTTGCCTAATATTCCCAGGCCACGGGTGATTTTTCAATGCGTTCAAGGTTTCAGGCATAATAGCGGTGACAGACTTACGCAGTTTTTCATTGAACTGGGTTAGAAAGTATTTAACTAAAAGTTCGATATCTTCTTTTCGTTCTCGAAGCGCGGGTAAGTGAATCGGCACCACATTCAATCGGTAGAAAAGATCTTCTCGAAATCGTCCAGCCTTTACTTCCGCTTCTAGGTCTTTATTGCTGGCGGTGATAATACGAACATCAACCTGGATGGTATTGACTCCCCCTACTCGTTCAAACTCTTGCTCTTGTAAAACTCGAAGGAGTTTCACTTGCATCTCTGGAGGCATTTCGGCGACCTCATCCAGAAACAAGGTTCCTTCATGGGCCAGCTCAAACCGTCCAGGTTTGGATGCTACCGCGCCAGTAAAAGCTCCCCTTTCAAAACCAAAAAGTTCGCTTTCAATTAATGTAGCCGGAATTGCCGCACAGTTAATTTTGATGAAAGGTTTATTCGCCCGATTCGAGTTTCTGTGAATTTCAAAGGCGACAAGTTCTTTGCCTGTTCCGCTCTCTCCCCAAACCAGGACGGTGGATGGACTCGAAGCGATCTTTGAAATCACTTTAAAAATTTCTTGCATCTGAGAACTATTGCCAATGATCGAACTGATTTCAGCCGCTGGCTGGGCGGAATTTGAAACAGGAGCAGGCCGTTGAGACGACACCAAAGTAATTGGCTCTTTTTGTCGTTGCTGGTGAGTAGCGACAGCTTTTTTTACAATAGTGAGCAACTCGCTCTGCTCAAAAGGTTTGGTAATAAAATCAAAAGCTCCACGCTTTAACGCGTTGACGGCAGATTCGACCGTTCCATAAGCCGTGATGATCACTACCGGGAGTTGAGGGTAGTTATTCTGGCAGAACTCTAGGATTTCCATTCCACCCGGTCCCGGCATGTAGAGATCCGTGATAATCAGGTCCACATCGTCCGTACCGATGCTATCCATGGCCTCAGCGCTATCATTAAAGATCAAGGTCTCGTAGCCGGCTCGATCCAAAATCGCCTGAATAACAAAGGTAATATTTTTTTCGTCATCAATAACCAACACACGGCCCTGAACCCCTTGTACCATCTCTGGATTACTCCTTTGCAAAAGGCAATATGATTGAAAACCGAGTGAAAAGTCCCTCTTCGCTGGCCACTTCGATCCTTCCCCGGTGAGACTCGATGATTTTCTGGGAGATCGAAAGCCCCAAGCCAGTGCCACTGGGTTTGGTCGTAAAAAACGGAATGAAGAGCTTTTCCAAATTCTCTTTCTTGATACCACACCCGGTGTCTTCTACGACTAGGAAAACTTCAGCATGGGGAAAGCGCCCTTCGACGCTCACACTGACCCGAATCATTCCCGAATTCTTTCCAGCCAACGCGTTATTCGCGTTTTGAACAAGATTCATAATGACTTGTTGTAGCTGTTCAGCTGAAGCCATCACCCAGGCGGCAATCCGAGATTTTTGAAACTCAAGTTCGATACCAGTGTTCAAGCTGGGCTTCAAAAGCTCTAAGGTTTTCTCCGCAAGGGTGGATAAATCGACAGGATGAAGCTCTAGGGTGGGAGGTTTGGAATAGTCTAGAAACTGGGTAACCACTCGGTTCAAACGGTCCACCTCTTCGACAATCACTCGCAAAAAGCGACTTTCTGGCTTGTCTGCCGAGGGGTCCAAAAACTGCGCGGCTCCTTTTATAGCACCCAAAGGATTTCGGATCTCATGTGCAAGGCCGGCAGCCATTTCTCCGAGCGCCGCCAACCTTTCTTTTTCCCTTTGCCGTGCATAGATTTCCATACTTTGCATCATCTCAGCGGCCTTTTCAAAAAACGGGTAAATCACGGTCAAAAGACCCCAGTTATTTCCCCAGGCTTCGGGAGGAGAGGGAACGTCCAGAACCACGAATCCTAGCATTTTTCCGGATGAAAAAAGCGGAATCAGAAGATTTCCGCCCAACGCCCTTAGTCCTTCAATTAGGCTCGTGTAATTTTCTCGCTGGATACGGCTGGCAGACCGGTCAATTTCGTTTTCTAAGACTTGGTCTAAAAGGATAGGAAACTTTCCCTTTCGAGCTGAATCTTCCGCATATTTTAGCAATGACTGACTTGCGAGGACTTCTCTGAATCCATTCTTATGATTTTGAGAAGAGGGATCCACTGGAATTTCCTTTCCAATGGTACGTACCCTTCGGAACTTAGTACCGTCGCTGCGCAAGACAAAAAGAGCACCCCAGACCGGTACCAAAGTCTGTTCGGCAGTTCCCAGGATCACATGAAAAAGAGTACCCATGTCTACCACCCCAGTAA
>JACPOE010000051.1 GCA_016185105.1 Bdellovibrio sp.
ATGGAATGATATGAATGAGATGATTCGATCAGGAGGGAATCCCTCCTCGAAACTAGCTCAGCAATTATCTGATAAGCTCTCGCAGGAAATCGATGCGGCACACTATGACATCGGCGAAATCATTCCTATCCCCAGCCACTCCGACTCGATGACCCGATTTCAAACTCTACAGGAAATCCTCGAAGACATGACTGAGAGCCGTGAGCCGGGAGTCATTGAATATCTGATTCAAATTCGCCCTAAGGCACCCAATGAAACCCAGGAGAAGACCGAATCCACCGACGAGCCTGAATCAGAGAAAATCCATCTCAGCAGTGGAAAGCTGAACGTCAATTACCTCTTAAAAAATGCTGAGATTCTAACCGAGGCCGGGGAAACCGCTTTGGCTAGAAATATTTATAAGTCCTTGGCAAGCGCCGGGGAACAGACTGGATTTTGTCACTTTAAACTAGGCCAGTGTTTCGAAAGAGAAGGCAAAACAGACGAAGCAAAGTTCTACTATGTGGAGTCCTTGGCCTTCTCGCCTACCCTGGAGTGCAGTGAGGCGCTGATCTCTCTGTTGATCGCTCAAGGGTTAGATTTAGAAGCTGCACAGTCCATTGACCGCGCACTCCTTTTAAAAGACCTATCGGCTAGAACCCAGTTCGACCTCCATAAAGCGGCGGGAAACTGCTGGCTAAGGAGCGCACAAGGGATAGCGGCAGTAGAAGGGGCTAACAAAAACTGCGAACGGCATTTCAATCAAGCCCTTCAAATAGACCCAGCTGCTGACGACGTCAGGTCCAATCTAGGTGTTTTATGCCTACACGAAAATCGCCTCTCTGAGGCCATCCGACACTTTCAAGATGCCACGGCATCCAATCCAAAAAACTATCAAGCATTAGCAGGTCTGGGAAGTGCGCGCATGCGCTCGGGAGATCTGAACGCTGCGTACGAGGCATTTTGTAGTTCTCTCGACATTGAAGTCAATAATCCACCTGCATTGTTTAACCTAGTAAAGGTTTCATACGAACTTAAAAAGTTCACTAAAGTGGCGCATTTCGTGGAGAACTTCATACAGCGAACTCCTATCAGTCCGAGCCTGCTTTATACATTGGCAGGCCTTCAATACCATGATGGGCGCAGTCTGGACGCACATAAGACTGCCCGCAAGGTTTTAGAGCTACAACCAGACCACCAAGGAGCCATCGAGCTTTTAAAGACCCTAGATCAGTTTGGGAACGTGACAAAATAGAGAAAGGACCGCCATGGACGACGGAACTAGAATGACCGCAGAAATTAACCAGCTGATGGGAGAAATCATTGAAAATCCCGAAGGTCAGAAAAAAGATATTGAAGGCCTACTTGTAGGATTTTTAGAAGCCCTTGTTCGGGAACAGAAGCCGAACAAGAGTTCACAGGCCAAAGCGGAGGAGCTCAAATGAGTGCATCCAGCCAGCCCATTGAAGAAAAAAAACCGGTCCGCTGCCTAATCATTCAGATGGCCCGCCTTGGAGACTCTCTCCAGAGCTTGATGGCGTTACGTGCTGCCAAGCAGCTCTACCCGAATCTAGAAATTCACTTTTTATGTAGAGAATCATTCTCGGACGCGGCGAAGCGTACTCCGTGGTTAAAGTCAGTCTTTACTTTATCCACCGAAGACCTTCTGGGTCCCTACCTCAGGGGAGAGAAGGATCAAAAGGAAGCCCTCAAAAATATCGCTCGCTGGCTGAGCCCTGTCATTAACGATCCATGGGATATGGTGATCAACTGGACCTTTTCAGAAGCGAGCAGCTTCCTGACTTGTTTAATCCCAGCAAGAATTAAGCTTGGGTACACACGAAGAAAAGACTCTTCATTTTACACTCCCGATGGTTGGAGCCAATACGTTCAGGGGGTTGTTCAAGAACATACGCCCCAAAACATTCACCTGACCGACATCTTAACTACTCAGCTTTTGACGGCACTCCAAATTCATCTGGGTGATCCAATGCCTAACGGAGATTCGCCGGTGACTTCGAAGAGTTTTTTCGCTCTCACTTCTCAAAAGAAGTCAGCTAGAAAAATATTGGATGATCCCACTAGGAAATGGATTGGCATTCAACTTCAGGGCCTACCTCCTACGAAATGGGCTAGACTTTGCTCCCTCATTCTTCAAAGAAACCCTGATTGGAATTTGGTCCTTCTAGGAACGGAGCAAGACAGGGAAAAATGCGCAGAACTGCTAGCATCCCTACCGCTAGACTCTGCGGGAAGAACACGCGTTTTGGACTGTGTGGGAGAAACGGATTTTGAGCAATGGGTTTACACCGTAGGCCGCTGCCAGTGGATTTTTGCAGCTGACTCAGCGGTCATTCACCTTGCTAGCGTGTTAGGAGTCCGAGTTCTTAATATTTCGAATCCTCAAAAGACTTATTACATTGAAAATGGACCTTATGGAAATGGCCACTATGTAGTTTTGCCCCTCTCTCTAGAAAACCACACGGCGTCCGCCGAAGCTGTTTACGCAGTATGGACCTATGCGTGTCAGGAGTGGGTCCATCGGAGGCAAATTTCTCTTCAGACTCACCTCTCACAGCTGGGATGGGCCGATCAGTCACTCACTACACAAGCCTATCGTTCCACCATTCGTAATGCACAGGAAGGCGGCGGAGTATCTTACGAGCCTCTGATCTCGAGACAGGTAGACATTCAAGATTGGAGCGCCATGGTACTAGGCCATATTGCCAGAGCTTGGTACTGCGGATGGGTGCCGGAGATGGGCGCGGAGATTGTACGCGAATCGATCAGCCCCTCTTTGATACAGGCACTCCGCACGGTGGAAGATGCCACCCAGGTCCTACAGAAAATCTGCGAACAAGCTTGCACTACCGCACAACAACTCTCCAAAAAAGGAAGTTCCTTACGATCCGAGAAACTCATGAACCTTGAGGATCGGGAAGAAATCAAGAAGCTAGGTGCGACGCTTGCTGAACTTGAAAGTCTGATGGACCGAGTCGCTCATGCCCAACCCCAGCTGAAGCCCTTTTCGAAAATAGCAAAAGTACTCATGCATAATTTAAAAAGTGATCAACTTGCCGAACTGGGAAGAGAAACGGCTGCTTGCTACAAAAGAATCTATGATGGCCTTTCGATTCTACAGGAATGGATCACCCACACCCTAGAGTTGGTAAAGCCAGTGTCCCTACCGAGAACCACTCTACGATCGATTGGAAATGAACAATAGAAGAACCCTTCAGGAGATATGAGAATGAATCATTGTGTTGTAAATGGAGTCAGAATAGAAATCCCCTTCTCCGAAAGTGCACCCCTGAAGGAAGTCATCAGCTATGTCCAGGAGAAGTGGGTTCCGGATCACACCTATATTTCCTCTCTTAGAGTCAACGGTTCGGAAATTAGCGAAAAACAAGAACGGGCATTGGCGCAAACGCCCTATTCTGAGTTCACTTCGATTGAGGTCTTCACCGCGCACCCTAGAGAGATAGCAGAAAATACACTACAGAATCTGATTGAATTTTCGGATCTCCTAGAGAAATTTTGTGCCAGAATTGGAACAAACTCAAAGAGTTCAAAATTCTATGCTGATTTCTCTAAACTTATGGATGGAATTGGAACTCTTACCGAGGGCATCTCGGTGGTGAAAAAAATTTTCAATATCACACCCAATTCAGTTCCTCATTTGGACGGCTTAGAAAACAACCTGCTCTCTATTTTACAGGAACTATTAAAGCTTCAAGAGGCCAAAAAAACCGCTGAACTCGGAACGCTAATTCGCGAGGGTCTTCGAGAAAACATTCAAAATTGGCGCGATGTCGCTCTTCCTGCCCTAGTACGGTCACGGGACTGCTAAACTAAATCTGAGTTCTTTTCAAAATCAGAATTAATAAGATCCAACTTTTCTTTGAATTGCTTTTCCAGTCCTACTGGTTTTGGCAGATAGAACCTTCGTCCAATGAGGGGCTCGGGCAAATGACTCTGTTGAACGCGTGCACCTGGCCGTGCATGGGCATACTGATAATTCCGCCCATATCCTTCATTTTTCATAAGCCGAGTGGGGGCGTTTCTTAAATGAAAGGGGATTGCCAGGGCACCAGTACGATGGACTTCTTGTATCGCCTCTTCGATTCCCAAATAGCTTGCATTACTTTTTGGAGCCAAAGCTAAATAGGTAACCGCTTGTGCAAGATTGATGCGGCATTCTGGCATTCCAATAAATTCGACGGCCTCTTTTACGGCAATAGCGATGCTAAGTGCCCGGGGGTCAGCATTTCCAATATCCTCCGACGCAAAAATCGTCATTCGTCGAACAATAAAAGCCGGATCTTCGCCACTCTCCAACATCCGGGCCAGGTAATAGAGCCCAGCGTGGGGATCACTATCTCTAAGACTCTTTATAAACGCCGAAACAATATTGTAGTGTTCTTCACCATTTTTGTCATAAGGCAAAGGCTGGCGCTCCATTGCTGATTCCAGAGCCGCCTTCGTGTCTTCCAAATTCAAAATCAGTCCTTGGTCAGAAAGGTCGGCCTTTGCACCCAGCGCGACTGCTTCTAATGAAGTCAAAGCTCTTCGAGCATCGCCCTCAGCATTTTCCGCTAACCACTGCAGAGATTCGGGAGAAAGACGTAAAAATCCTCCTAAGCCCCGAACCGGATCTTCCAAGGCCCGCTTCAAGGTTTGAACCAATCCTTCAACAGAAATCCTTTCCAAACGGATCACCCTGGCACGCGAAAGAAGAGCAGAGTTAATCTCAAAGGAAGGGTTTTCCGTGGTCGCTCCTATGAGAGTGACTGTGCCATCTTCAACATGGGGAAGCAGCGCATCCTGCTGTGCTTTATTAAATCGGTGGATTTCATCAACAAAAAGGATAGTTTTCCTTCGTTGCAAAGAATAGTTCTGCTTTGCCTTTGCCACAACCTCTTTGATTTCTTTCACCCCTGAAAGTACCGCGCTAAGCGTTTCAAAATAAGAATGTGTTTGGCGGGCAATGACCTGGGCTACTGTTGTTTTGCCGCAACCGGGAGGCCCCCAAAGGATGATTGATGGAACACGGTCCGTCGTGATCCATTGCCGCAAAGGCTTACCGACTCCTAGAACCTTCTCCTGGCCCACCACTTCTTCTAAAGACTCGGGCCTCATTCGAAAAGCCAGCGGTCTTCCTGGATGAGAAGATAAGTCCCCCTCCGCGAACTGAAAAAGATCTTCAGACTGATCCACCTGGTTCCTCCAGTAATAAACTTATGACAACTTCCCACGTGCTTTGCTAAAGTACATAGCACAATGGCTAAAAAACTTGCTTCTCTTAAAATTAAAAAAGTCGGACTCGTAATCAAACACCACCAGCCTAAAGCCACGGCCTTAGCGTCTGAAATTACTGCATTTTTGATCTCCAAAAAAATCCAGGTCTGCTTCTCGGAAGAGAGTGCCCTGATTGCCCGTGACCAAATTCGTGTTCTAGGATGCGGAAAAAAGCAGATCCGAATTTTAGAAAAGCCAGACCTGGTTGACCATTGCGACCTGATTGTTGTTTTAGGGGGCGACGGCACCTTCCTTAGCATAGCCAGACTGATGCGGTCTCAAAGTGTACCTATCATGGGAATCAATATGGGCCAGCTTGGCTTCCTCACTGAAATCAAAAAGAACGAGGCTATTTTTACACTGTCCGATATTCTGGAAGGACTTCCACCTGTAATCAACCACCGGAGTCTATTAGAAGTCACGTTACAGCGGAAAAATAAAATCGTCTTTCAAGGCCCCGTCGTCAACGATGCGGTTGTCTCAAAGGGTGCAATTGCCAGGATTATCGGCCTGGAAGTCTGGGTGAATGACAAGTGGGTGCACCAGGTCCGAGCCGATGGACTCATTGTTAGCACCACCACAGGGTCCTCATAGCCTAACCTTGCGCCCCATGGTGATCTCGGATACCTCAACCGTTCGGATTCGTTTGAGCGAAAGACCAGGACCTGTTCTTCTGACCCTAGACGGTCAGGATGCGTTTGACATGAAAGAGGGAGACATCGTAGTCCTTCGGAAATATAAGAAACATGATCTAAAAATTATTTCCTCACCTACGCGAGACTATTTTGGTCTCCTGCGCGAGAAGTTAAAATTTGGAGCCCGAGATTAAATGCTGGAGCTTCTTAAGATTAAGAACATTGCCATTATCGATTCTGCTGAGATTCCGTTTCAAAAGGGCCTAAATATTCTTTCTGGTGAAACCGGTGCCGGAAAATCGATTATTCTAGAAGCGATTTCCTTACTTCTTGGATGTCGAGCAAATTTAGATCTCATTCGCGCGGAGTGTGACGAAGGAGTTGTCGAAGGGGTATTCAACATTTCAGATATTCCCTGGATTCGAGAACGCCTTAAAAGCAAGGGCTTTTCAGATATTTCAGACGAGCTCATCATCAAACGAAGCGTCAATCGCAGTGGAAAGCATAGAATCTCTATTAATGGCGAATTAGCCAACCTGCACGCTCTACAAGGAGTGTGCATGGGATTGATTGATCTTTGCGGACAAAATGAACATCAATCTTTGTTACAACCTAGCACTCAGCTTGAACTGATTGACCGTTACGGAGAATTGACCGAAAAAGCTGCAGAAATTAGAACTTTATGGCAAGAAATATCTGAACTTCGAAACGATCTTAAGAGACTGCAAGATGCTCAGCTCGAACGCAATCAGAGAAGAAGTTTTCTAAAATTTCAAACAGAGGAAATTGAAGCTGCCAACCTTCTTGCTGGAGAAGAGGAAGATTTACAAAAAGAAAAACTCTTGCTTCAAAGTGCGCACCATCGGGTTCAAACAGCCGCTGCTGCGCTGCCGCTTTTAGATCAAGAAGACGAAGGCGCTCTCCACCTCCTAAGAACAGCTCTTCTGAAGTTACGCGCATTGTCTCAAGTGGACGCAAGGACTCAGAACCTTGTGGAATCCATGGAGCGATCGCTGGCGGAGGCTGAAGAGACGGCCATGTCTCTACAGAGGTATATCGACACAGTTGGGGGCGAGTTAGACTCAGAAAAACTTGCTTTGGTTCAGGAAAGACTCTCTTTGATCGCTGATTTAAGAAGAAAGTACGGTAAAACCACAGGAGAAATACTGGAATACCACCAAAAAATCCTGAACGAATCTCTTGCTCTCGGCGACACTGATGAAAGGATTCAAGCTCTTCTGGCCGAATTACCATCCCAAGAAGAGACTCTTCTAAAAGAAGCAAAACGGCTACACAAACAAAGAAAGAAAGCATCCGAACTTTTATCGGACTCTGTCACCCAGGAACTGAGAGACTTAAAAATGGGTGAAGCGCGGTTTCAAATAGAACTATCCTATTCCAGCGATTTTTCCACATGGACTTTAATGGGAGCCGACACCGTACAATTTCAAGTGAGAACCAATCACGGAGAGCCCAGTCGTGCGCTCGGTAGAATTGCGAGCGGCGGAGAACTTTCGCGTCTCATGCTTGCTATTCGAAGAGTAATTGCAGATCGAGGAGGAATTGGTGTTTACCTATTTGACGAGATTGACGCTGGAATAGGTGGCCAAACCGCCTTTCAGGTTGGAAAAAAATTGGCTTCAGTAGCGACGTACAATCAGGTCATCTGCATCACCCACTTACCCCAGGTGGCAGCGTTTGCAGACCACCACTTGGTAGTGCAAAAAACTGTCCATGGAAAACGAACCCTCACTGAAATTCAACCCTTGAAAAAACCTCAGAGAAAAGAAGAAATTGCTAGAATGTTAGGAGGTCCGCAGCTGACTCGCAAGAGCGTTGAAAACGCATCGGAACTTCTAAAGATGGCGCATCGCTAAGAAGCCGAATCGGGCACACTGAGCTTTTCACGTTGAATCTTTTCGTCACCTTCAGTCCAAGACAAGAAAGACCCATGATTCCTGGGGAACCCGATGTTGACGTACTGTCCGCATCTACCCCCAATATTGAAAATCATTTCATCCAGATCATGGCAGTGTCCCAGCACTACAAAATCAAACCCTTTGGCCAACTGCTCCGCAGCAAAACTCCGATAGACCCTTCTTAGTCGCTCCATTCTTTGAATGGGCATTTCGCTGGGCAGGATCGGTTTGCGTTTTCGGCTTTGTTTACTACTGAACTTTCCAAATTCGTCTAGCCACTCTCCAGGAATGACTGTGACAAAAGCCTTCATGACAAAACTTCTAAAAAACCGCCGTAAAAGGAGATAGCCAAAATCAGAGCGATCCACCAGGTCACCGTGGGCAACAAAAAACTTCTTATCCCCCGCGTTGAGCTCAGTATGAGTCGCATGGAGTTTCAATTGAGGAATGGACTCAAATGCTTTCTCGATCAAAAAATCGTGATTCCCTTCGATATAATGAAATTCAACGCCCTTTTGAATCGAGGCTCTTAGAATCTCGAAAAACTCGGAATATCGATCCTTGAAAACTGATTTATTTCCCACAAAAAGATCAAAGACATCCCCGGCTAATACAACTGTGTCGCCCGACTGAGGACGCTCCTGCAAAACCTTAAGCAAGGCATTGTAGTAGGGATCTTCAGGACCGGAGATATGGAGATCTGAAATGAACAATAGACTCATGAAAGTCCATAGTACTATCTAGACTAGAGTTTCTGATCAAGAATTTTTCCGGAAACAGGGGCTTCCTTGGAAACGGACCTACGGAGCTTTAAAAACTCCTGCCCCGACAGTTGGCGCACGACAATCCCATTTCCATCCCGCAGGACAACTTTTAGACCGGGACCATGACCATCAATCGTGGCACTTAATCCATTTGCTTGAGTTTGCTTATCCGTAAGAAAATCATGAACTGCTTTTCCAACATCTTCATCGCTAGCCGGGTCGCTCACCTCAGCTTGAGGTTCATTAGATTCATTGCCTTTTTGGCGATTTGGAGACTCTTTAGAAGCACCGTGACCGGGCGCGCCACCGCCATCTTGCTTTTCTCGCACTCCCTGTGGGTAACCAATAATTCCGGTCACTAAGCCAATTTTCACATCGCCTCCACTTCACTTTTCGTCCAGTAAGGGTAAAAACTGAATCTTCTTGAAAAGGGGTTACCCAGACCTCATTTAGAGCTATCTTTCCCAACGAAAGAAGGGCTGGAAATGGATACCTTAAAAAATAAAACGGTTTTGATTACAGGGGCTTCTGCGGGAATTGGAAAAGCCCTCGCCCTTGAATTTGGACAAAAAAAAGCAAATCTCGTCTTGTTTGCACGCCGTAAAGATCGACTCGATGCATTATCGAAAGAAATACAGCCCTCGGGCGAAAAGGTTCTCTGTGTCGAAGGAGATGTTCGTTCTGAAGAGCTCCTTGGAAAAGCCGTAACCGAGGGAACCAACCGATTCGGTGGCATCGACGTGGTCATTGCCAATGCGGGCTTCGGTGTTGTGGGCAACCTTACCGACCTGACGGTTGAAGACTACCGAAGACAATTTGAAGTGAATGTCTTTGGCCTCCTCAACACAATCTATGCATCTGTTGAAGAGCTTAAGAAATCCAAAGGCGTCTTGGTTCTCATCGGTAGTGTAGCGGGTGTCATCGGATTGCCTGGATCGTCCCCATATGGAATGAGTAAGGCTGCTGTTAATATTTTAGGTTTTGCTCTTTATGAAGAATTAAAAGCCCACGGGGTTTCGGTTCTTCTGGTTGCCCCCGGATTCGTAGACTCTGAGATTAGACAAGTAGACAATATGGGAAAGCTCCACCAAGAACAGAAGGATCCGGTTCCTCGTTGGATGCGAGTTACCGCTGAAACCGCAGCACAAGAAATTGTCGAGGCTATTGTAAAACGAAAGAGAGAACTGATCATCACTTGGCCTGGAAAACTAGCAGTTTGGATTTATCGCCATTTTCCTTGGATTCTTAAAGCCGCCATTGGCCGGAAAAAACTAAAGGCACGCAAGGAACCAAAGTAAGATCCCTCCGAAAGCTCGGCACTTTCGGAGGGGGGCTTAAGATCTCACGAACCTATGTTCGTGAGTTCAGGGCACACTTTTCAAACTAGAGAAGCTTAAGAGCAAGCTGTGGCGACATATTTGCTTGGGCCAGAACAGCCACCCCAGCTTCTTGAAGAATGTTCTCTTTAACGAGTTGAGAGACCTCGTTAGCGATGTCTGTATCCGCTATCCGCGAACGAGCGAGCTGCAAATTCTCAGTTCCAGTGCTCAGATTTCGAACCGTTGCATGCAATTTATTTTGCATCGCACCCAACTGAGCACGAATTGAAAACAGCTTTCCCATAGACTCGTCGACCTGGTCTAATGCTTCGCGCGCACTATCAATGGTTTCGAAGTCTAGACCATCGATCCCTAAGGTCTCAGATCTTGTATCGCTCAGAGTTGTATCAAAGAGAATTCGATCATGTTCTGTATTTCTAATTCCAACTTGAAAATCCAGTATCCCTTTTGAAGATTCTCCATTCAAAAGTTGAACACCGTTAAAGATCGTCTGATTGGAAATTCGATCTACTTCTTCGACCAGTCCATGAACTTCGTCCGCAATATATCCTCTTTCGCGATCGCTAATAGTGTCTGAGCCGGCTTGGATCCCCAACTCTCTTAGTCTAATAAGAATATTACTAATTTCAGTTAGTCCCCCTTCAGCAACCTGAATGAAGGAGATTCCATCATTTGCATTTCGTTCTGCTTGTTGCATAGAACGAATCTGCGCTCGCAAGGATTCAGATATCGCCAAACCAGCCGCATCATCCCCGGCAGATAGAATTCGTTGACCCGATGCAAGTCGCTGATAGCTCTTTGTCTGCTCCTCAGCTTCTCGCGCCAAAATACGATTGATCGATACGGCACCAATATTGGTGCCTATTCTTAAGCCCATAGGACGTTCCTCCGCAAGACGAAGCTCAAGGCTTCGCCGGAAAAATCACGCGAAAGTACGTGCGAACACACACGTGTGCCTTCGAGTGAGCCGAGTTAAAAACGTCTGAAGAAGGTTGAAAAAGACGGCAACTCAGTTCGAAGAACTAAGTTGGGCCCCGGATAGAATCCGGTACGGACCTTAGGAAACCGCCTCGTGCAACAGCAAGGTACAGTCGGCAGACGTTTTGAAAAAGTCGCCGCTGATGCCAATAGAAGTGGACCCAAAGGATTCATTCCTATTTCACATTAGCGTCGACATATGACCTATCGGTGAAATGGAAAAATACTTGAGTAAATTAAGCAGGCATAGAAAGGGAGCCGCCTACTGTGAGGCGACTCCCCAGGTGTTTGGTGTGTTAGTTACGACACATTAAGACAAAAGTTTGAGTGCTAGCATGTTGTTTGTGTTGGCTTGACTGAGGACCGATACACCAGCGGTAGTAAGAATATTATTTTTAGCAAGTTCAGCGGTTTCAGCGGCCATATCGGTATCCCGAATACGGCTCATCCCCGATGACATGTTTTCATCATAAATATTCAAACTAGTGACAGCGGATTGGAGACGATTTTGAAGCGCCCCAAGTTCGGCTCGGTTCTCAACCAGAAGCTTTACAGATTCATCGATGGTATCCAAACTCTCACGAGCAGATTCCTTATCGAGAACTGACAAACTTCCCAAATTAAGATGATCCAAAGAAGCATTTGCTTTTGATGTATCAAAAACAAATCGATCTTCTAAGGGTCTATTATGTGCTCCCACCTGAATATCCAGAGACTCGCCTTCACCATTGAGAAGCTTTCTTCCGTTATATTCAGTTGAAGTAGAAATACGAGTGATTTCCTGTTTCATCTGCTGAACTTCCTTGTCGATGAACCCTCTTTCTTCATCACCCAAGGTATCCGATGCTGCCTGAATCGCAAGCTCACGAAATCGGGTCAAAATATTTCCGATTTCGTTCATCCCGCCTTCAGCAGTTTGAATCATCGAAATTCCATCACTAGCATTTCTGACGTCTTGTCTGATCGATCGGACCATGCCGCGCATTTTTTCCGAAATCGCCAAACCAGCCGCATCATCAGCCGCCTTATTGATTCGAGACCCAGAAGCCAAATGCTCCAAGGAGTCTTTTTGATGTGCACTGTTAATCCCCAAATGACGTTGAGCCACAAGGGACTGCACATTGGTACTTATACGTACACCCATACGCACCTCTTAAAAAAGTTGCCTCCTCTGGTTTCTAGGAAACAAATAGAGTCCCCTAGCCCGAGAAAACAACGCGTTAATTTTGGCAGGAATTTGCTGTACCCCTGCCCGAGACATCTTCTGACCACCCAGAAAGCGCCTCGTTCACGTACTTAATCGGTCAACTACTCTAAGTACTTTAGACTTTTTTTGTCAGGTAATTAATCCAATTGAAGCATTAAATTTTACATATGAAATCAAAGGGTCAGACCTTCGAAATAATATCTGCGGCTTGATAGGGATCGATTTTTCTAGATACCAGTTGATCTAAAAGCTCGGCTCCAGACGAGGTATTGAAAGCTCCTTTAAGGGAACGATTGAGTCTTTCAACCAGGATATCGCTGACCTCATTCATAAGAAAATCCCGCACCTTAAGGTCTCTTTTTCCTGTCTGCGTCAAATATTCCTGATGCTTCTCAATTTCGGCCACCAACTCTTCCACACCTAGATTTTTGTTGCCCTGAGTCTTAAGAACAGGTGCGAGCCAACTCTTCTCAGAATCGTGTGGCTGTAGACTCACGCCTAACTGAAGCATGGTAGCGAGCTCACGAACCAAAGAGTCTGCTTCAGGACGATCTGATTTATTCACCGCAAAAACGTCGGCAATTTCCATCAGACCGGCCTTCATAACTTGAATGGAATCACCGCTCTCGGGAACTAAAACCACCAAAATACTCTGAGC
Source organism: Bdellovibrio sp. (assembly GCA_016185105.1). Taxonomy (GTDB): domain Bacteria; phylum Bdellovibrionota; class UBA1018; order UBA1018; family UBA1018; genus JACPOE01. The sequence continues at coordinate 12,779 of JACPOE010000051.1, forward strand.
CAGCTTGAGAATATCTAACTCAGTTTGGCCTACCCCTGCAGTCTCGACCAAAATACGATCAAAACCAGCCGCATCTAGGGCCAAGACCACCTCTTTGGTAGCATGAGACAAGCCACCGTGGCGCCCACGGGTCCCCAAAGATCGAATATAAACGCCCCGATCTCCGGTGTGACTTTGCATGCGAATACGATCTCCTAAGATCGCCCCACCAGAAAATGGACTAGAAGGATCGATCGCAACAACCGCCACTTTCTTTCCTTCTTTTCTTAAGCAGTGCGTTATCCGATCGGCCAGTGTTGATTTACCTGCTCCTGGCGGACCCGTAATCCCCCAGATCTGAGCACGCCCGGTTTTCGGGTAAATTCCAGCCATGAGCTCAGAAAGATCAGGGTCCCTGTTTTCAATCTTGGAAATCACTCGCGCTAAGGCCAACCTTTGACCAGAGAGCATATCCTTAACAAGCTGCATTGTTTTTCCCATCCCTTTATCCATCCCAAGAAAATGCCGATAATTCAATATGGATCCTGAAGTCCTCAGTCCCGAAAACTCACTCCGAGCGCTGGCTATTTTGTGTGCAATCCCAGTAGTCATCTTCGCCCTTTGGGCCGACTACTTCGGAAACCATTTAGAGGCGCTCGAAAAAGAAAAACCAGACTATGAACGAGAAGTAGAACATGAAAAAATCCGAATAGCCGGAATTCTGGGCCTTCTTCTTCAGTTCATGCTCTTTTTGTCTTCTGCTGAATTACGCGAGCAGTTTCCACTCTTGGTAAATTTGATTTTTATCTTAAGCGTTGTGTTTCACCTTTCCATTCAATCCAACTTAGAAAAGAAAATACGACCGCTCCAGCAACCAGAAAACTCTTCAGAAGCTCCACAAGAAGAAGTGCTGGGAATTCTACTTCGAACCGCTATCTCTTGGTGAATAGCGGGTGTAGCAATGGGTTTTTTTATTAACTACGCATTGGGACCTCTCTATTTAAAAAATATTCTTCCGCATTCGACCGCAGAGGACCCTGATCTGCTAGCTAGACTGTATGCAAATTTCGATAAGATGAGGCTTAAACCCCCTCTTTTTTTAATTATTAATTTAGAACAGTTTAAAGTCACGACGCTCACCTGGGTTGGATTCCACAGCGCGAAAGGCCCATTCCGGCCAGTTCTAGCTATATCAAAGTGGATGCTAAAAGCTTTGCCCCCAGAGGAACTGGAAGCCTTGGTTTTGAATCAAGTAGCACGGGTTTACTTAGCCCATTCGAGAAGGCGAATCTTCCTGACTCTCTTTCTAATCGGAGCCACATCGGTAGCAGCTTTGGGCTCTGTTTTCTTTTTTCAAAAAATCATTCCCGGCCCTATGGCGATTGATCTAATTGGCCCGGGAGTAGCTCTTCTTTCTTTTATCTTAAGCTTCCGCGTAATTGCTTCTCAGACGAAAAGGCATGAATTTGAAGCAGATGTCTTCACAATCAGCTCCTTAGGGGTTCCTCTGGATAAATTTGCAGAAGCCCTTATCTTAGTGGACCAACACACCCAGGCCGCTCCCCAAATGTTGAACTCGATCCATCCGGACACGCAGCTTCGGATCGATGAACTCCGGTCTCATTTTTTGAATCACTCAGAAAAAGAGATAGACTCGTCTGATCGAGACTCTAACCGTCCAGCGGCCTAATTCCTTCTATTTTATTTTGAATTGGCGGGTGAGCGAGGTGCTACGTTTGTAGATCCACTATTTATCGGTGCGACGGGTGCGGTTAAATTAGGAGCGGCAGAGGTCACCGAGGCCGCTGCATTTGGCACGGCGGGTGCCGCAAGAGCAGGTGAATGGGTCGCTGTAGATGGAGCAGGAGCGACTGTATTAGGCACGGCAGGTGCCGCATTCACGACAGCAGGGTCAGGCGCTCTAGATGCCACAGGAGCAGCTGGAGTTGTCGCAGGAGGAGTCAAAGGAGCAGCTAGACTGTTATTAGCAGGTGCACTAGGGGTTTGGGCCACTAACTCGCCTGGAATATCATCCGATGCGCCAGCACCAGAGGCTGAATTTTCAGCCGAAACAGTAGGATCAATGGCCGGAATTTCTCCTGAGACTGGAATATCAGCCGTGGCCGGCGCGGTTGAAGCCACAGGCGGAGTCAGATCCAGGCTCTGCATACCGCTGGGAACTTCGATCGGTGCTGGTTCAGCACCAAACTTCGGCACCAACGTGGAATTTGCCACAGCTGGCGCAGCGGGTTCTGCAATATGGTACTTATCCAATACAGGAGTTCCTACAAAAGGATCTCTCCACAAACCAAAAGGATTCGCAATTTCCACTAACTCTGCCGTACCAGCAGGAGTCAGGTTCAGCTTACGATAGAAGATCCACTCACTCAATTTACGATATTTGTTCGTAGCCCAACGTAGATATCTTGAATCATGGTACTCGTGAGCAAATTCACGAGCCACCGGGACAAGAAAGTCAAAGGTATCTAAGACTGCTTTTTGTTTCTCATCGACGTATTGAACCTCACCCAGTGTTTTCTCCAAGGCCATCAATTTACCGTAAAAACACCAGTGATAGTGGATAGGGTCTCTTCGTAAAAGCTCACGAATACCATCGGTCCGTTCCTTCTCGCTGACCGTGGCGTCCTTGAGCTGATTAAAATCTTTGTCACAGGTTTTTGGAAACTCAACATCCGTCGGATAATCAGGGGAGCGGAGCACTGCGACCAAATCTGCCACATCGGTTCCTTCAGGGTGAGGAACTTGCGAATAGGAAGGGGGCAGCGGGGGTGGGGCCGGTGCAAGGCGCGTAGTAGAACAGCTCGCTCCTAATGCGGCACTTAAAACTAAAACTCCGAAGGTAGGCAATTTACGCGACTGAGCCATGTCAATTCCTCATCGGATTATTTATATAAAGCCATTATAAAAACCTACATAAGCCTTAAAGATTAGGAATTCTTTTCCGCCCGGAATTCCTAACCCACAGTTTTTCCTTAAGTAAAACGATTATTGAGTCGAATAATCAGAGGAGGAAGGAGGCCTCAAATTCCCCGTGTGGAACCACTGTTTAAGAATTAGCTATTTTGCTCTTCTGATCTGCCCATTGCTGATCGGGCGCAGCTATGCCGCCGGCACCTCTGCGAGCGCGGCACCGACACAGTCGGGTGGTGCTCCGACCTCGGCACCGAGCAGTTCGGCAAACTCGATTCAACCTCCATCGCAAACTTCAACCAAAGAAGGCGATAGAAATTTTTATGATGTTCTGGAAGATATTCTTTCAGATTTTGAATACGATCTGAAGAATGGAAATGTCGCTGGCCTAAAAGACATTGCAATTAGAAATATCGCCACTAGCGAAAACATTCCTCCCTCTTTCAAAAACCATTTGGACTTACTCATTACCGAGAGAATTTTAAAAACGTCAAAAGCCCGAGTCCTTCAATGCCTACCTTGCAAAGCCAGGAAGACAACTCTGAACGGGGACCAAATGACCGTATCCTCACCCGATACTAATCCCGCTGAACTTGCTCGAATTGCAAAAACCGCGGGCATCTCCCACTTTCTGGACTCCGCATTTTCCTATCAGCCAACTGGCATTGTGCTTTCTATGTATATTTCAGACCCAGATACTGGCAGCGTAGTCTGGTCTAGAAGCTATAACTCAGAGTCGTCCAGGGCGGCTGCCTTTCGTAGAGGTGTTGACTACAACCAAATCGACGACGCAAGACGACAAACTGAATATACGCCCACAGTCCTCCATCGATTCTCTTTGTATTACTTGTTCGAACCCAACCTTCCACAAAACACCGGAACGCTGGCGTTAGGCTATAGAATGATGGAGCGGTATGACAATCGTAAAAAAGAAGTCGGATTCGAAGTAGAATATCATGTTGATCCTACAACAATGGTCTCGAGCGTAGGCGTTTCTGCTCAAAATATCTACGCCGCTTGGGGTCTGAATCTAACTCTAACTTTTGTGCACGCATGGAACTTCATAGGGGAGGAAGAAAACTATAACAGCATTCGCGGAAGTGCTTTTGCTGCTCTCGGTGGCACCTATGCGTCGGGCTTCCTCGGTGGATTGCTTCGCTTTGGCTACGAATGGCGACTTGGAAAACACTTTGGGATTTCGGCGATTCTAGGCTACCGCCCTGCAGCTTCAGCCTTTGTGTCGGGAAGCACGAGCGGGACGATCTCAGGAATAGAGTACGGGATAGGAGTCAATGCGCTCTTTTGATGGCTTTAGACAGAGACTAGCGCGTTCCTTATCGGCGAGAGGCCTAGTTGCTGCTCTATTGGTTGCGATATGCACCCACGGTTGTTCAACAGTAAACGGAATTTTTGGTCCCGGTAAGGAAGCTCCGAAGCCAATCTCAAATCCGTTCGCCGATTACCGCCCTGCCAGCAGGGCAGAGACTGGACAGAACATCGTCCTTCGGACAAAAAAAGGTGACCGTTCAGTCGAGGTCGAACTTCCTGCAGACACCGAGCAGATGAGTGATTTCGTTTTACCAGTCTCACCAGCATTCAAAGAAGGAAGAACTCCCGCAACAGGTGCTAATCAGAGTGGGGAAGACTCACTCGATGAAACCTATAAAGATCGCGCCCCAAGCATGGCAGATCGTGAAATCACTTCTGGATTCCCTCAAAGTGTTTCAGAAAACGGAGGTCGCCGCCAATCCATTGAACAGTCTTTAAATCTCGCGGAGAGCAGCGAAGACACCAACACCGAAAAAAGCGGAAGCTACCTCGCAGGCCTTGATCGGATTAAACAGCTTTTTCGGCTCTCTAGATATGAGGCCGCTCTTCTTGAAACCGACGAAATGTTAAAGCTCTACCAGACCGATGCGAAACTCCATGAAATGCGGGGTACCCTTCTAGATCGTATGGGTCGTAGGGAGTTAGCATTGAAATCCTGGAACCAAGCCCTCCGCTTTGACCCGACCAACGCAGGGCTTAGGAGATTTATTCAAAGGAAAGAAGTAGCAACAAAGGCGGTGGCCCAATGAAAGCCATTCTTTTGAGTCTGCTTGCTCTTAGCTTTTTTGGGTTGGAATTTTCACCGGCCTACGGAAAATTAAACACAGAGGAAATCACTGCCAAAACAGCTGAAAGACAAATTCGCCAGTTAATTGAGCCCTTGATCGAGAAATACTGTCATGACGAGTGCCGGCTCTTAGGCATCAAGGTCCAAGTTGGCCTGGCAGTCCAAGAAGACATCCTCCCTGGTTTTGACGACGTTGAACTGCGAGGAGCCAAGGATTTAGCTCCGACTGATGCCCGCGTAAAACTCCTTATCGGTGACAAAGTCGGACCGGTCTCTCAACAAAAACTTTTGGATCTGCTTCATCAATTCCTAGATAATCTAGACTACCCTGTCACTATTGATAAACAAATCACCCACTTTCCCTTGCCTCAGGGCTCAGAGGGCAAGGTGGCCGAACTCCGAGACCGGGTCACCAAGCAATTCACGAACACCGCAGAGGAACTCATTCGTCAGTTTTGTCTCGGAAAATGCCTTTTGGCTGATTTCGATCTCCAAACCGATGTAGTCAATGGTGAGGAAGCCCAATACGGAAATAACGGAGAATTTATCCAGGAGGGCGACACAGCGATCCGTATCCGCAATCTGTCAGCGACCCTCCTCATGGACGAGTCTCTTCTACCGGAAGAACAGAACAACATCTTAGAGATGCTACGCCTAAGAACGAATTCGTTCCGCCATGTCAATTTATCCGGAAAGTCGATGAAATTCCCGAAAGCCGACCTCAACGACGTCACTTCAAACGGTGTTTATGGACGGAGCGGTTTGGGCCGAGGAATTGCCGAAACCAACTCAGAGAGATCGGAAGAAAAAAGGCAGACCTCTGACAAAAGAACGTCTTCAGAAAAGAACTCCCAAGAAAGCACTTCGAAATCGAGTCAGACTTCAAAGTCTGTCGACTCCAGCCAGAAGGCCGAGAACTATTCGCGCGTAGAAAAAATCGAACGGGTTGAAAGCGGAGACGCAGTACAAGCAGAACTCCAAAAGTTTAAAGTCTACGGCCTTGTCTTTGCTTGCGCAGTTCTCGCTCTTCTAATTTTTATTGCCCTGACGGGGTTTAGGTCCACCTCCCCCACGCGGATGGCTCAGCCTCAACGCATGATGGAGACTTACCCTGGGGAACCTTCTACGGATTCGTCCCATGTAAAGATAGATCCGAACGAGACTCGGATCGATCGTATGGGAACTCTTTCCAAAAGGTATGAAATTGAAAGACTCTATGAAGATCTGGTCAATGCTTTCGGCCAGCAGCCCCGTGTTGCTAAACAGGTGTTTGGAAGAATCCTCACAGAGGAAGGGGTCGAGGTCACCTCCGAATATATTCATATTTTTGGTGAAGGAATAGTCGTTGAGCTCCTGAGAGATCCTAGCTTGCAAGGAGACATCAATGAACTGATGGAATACTACGCAAGAAATCCGATTCAAATGACTGAAGATCAGAAATTGGAGCTTTTGCGTAAACTACATAGTCGGACCGTTTCCGGAAAACTAGTAGTCATGGGGAATCGGTCTTCCAACCTCTTTGACTTCCTAGCCGAAATGGACGGATTGCAAATTATGGAATTGATCCGAACCGAGTCCATAACGGTCAAAGCCATTGTTCTGACTCAAGTGGATCATCAAAAACGCTCGGCAATCTATACTCAAATGGATCAAGAAATTCGAATGCAGCTCCTAAATGAACTTTCTAGAATTGATTACCTCCCTAGGGACTACATTTTCAACGTCGCTAATGCACTAAAACGCAAGCGCCGTGACAATCCGAAGCTGAATACAGAAGCCTTGCCTGGCTCAGACGTCTTGGTGGGCCTCCTTGAACGAACAGGCCAGGATCTCCAAAAAACTGTGGTTAAGAATCTTGAAATCAGCAACCCCGACAGTGCTCGAACCGTTAAAGCTAAGCTGGTGAGTATGGATACCCTCCGCTACTTGCGCGACGGCCAGCTCCTTGAGGTGATCCTAAGCCTGAAGCACGAAGAATTGATTCAATTTCTTAAGGGCGCACCAGACGAAATTCGTAAGATTATCTTTGTGAAGTCTCCCAAAGAGTTGGTGGAAGAACTTGAAGAGGAAATTGCTCACGCCAGTGTACTCAGTCGCGAAACCTACCAAAACGTAGAACGAAAAATTCTTAACAGGATCAAAGTTCTCGCCAACGACGGTCACATCAATCTGATTGAAACCAATGAACGCATGTTCTCGGAAGGAACTCCTGAACCCAATGTAGTTCAGTCCACTGCGGCTCCAGCCGAAAACGAGCCCACTCAAGCAATCGCAATCAAAAAGGTGTCCGGATGGTAACTACATCACTTAAAAAGCCCACATCTAAAATGCTTTCCGATATTAACCTTCTAAAGCCTTTCAATGAAAAAGAGTTGGAAAAGTTGATCTCCGTTGGAGCTGTGGCCCGTTATGAGCCACACACTAATATTATCATCGAAGGCGAACTTTCCTGGGGTCTTTACATTATTCTAGAAGGCGTAGTGGGCATTCTTAAAACCAATAAGCTCACCGGAGAAAATTACGACGTAGGACAACTTAGGAGCGGAAATTTTTTTGGCGAAATGTCTTTGGTTGACGAAAATCCTCGCTCGGCGACGGTAAGAACACTATCAAACGCAGATCTTTTCTACATCTCTAAAGACGCGTTCATCCAATTTCTGAATCAAACAGCGGATTTAAAATTAAGATTTTACATGAGTGCTATTAAAACTCTTGTCTCAAGACTTAGAGCTCTGGATGACGACTACGTCATTAGTCAGTACCAGCTTTGGCAAACGGTGCTGAGAAAGGATAATGGCAAGTCATGAACTTCTCATCTTTGCTAGGAATTAGTATAGGCATCACTGTCATGTATAAGGCCCTGACTCTCACTTCTCCCGATTTAGGGTTTTTCATGGATTACCACGGGATCTTGATTGTGTGTGGTGGAACCTTGGCAGCCGCGGGAATTAGCTTTCCAATTATTGATATTCTGAAATTGGTCAGGGTTTTCTTTGTGCGAATTATTTTCGGTCACACCGTGGACTTTGAACAAACCATCACAGACCTACTCGAACTGAATAAAAAATCAGGAATCGGAGGCACTGCTATTTCCGAGATGCTTCCGGCCCTAAAAAATGATTTTTTGCGAGAATCCGTTTCCTTAGTAGTCACTGGTGTCCTTACCGAGCCCGAGCTTCGCGCCACTCTCGAACAACGCCTTAAAACTGTCGAAACCCGCTACATGCAGGAAGCAAACATGTTTCGAATTATTGGCAAGTTTCCACCTGCATTCGGGCTCTTGGCAACCACTCTTGGAATGATCGGACTGCTCCAAAAAATTGGCCAACCCGACAGTCAAAAGCTAATCGGACCCGCAATGTCAGTCGGCCTGATTGGCACACTCTGGGGTATTGCGATGGCAAATCTGATTTTCATACCTATCGCAGAGAACCTCACGGAAAGAACACATGAGGAGATCGCACTTCGACGGTTGATTTTGGAAGGCGTTGTCCTTTTAAAACAACAGGCAAATCCAATCACCATGCGTGAGCGCCTCAATTCTTATCTGCTTCCCAAACAAAGAGTGACTAAGAAACCAACCGCTGGATAGGAGCAAGGAGAGGGATGTTTAAACGAAAACCAGTCCTTCCCGAGCCCCAGTTTTTACCCGATTCAGTGCAATCTCATCTCCCGCCGCCTCATGATGATTCCAACTGGTTAGTCTCTTACGCGGACATGATGACCTTGCTTTGCGGATTTTTCATCATGCTATTTAGCATGTGCAAATTAGACACTCCTCAATACGATAGTTTTAAGGAAGCCTTGTCCAAACAGTTTGGTGGCGAATACGTTTCTACAACAAAAGAGCTCGCCAGGTATGCAACCCAGGTCCTGCAGGAGCTAGGACTTGAAAAAACGGTAACCCTAAAAACTGATGCCTATGGAATAGCGCTTGTCTTTGAATCAACGGTTTTTTTTAACACCCTGAGTGCAGACGTATCCCCCGAAGGACGGCGGATTCTCGAAAAAATAATCACTCGCCTCGGCGAACGCCAACTAGCAACAGGAAAACTTTATCGAATTGTAGTTGAGGGCCACACAGACAACCGCCCGATCGTCGGTGGAGTCTATCCCTCCAACTGGGAGCTTTCAGGGGCCCGTGCCGCCCGTGTGATTCGGATGTTTTTGGCCACCGGGTTTGAACCCGACCATTTGACTGCGATTGGTTATGCTGACACCCGGCCTCTTACTGAAGCCAGAGGTTCCACCGGAAAGTGGGATGAGACTGCATTGGCTCAGAACCGAAGGGTAGTCATTCGAGTTATGGAGCCATCGGTCGACTCTGTCCCGATTTCTGAAAAAGGAGGCACGGTCGAGGCCCCTGCAGCACTGGAAAAAAAGAATCAGCCCCTAGGTGACAAGCAATCCCAGGCTGCACCGCAGGCTCTACCTCAAGCTTCAGCGCCGGCAGTTTCTACCCGGTAGTTTCTTCCTATTGACGCAGTTCTTCCTCGCTATGATCCTAATAGAGACTAGGAGAGTCTAATCATGCAATGGAACTGCCCGCATTGTGGAATCAAACTTTCGGCTAAGGATGAAGCTTTCGGATCTGGTTGGTCGTTTTCCAGATGTTACAAATGTGCAGGGTTTGCACTGGTCCGAAGAGCAGAGATTAATGTCATTAAAGTCGACAAAGCTCCTCCAGGCGAAAATATTATTTTACCGGAAGGCTCCCTCAATCCGAAAGATGGCTTAATCAGTGAAAGCGCTACTCGCAACCTAGCTCGCCACATGGAAACTCCTCCAAAGGCAGCTCCTACTCGGATGCCACCTCCGCCTCCATCGGCTCAGGAAAAAATGGCAGCTCTTGCAACACAAGTCCCGGCGCCCGTTCAAGCTCCGACAGCAACGCCACCTCAAACTTTTGATTTTCAAATTCCTGACCCCCTTCCCGATTTAGGTTACGAAAAGAAAAGGAAGGGCCTTCTGCCCGCAGGCATAGTCGCAGCCAGCGTTTTGGCCATCATTTCCGGAATCTATTTTTACTTGCAAGCACAGACTCTCTGGGAAAGAGCAAAGCGCCCTCTACCCACAGCAGCGGCCAAAGAAGATGAGCACGCATCCCTTTCTTTACCTGTGAGTGGCGTTTCTATCCCCCCATCTCAAATTACTGCACCGGCGGTAGAAAAAGAAGCGCCCATCGCGATCTCTCCAGTCATCACAGATCAAATTCAAGAGACTGCGACTGCGCCAATAAAAGACAAACGTCAAATTGCGGAAGAGGGAGAACCGGAACCCTCTCAAAATACCGTGTCAAATCAAATGGTCGTTCAAGTCAGAGCCAAACGCGCCAGCATTCATAACGGCCCCGGCATGGACTTCAAAGTAATCGGCACCGTCACAGCTGATAGCAAGTATGCCGTTGTAGATTGGCGCGACCGTTGGTTTAAACTTCAGCTCCAAAAACTTGAAACCTCCGCTAAAAAACCAGCTGCTGAAAAATCCAACGCCTTCGGATGGGTACGAAACGATCTCGTCAGTGTGATTCCGACTTCGCAACCCGTTGCATCAGCTGGGACGGCATCGCCAAATATCAATCCAACCCACTGATAGAGAAAACCTCTTTTTTGGGGATCTAAACAGTTTCTCGCACTTGGCATTCTTAAAATCCGGCTCGGCGCTATACCTGCTATCGCTGACAAAGAGAACTTCTTGATTCAAAGAGACAGGCTGCGGCCCCAATGTGTGAGAGACTTTCAAATCCGGCCACTCATCAAATTCCTTACGATCGCGGGGTAGAAAAGTAACTTTCCTTTTTGGAAAATTAAATGCTGCTTGCCCTGCGGTCTGATAGCGAGATCCAACCAAAACTTCAGGCAGTGGCTCTCGGTTCTCTTCAAGTTCGGAAGCAGCAGCTTTCCACCCGAAAAGATCGTTGGTCACGTCGTTCTTCGGGTGGACGCCTAGCCAGCCCAAGATTGGAAAATGACAAATAAATAGCAGCACTGCTCCAAAACCTAACCCATAGATCAGCTGAGCCTTAATCCACTTCTGAGCCTTCTTCTGAGACTGCTGAACCAGCACCAACAAAACAGGCCACCAAACAACCAAAGCCCAATGGGGTTTGAAATCCGCGTAAAACGGTTGCAAAAGAAAAACCGTCGCCGGAGGTAGCGCCCATGCAAGACCAAACAAGACTAAGCGATCCGATTTAGTCTTTTTAAACATTGATAAAATAAAACTTAAAAAAGAAACAATCACAAATGGCCCAGCCAAGGCGAGCTGGGTTGCCCAAAACCTTAAATACCGAATTCCCGACCAGCTTCCACCGTGCCGGTCTCGAATCTGATAAAGCAAGGATCCCCACTCGTGCTGAGAGTTCCAGACCAGTGTCGGCAGGCTCGCCAAAGCCATCCCTAACAGAACAGCTAATATCAAAAACCTTCTCTTGCCACGAACTCCCCAGCGGGCAATACAAACAATTGCAGAAACCCCGACCAAGACACCGGAAAACTTACCTAATAGAGCTAGAAAAACACCCCCCACCAAAAACACCCAGTCTCGACTCCGAAATCCTCCCTCACAAGCCCGGTAGGTGCTCACAAAAGCGAGAGTTAACCCCAAAAAAAGAGGAATATCTGGTACGACCATCCAGGAAAGACCGAAAAAACCGAAAAAAGACAGGATGAGTCCTACAGTCCGATAGAAATGCCGATTCTTTTCCCGATAGTTGAATTTCAGCCAATCTAGAACTAACCAAAGAATGAATCCGCTGCTGAGCGCGGCAGGGAAACGAACCACCGCTTCCGAGTGGAGCCCAAAAAAAGGGGAAAGAAACAATTCTGAAATAGCAATCATCCAAGCTACAGCTGGAGGATGAAACGCGTATCCTAATGAAGGTTTTTGAGCCAATACCCAATAGTACGCCTCGTCATCACTGAGGCCTAAAGTACTGCCATGAACCCAGAGTAGTAGAAAAACAAAAAGGGCCGCTGAAAACTCAAGATGCCTCTCGAACCAATAGAACCAAGACTTCGACGTGATGGGTTTGCGGAAAGAAGTCATATGGAATTATTTTTACCACAGAAAAACCCGAACGAGCCAGAATCCTAACATCCCTAGCCAGACTAGTCGGATTACAAGACAGATAGGCTACTCTTGTGGCATCAGACCTTTGCGTAACCCATTCTAAAACTTCATTTTCCAACCCGGTTCGAGGTGGATTTAAATAGACCCCTACTCGGCCTCTTCCTACATCACACCACTTCTGGACTTGAGGAAGCCGCTCGATCGAACGTCCTCGTAGAAGGGTCGCGTCAGCGAATCTGGGAGAAGTCTTTTTTAAATTCTGTCGTGCACACTCAAGGGCCTCCCCATTTAATTCTACGCCTACACAAGAAAGCCCCAGATTGAGCCACTCACAAAGAGTCCGACCCGTGCCGCAGTAAAGGTCTACCACCCGATCTACGGACCCTGAAAAGAAAGCTTTCACCCTTTCAACCGAGTCGAGATGCAGCGGTTTAATTTGTTGCGTAAAACTTTCAGGACCATAGATCCACCCCTCGTCCTGTGCCTTTGAGTTTCCCCAAATCAAATGCCACCCTTTGTTCGCAAAAACCCGGTTTCCGGCACTTGGATTCAAATTGAAATACACCCCACTTACGCCAATCTCTTCCCAATTCACTGCTGGGACCTGGGGCATTTTTGAGGTTTTCAGAACGAAACTCAAAACCGTTCCCGATATTTGTAAATTCACAAGTGGAAAACTATCGGGCATGGGCAATTGCATCGACAAGATCTGAAGAAGTCTATTGATCGATACCTGATGAATTGGGCAGTCATGAATCGGAACTACTTCGTAGTCAAAAGACCCATGGACTCGACGAAGAAGCCCAAACTTCCAATGCCCTTTTTCCTTTCCATCTTGCCACTCAGCATGCAAAAGAACCTTCCGTCGATAATGCCAACGTTCTTCTCCATGAACGGTCCTTATCGCAGAAATTTCACCAAACTCGTTCGAAAACAGCTCTTTAACCCAGCTCTTCTTTTGAGCTAGGCTCTGCTCTTCTGTGAGGCCTCTATGCCGACACCCCGTACACTGAAGCTCGCATCCTTCTTTTAAAACCACAGGCCCTACCTAACCGCCGCGGGGAGTCTTAATTTCTCCTGCATAGTTAGGCACACTAAATTGAATCATGGTTCGAATCCCTAGCGCGAATTTTCTCCAGTAAATATCGGCTTTTTTTGGATCAGCCGAAGGAAGCTCGAGGGTTAGCGTAGGAATTCCCATTTCCTGCCCAGCCCTGTTCCCTAGCGAGCCCGGATAATAAACACTCGACTTTGCGTTCAAGCGTTTGCGAAGTTTTTCACATTCGATGACATACTCTCTCGGAAACTTAGACAGAGAAAGATGGGTGGGTCCATCGTAGTCCAAAAAATTTAACGGTGAATGAATTGATAGAATTTTTTGAGGTTTCACTTTTGAAATCAACTCTTCCTGAAAAATGGTCTCTGGCTCAGAACGGGGCTTGGGCCCTGGGTTTCTGCGAGGGTCGTTTTTATAGCGAGTCCGCCAGTAAAGGTGAGCTTTGGATTCCCAGTCGTGTGTATTCAAATTCCGATTTAAGTCAACGCCGTGGCCATTGACTCTCGTCCGGGGGGATCGAAAAAACCCATCTGGATTGACTAGGGGGGCTATAACCACTCGAGTCTTAATCAACTGAAGCTGACGCTCCCGCACCCACTGAGCTAACTGGAGCGCTACATACAAAGGTGTAATTTCATCTCCATGGACTGTCGAAAAAACCAACGTCGTATTTTGAGCATTGGGATCGCCGAAAGAAGCATAGACCAACGGCCTTCCATCAACCGATTTACCCGCTTGAATCCAATGAATTCCTGACTACTCTTCAAAAAAGCGACGTCTTCGGCTAGCCCCAAGGACCCCAAAAGCAGAAAACTTGTGACAAAGAAAAACCGAAATAGAAAACGTCCAAAAATTTCAATCAACCAGGTTTTGTTTAATCTCATGACTTAGTTACCGATTTGCGTTTCCCGCGGTGGCGTAGATACCATTTAGCTACCACCACAAAAATCACGCTCGCAATAACAAAAACTATTCCATGTTCAACACGGCTAATTAAAGTAACAACATGGGCCAGCTGATCTCCGAAATGATCGACTACACTAATGATTACAGGAACACTGATCAGAGCAGCCATTCCATCGTAAAATAAGAAAACCCTATAGGGAAGGTGGAGCATCCCGGCCGAAAAATAGATTGGAGCTCTAAGGCCGGGCATAAACCTGGCCATAAAAATGAGCCGGTTACCTTTGCTGTTGAACTTGACTCGAACATCAGCCAAGCGCTTCTCAGGAAGGAGCTTACGAAAGAACCAAATCTGCGTGAGTCTCCTTCCTAGCGTCGCGCCTAGGAAAAAAATAGTTGAATCTCCAATGATAATGCCAAGATAAGCCACCAGGATCATTGTCCAGAGATTGGCTAATCCCAAATAGACACCAAAACCGGCGGCTGCCAAGGTGATGTCCTCTGGCACTGGCAACCCCAAGCCACAAAGGAGTAGAATTCCAAAAACAATAAGATAGGGAGCAGGCCCTGAAAACAACAAGAAAAGATCTACGATTCTATCTAGCATAGTTAGGTTCGTTGGACTCCGTAGTAAAGTATGCTATCCCGTCTTGCATGCAGTGTCCAAGAGTTCATGTGGTTGGTGCCGGATTAGCCGGCAGCGAAGCCTCTTATTTCCTAGCCCAAAGCGGCTTTCAAGTTGTCCTTCACGAAATGCGGCCTAAAGTGATGACACCTGCCCATAAGTCCTCCAAGCTGGGTGAACTGGTCTGCAGTAACTCATTTAAATCAGCTTCCCCTCAGTCTGCACCAGGAATGTTAAAAGCAGAAATGACCGAGTTAAACTCCCTTATTTTGGAAACTGCGAAAAAAGTTCAGGTTCCCGGAGGAGAAGCTCTTGCGGTAGATCGAGAGCGGTTTTCTGATTTAATCACTCAGACACTAAGGTCTCACCCAAGGATTGAGTTTGTAGAAGGGGAAGTCGAACTTCCAACTCCTGGAGAAATCACACTTCTGGCCACGGGCCCTCTCACCTCGGACAAGCTAACTGAATGGCTGGAAAAAGCTACCGACTCGAAGGATCTTTATTTTTATGATGCGATTGCGCCTATCGTGGACGCTTCGACCATTGACCGTGAAGCTTCCTTCTTGGCTAATCGCTATGGAAAGGGAGAAGAAGCGGCCTATTTAAACTGCCCCCTGAACGAGTCTGAGTATCGAGCTTTCGTCGAAGCACTCTCTCTAGGTGAAAAGGTTCCGCCAAAGAATTTTGAAAAAGAAATCTTCTTCCAAGGATGCCAGCCGATCGAGGCTATTGCCGCAACAGGAGCAGACAGCCTTCGCTTTGGACCCATGAAGCCGGTTGGCCTGGATGACCCTAAAACCGGCAGAAGGCCGTTTGCTGTTGTCCAACTTCGTCCTGAAAACAAGGCATGCACCGCCTACAACCTCGTTGGATTCCAAACCAAGCTTAAATACGGCGAGCAAGGCAAAATTTTTCGGATGATTCCTGCTTTGAAAAATGCAGAGTTTTTAAGGATGGGCTCCATTCATCGCAACACCTATGTGTGTGGGCCTCGGGTTCTTCGTCCTGACCTTTCGCTCAAAGGCTATCCGAATATTTTTTTGGCGGGACAAGTCACCGGAGTAGAGGGATACCTCGAGTCTTCGGCTATCGGTCTTCTAGCCGGCCTTTTCATATTACAAAAAGTGAATCAGCGTCCATTCCAAGCACCTCCAGCCAACACTGCGCTGGGAGCCCTTCTCAGACATGTCATTGGCAGCGACCCGGATCACTACAGTCCATCCAACATTCATTTTGGTTTGTTCGATCCGGCTCACTTTGAAGGCGTGAGTGGTCTGAAGAAGGACGAGTCTCGAGGAAAGATGGCCGAACAGGCCCTGCGTGCATTTCAAAGTTGGAAGAAAAAAATCTATCTCCCAAAAGAGGATTTGTGAATCTGTACAAAGAAAAACTATTAGGGCCAGCTCTGATCGGCACAGCAGCACTCGTCTGGGCCACCGATGCGCTGGTCCGCTTTCCTGCAGGGGAAAAAGTAGATGCGGCCGTACTCGTTTATTTAGAACATATTCTCGTTCTGCTGGTTTGTTTGCCTTTCATCTTGAAGAAGTTTGGAAAAAAACTTTTTTCTCTTTCTAAAGCCGAATTTTTCTGTGCTGCACTAAGTGGTACTGGCGGCTCCGCCCTTGCAACAACCTTTTTTACAGCCAGCATGAGTTATGTAAATCCTTCTGTTGCTGTTCTTCTACAAAAGCTCCAACCTATTATGGTTGTGGTGATTGCCTATATTTTTCTCGGCGAGCGTCCGATGAAAAAGTTTTACCTTTTTTGTCTCGTAGCCCTAGCCGCTGGCGTCCTGCTCAGCTTTCCGGATTTGGATTTTGACTTCTTAAGCGATGTAAAACTTCGTTCAATCGGGGTTCGCTACGCTTTATTGGCGGCCTTTTTCTGGGCTTCTTCCACCGTGTCTGGAAAAATTCTGGTAAGAAAGACTCCCCCTCTTTTGGCAACGTTTTGGAGATTTGTTTTTGGCTTTTTTGCGCTCACTTTAATTTTATTTTTTGCACCGTCCTTTCTTCAAAAAACTGGAACTGTGAGACCCGATTTGCTGGATACTTTGCCGGTTCTATTTCATGGATGGATGCCATTTTTCATTCTCTATCTAAGTCTGGTTCCTGGATTAGCGGCATTTCTTCTCTATTACGCGGGCCTCGCCAGAACATCGGCTGGCGCAAGTGCTTTTATCGAACTTATTTATCCGATCGGTGCAGTGATTTTGAATACAGCATTCTTAAATACGCCACTCAACCTAGTTCAGGTTATTGCTGCGCTAGTTCTAATGGTCGCAGTTACAGCAATTTCTTTATCACCCACTCCGTCAGAGTCTAGCTCCTGAATCAGGTCCCTCTGAGATGGTAGCGAACGCTAGTAACGACCTTCCCCCTGCGAAACATCAGGGCCGCACGAATTACAAATGCGGTTTGGTTATGAAGGACTTGGTGCCACCACTTTTTAGTGACAAATTCTGGAATAATCACGGTAATCACGTCGCCGTGTGCTGTCTGTTCGACATCGTCCAAATAATCCAGCAGGGGTCGAATGACTGACCGATAAGGAGACTTAAGAACTACAATAGGAACTTCGTGAGCCCACCTTTTCCACTCCACCTGCATCCTTTCAGTCGCGGCGGAATCGATTTCAACATAACAAGCTCGAACGTCACTAGAAATAGAAAGGGAATACCGGAGAGCATCAATCACGCCCCGATGAATCCCAGAAATAGGCACGATGACAGTGTGTTTGAAGGGTTGAAGTTTTTCCGGCGGAGCCAGACCAGCTAAGGACAACTCTTTTCCTACAGCCAGGTAGTGGATGTGGATTCGGTTAAAGACCAAGACGAGAAGCGGGATAAAAAGAATCACCATCCAAGCGCCCATCTTGAACTTCGTTACAGCAATCACCAAAAGAACACACAGAGTTGTAGCAGCACCTAGCCCATTGAAAAAACAAGACCGCATCCACCCCGGTTTTTTCTCCTTAAGGTGGTGACGGACCATCCCCCCCTGAGACAGTGTGAAAGACAAGAAAACCCCAATTGCATAAAGCGGAATCAAGAGGTGGGTCTCGCCTTTAAACAGGAAGAGAAGCATGATCGCAGCAGCACTCAGTCCTAAAATTCCGTTCGAAAATACGAGTCGATCACCCAAACTGGCTAGCTGCCTGGGCAAATAACGATCCTTGGCCAAAAGAGACGACAACCGCGGAAAATCTGCGTAACTGGTATTAGCCGCCAAAAACAAAATCCAGGCGGTGGATCCAGCCACAACATAATACAGCCAGGAGTTTCCAAAAATAGCGTGGGCCAACTGAGAAACGCCTGTTTCATCCGCCTTTGGCATTACCTGAAATAAATGAGACAGAAAGGTGATCCCTAAAAACAGGGTCCCCAAAATTCCCGACATCCAGAGCATGGTGATTTTGGCGTTTTTTGAGGAGGGTTGCCTAAAAACAGGTATCCCGTTCGAAATTGCTTCTACTCCCGTCAAAGCTGCGCAGCCTGAAGAAAATGACCTCAGAATCAAAAACAAGGGTACTGCGGCATAAGTCTGATCAACCACCGTAACCGGATGAAGACCCACACCATGGAAAACCTTCCAAGCGCCAACTCCAATCATGACTAGGATGGACACAACAAAGAGATAGGTGGGCAACGCAAAAATACTGGCAGATTCCCGAATTCCTCTGAGATTAAAAAGAGCAATCAGCAGGATAATAAAGGCACCGCAAAGCTCTTTGTGCTCGACCAACACAGGGAACGCAGAGGCTAGCTGTTCGACGCCTGAAGCAATAGACACCGCAACAGTCAGCACATAGTCGATCAGCAAGGAAGCTCCTGCGACTAGGCCGGCGGTAGTTCCCAGATTTTCTTTGGCAACAATGTAGGCCCCGCCCCCAGAAGGGTACGCATCAATCGTCTGGCGATATGAAATCGTAATGATGATCAAAAGCGCACAAATAGCCAAGGCAATCGGAATCGACCACCCCACGGCAAGAACGCTAAAAGCGGCCAACGGAATCAGAACTTCCTCGGTCGCATAAGCTACTGACGAAAGCGCATCAGAGGAAAGAACCGCCAAGGCTTTCCACTTTGGAATCAGTTCTTCGGATGCCATTTGATTAGAAAGAGGTTGACCAAGAAAAACTCGTTTGAATTGAGATAGGCCCATCACAGACGTATAACCGACCTCAACCTCATTATTCAATCTCAGAGGGGAATCGTTGTGGAGTGAAAGAGTTGACCAATCTGGTTTCGCTTTTCCTCTGAGGCTGTTCGTGTTAAATCGGCTACCTATGAAAACCCTGACAGAATTTACCGCGATTGGTCTTAAACAAGCTTTGCAAACCCGAAATGACTTATTGCAACAAGGGAAGACCGCAGAAGAGTTGCCAACCGCTCTTGGAGAGGCGTTGAAAGTAGAGGGTGATCGTTTAACCCATCTGCTAACTGCCCTCGAATTGGTTCAATCTAAAATCACGGACCTTAAGCGTGTCTTGGTTTTTTCCCTCAATGAAGGCGAAAAATCTCCGAGCGGAACAGTTCTAAAGGGTGAGCCTGGAAAACAGGTTGGTTTTTTATCCGAGTATTATCCTTCCCTGGAGAAAAAAGGAAAAGAACGTGGAACCGCCGGACCTGACAGAAATGAAAAGGGCCGCAAAGGCAAAGGTCGTAACGGTGACCGAAATCGCCGCGATAAGCAGGGTAAGACCAGACGCCCCGAACGTTCATTTGATGGCGGAAAAATCGCGGCTCCTACAGAACAAACTCAGGCAGCGGGTGCTGAGCTTGCAGATCGAAATAGCGAAGGACATGGTGCCCTCAGACCAAGACGCCCAAGAAAAGCCCGTCCTCCACGTGAAATGGAACCTGCAAAGAAACTTGAGCCCCTAGCTTTGGACAACCCAAATCGATTTGTGATTGCTCCAAGATCTACCCCTTTGGCTGCAGCTCCAGCGGCAGTTGAGAACCAAAAAGAGACCCAGGTAGACTCCTCAGCAGGACCAAAAGCCGAATAGGCTTTCTAAGCGTGGGTGTGTTCCCCTGCTTTTAAAACATCAGGAGGAGAGGGGATTCCGAAGATCCCAAGCGCTCTATCATAATGACGGAAAGATTCCTTTGAATCATCTAGGACTCTTCTTCCAGGACAAAGGATAGGCTCGTTTGGAAACTCAAGGTCATCCACACTCTGGTTGACGATGGCTGCCGGAATGCACTTTTCAGAGATTTCCTGCAAAACCGTCTCAAATCGTTTCTGATCTCTTTCTTCCGTCAAATCGAGCTCTGCAACTCCCTCGGGGAGGTAGCGATAAATCGGGGGAACCTCTACCGACCAGAGCATCGGCGGTGAATAAAGAGGCTTAAACTGAGGATTGGCGTGTGAAATTTTCCGGTGTGCGACGCTGGTATTTAGATCCACCACTTCGCCATATTGGGTGGCTACCCAGAAATGGAAATTTTGCCCCCAACACCCGGCCCAAATGGGTGCCATGTCTTCTAAAATCTCGATCCAGCCAACCTGGCCGTACATCACCCGAGATTCGATCCCAAACTTCTTCAGGGCCTCTACACAGGCGGCAGCGACTAGAAGTGGGTAATCCCCACGGTCACCGGTAATCCGGTCGACTACTTTAGTCACCACTCTTGAGACATTGGCAATAATAGGCAAAGGGGTTGTTTCTACCACTACTGAGACTGAATTCGACATAGGCCCTCTAGGATTATGAGCGAAATGCTAAAAAAGCAAATCCGATCCACCCAACCAGAAAAGAAACCCCTCCTAGAGGGGTTATCATCCCCAGAAAATGGAGATCGGTCAGAGCTAAAGCATAAAGGCTTCCAGAAAAAAGAACAATTCCTGCTGAAAAGGCCATACCTGGCCAGGAAGTATCCATTGAACCCTGGGATGCCCCCCAAACTCCTAGAAGAATCAACGCTAGAGCATGCCACATCTGATACTGGATTCCGATTTGGTAAATGGAGAAGGCTTTTTCAGTCAGTCTCTCTTTCAAGAAATGGCCCCCAAAGGCCCCTAAAACTACTCCGAAAAAAGCCGACATCGCTCCAATCAAAATCCACTGCTTGTTCATAATAACTCTAATCCGCGTTGAATAATTTCCTTTAACTCAGAGGAAGTCCTGCTGATCTCTGTCAAACTCTTGCGCAACTTTTCACAGAGTTCTGCTGAGTTTTCAACCGGAGCCTTTTGAGTTTCGATCAGTTCCAGAAGTTCATACCTTAGCAACCAATCTTGTGGAAATTTTCTTTCCAGAGTCTCGAATATTTCTTCTAGCTGATGAAGAGAGCCTGAATTCCATCCGCCTGCCTCCCTTAGCTGCCTGATTTTTGAATAGAGAGCGTTCAAACCTTCATTTTCTGGGGTGAGATTAGACTTCTGTCTAGCTGGGGTCTGGTGAAACCCGCCCGTAGCATCTAGGTACTTAGCCCGATCTGCGGCCCCCCCGAAAACGGAAACTACCTTGGTACCACAGAGCATGTCGTACTCACCCCATTCAGGCTGGAATAGAAGTTCTTTTCCGCAGGTCACGGTGCAATCCTTGAAGGTCAGAAGGACAAGCTCCCCTTTTTCAAGATGCTTTCCAATGAGCTTTCCTTCCACCTGAACCCCTGAAGAAAATCGCAACTGAATTTTTCCGTCGCGGGCAATGGCTTTGGCTTTTTCCAAATCGGCTTCGGTCACCCGCTCGATGGGCGTCCCAAATCCTTCCGGATGACGCTTAGGTCCTTGCCCCTCGATTTCGTGGTCATAAACACTGAGCTGGGAGGGACCCCGAAATTTGAGGTAAAAAGGCCGTCCGCTCGTGTCGACCCGAATGTCTGAAAGAATTCCACTGATCTGTGCCCCTGAATCAAACTGAGTCGTCGTCACTGTCCCAGCCTTGTGTGCCCTCCTTAAACCCTCCAAGCCGCCGATCCGAAATGCCATCGTCTCAGATAATTCTTCTAGTCCACGCCCCAGAGTCTGAAAGTCCGGAGCTACGAAAAGCTGGGGTTGTGGGCGTGTAATATCAAACCCAGTATGTACACACTCAATCGAAAAAGGGATTTTAGATACTGTGGCTCCTAGACAATGGTAACTCTCTGAAACAGAGGAAAGCAGACCCGCACCGTAGATTTTAGGATTTTTTAGATCTCCAATCAGGCCATATTCAAAAGTCCACCAACCCATTCGCATCAACAGCGTCGCTTCGCTGATATCTCGTTGAGCCAGAATTGCATTCTCCAGACGAACCTCCGCGGCCTTAATGTCCCGTTCCGTAGACTCAGGATCTTCCTTGGTATCAGAAAGGTGTCTGACCGCATTGTAAACATTCATATCCTGGTCAGAATAAATAGCTTTTCGAGAGACTTCGCCATACTCACGCAGGTAGGCCGCATATTCTGGGTCAGCAATAATTGGTGCATGACCTGCAGCTTCGTGAACAATATCCGGCGCGGGAGTGTACCCCAGGTGTTCGTGTTTTCGCATATCGCAAGCAATAGGCAGGATTCCCATGGATAAAAACTCCATAAATACAGCCGATGGAATAAATCCGGTTACTGGCACTGCACGCCATCCGAACTTCTCGAGCTTGCGACTCATGTCCGAGACTAGAGGAATTTTATCTGTTGAAATTCCAGTTTCTTCCAAGCCGCGAAGGTATTTTTGATGAGCATATTTGGAAAAAAACGCCTTGGAGATTTTTAGAATGTACCTCCAGCTCGCGTGATCAATAGCTGTATACAGAGATGGATCTTGATCTGAAATATATGTCCGTAGATAAGCCGGTATTTTAGCCATCATAGTGCCCCCTGGAGTTTCCGAAAAAAAGATATCTTATTCAATCTGAGTGCGCCATCGAATCTTCAGAGAAGAAAACGCTGGCCTTCGTTTGTCGCCCAATGTAAAAAATTGTATGGAAAAAATGTCCCAAAACCAGCTGAAATCGGGTCAGTCCGACTCACCCAAGAATGACATAAGGCCGGAGGAAGAACACACCGGTTCGATTTGGTCCCATCCTTATATGGTGTACATCGTGTTAACGGTCGTACTTTTTGTCGGGCTGCTGATTATTGGGTGGTTTGCTTACAGCGGCGGTTGGATTCCTAGCCGCTCTTCCTAAGATTTAGAGATTCAGAAAACTCTGGTTCTTTTTAGATTTCAGGGATATCGAATTGCGATTCAAACGCGAGGATCATCTCTATGAGCCCAAATCAACGGACGCCCTCTTCAAAGAAAACCGCCCTCGTGACCGGGGGGTCCCGAGGAATCGGAAAAGCCATCGTCTCCAGATTCAAAGAGGAAGGGTGGAACGTAGCAACCTGCGCGACACGGGCGTCCTCATTGACTGAAAGCCCAGCGGACCTTACTGTCGAGTGCGACGTAGCCAACCAAAAGCAAGTCCGCGCCATGATCGATCAGACAGTCGCAAAGTTTGGAAAAATTGATGCCTTGGTAAATAACGCAGGCTTCTCTGGAAGTAATCCTTTGTCACCGGATTCTTCTGACGAAATGTGGCATCGGATCGTGGACATCAACCTGCATGGCACCTATTATTTTTGTAAATACGGGGCACCCCATATTCCGAATGGGACAGGTCATATCGTAAATATTGCCTCGGTCCTGGCCCTTAAGGGGGTTCCGGATCAAACAGCTTACTGTGCGGCCAAACACGCGGTTTTGGGTTTCTCGCGGGCTTTTTCCCACGAGATGGCACCCAGAAAAATCACGGTCAATACGCTTTGTCCGGGCTGGGTCGATACCGATATGGGAATTGGACGAATCCAAGCCATTGGGATGACCGTGGATCAGGTAGATAAGACGGTCCCTCTGGGCAGATTGATTCGCCCAGAGGAAATTGCTGATTTTGTGTATTTTCTGTGCACGTCGAAAGCAGCGAGTATGATCACAGGCCATCCCCTCACCATCGATGGTGGCTCTTTGGTTTAATCGCTTGTGGCACTTGTTTTTTCGGCTATTGACCGCCACTGACGATATTAAAAGTAGCTGAACCCATTGCGACAGGCGCTTTGTCCCCTTTTCTATAAAGGTAGCCGTGAAGGACACAAAGCCTTTTCCCCCTAAAGATGACTTCGGTTTTAGCCACCAGGCGATCACCCAAATCAATGGGCTTTAGATAATTAATTTTAAGTTCAACAGTAGAGCAAAAATCTCTGGGACCCAAGCTAGAAAATACCGCAGCACCAAAAGCATAATCCATAAAAGAGGAGACTACGCCACCATGAACCCTCTTAGCGGGAGAGAGATGGTCTTCACGAATATCTAGTCCTACCTCTGCTCGGTATTTTTTCCGGTCTAATCGAATCAGCTTATATCCTAACCAAGTTCCAAACTTGTCCGGATATTGATAATTTTCAAGACCGAATTTTTTTCCGACTGGAATTCCGCGCGCTTTCTTCATAGCATTCACGCTAGCACGGAATGAATCTTCAGTCCAAGCAACGGCTTACGCCTTAC